>DAOOVG010000113.1:0-1841 GCA_035369865.1 Paludibacteraceae bacterium | reverse complement strand
AAAGATTTTGATAATGCTAAAAATGAAAATATATCAAGTCTAAAATTTTTAAGACAAAGCATTCAAGATAAAAAAACGAGCACTAAAAAATTGTATTAGAATTATTAAACTAATATGAGCGAAAAATCGGGGAAAAATAAATCAAATTGCAGAAATTATTTTAGAAGAACTTCTTTTCTGAAATGGAGGAACAAGCATTCTTAAAATCTTTTCTTTATAAATCATAGATTATCCATAGAATCGTACGGGTTTATTATATTGATAATCTTTGTGACCTTGATTTTTTTATTCTTACACGCTTGGAAATAATTCAATTTTCATGTATTTTTGTTCAGTGAAATAGCCTTGTAGCCGTCTAAAAAGATAACTGCATTTATTTCAATTTAATAAATTTATAAATTAATAGAGAAGAAATGGCAGAAATAGATGATTTTACTTTTTCTTATAGCCTGGTGAGAGGCTACGTTATGTTTGCCTTCAAGCGTTTTTTCAGCAAATATATTGTGTTAGGACGTGAAAATTTACCTAAAGAAGGTCCAGTTATTTTTGCAGTGAATCATTTAAATGCATTAATGGATGCACTTGCGGTTATTTCTGTTGTTCCACATAAAATGCCGGTGGTTTTTCTTGCTCGTTCTGACTATTTCAACAATAAAACCATTGCAAAATTTCTCAAATTTTGTAAAATAATGCCAGCTTTTCGTATGCGGGAAGGAATTGAAAATCTAGACAAAAACAATATCGTTTTTGATAAATGTGTAGAAATTTTGCATCACAATAAAGCCATTGGTATCATGCCAGAAGGCAACCAGGGGAGCCAGCGAAAAATCAGATCTCTTGCAAAAGGGATTTTTAGAATTGCTTTTCAAGCTCAAGAAAAATATGACTCTCAACCAGCAGTTAAAATTGTACCTATTGGTATAGATTGGGGGAATATTGATAAATATGGAGAACACCTTATCATTAACATTGGAAAACCCATAGAAGTGGCAGATTACATGAGCGAATACGAAGAAAATCCGGTCACAGCAATAAATAAGATCAGAGATGAATTAAAAAATCGTTTAAGCGACTTGACACTCGACATTGCTACCCACGAAAACTACAATTGTTTTGAAACTGCCACCAAAGTGGCTAATGCAGCTATGGTTGAAAAATTGCAATTACCAAATAAGGAACCCTTTCGGTTTTTTGCCCGACAAAAAACAGCTCAACGTTTACTTGAATTGGAACAAGCTCATCCTGAATTAGTTGAAAAATTAACTATGCTTTGTAAAGAATACAACGAAAACTTAAAAAAATTAAACTTGCCTTCGTGGCTATTCAACAAAACCATAAAAACCTCTTCTTTAGTGTTGGAAAGTTTGTTGCTGATCATATCCTTCCCATTTTTTTTAATAGGATTCATTTTGAATTTATTACCATTCTTCACGCCTGATTTAATTATCAACGCATTTCATCTTAATTTTCCTGGGGGTCGTGGTTCCTTACGATTCGGGATAGGACTGGTTACTTTTCCTTTGTTTTATATTTTACAAACCATTTTATTTTATAAAAAACTTAAAGCTACGTGGTGGGCAACTATTTTATTCTTTCCTTTACAATATTATTTTGGGAAATTTGCTTTTTTCTGGCATAAAGAATTTAAAAAGTTAAAAGCTAAAATTCAATATCTTACACTTAAAGTACGACAGTCCATCGTTTTAGAACGAACCAAATTTTTACATGACCAAATCATTCATTTGATTGAAATATAGTAATTAATCCCAAATCCTAAATTTTTAGATAATAGCTATTTTCATTTTCTCCAGTAGCTTTTTTGTTGGTTTATTAATTTCGGC
>DAOOVG010000112.1:0-2779 GCA_035369865.1 Paludibacteraceae bacterium | reverse complement strand
TACTTTCCAATGCAAAACTTACTGAAAATATTTCCCAAAATTTCGTCATTGGTGATTTCTCCAGTGATTTCTCCAAGGAAAAACATGCATTCACGTAAGTCTTGTGAAAGAAAATCACCGGAAATTTCGTTTTCGATACCTTCTTTAACTCGTTGAATGGCTTTTAAAGCGTTTTGCAGGGCTTCGTAATGTCTCACGTTGCTAATTACTACATCACCAGGTTGAATTTCGGGCAATTGAGCTGCTTTAACGAGTGCTTTTTGTAATTTTTCAATATTTATGTGTTTTTTTGCAGAAATATAAATGCGTTCGCCAGTATAATGTTCAAAAAAATCATTTAATACATCTCGTTCTTCTTCTGTAAGTTTATCTATTTTATTGAATATCAGAATAAACTTTTTATTTTCTACTTTTTTGGCAATTTTTTCAGTCAGCGATTCAATGCGTTCACTTAATTGTGTACAATCAATGAGCCATAAAATAATAGAGGCTTGCTCAATTTTCTGAAAAGTACGTTCAATACCAAGCGTTTCTATTTCGTCCTTTGTTTCACGTATTCCTGCTGTATCAATAAATCGAAAAGTAATTCCTTCAATGTTTACCGAATCTTCAATAGCGTCTCGTGTTGTTCCGTGTATATCAGAAACAATGGCTTTTTCTTCGTTTAGTAAAACATTCAATAAAGTTGATTTTCCTACATTGGTTTCACCTATAATAGCCACAGGAATTCCATTTTTTAATGCATTGCCAATTTTAAAGGAATTTGATAATTTTCTCATCAATTTTTCAATTTCGTCAGCAAGAGACATTAATTTTGATCGGTCAGCAAATTCCACATCTTCTTCTGAAAAATCGAGTTCCAATTCAATTAATGAAACAAAATCAAGAAGCTGTGAACGTAATTTTTTTAATTCATTGGAAATACCACCTCTCATTTGAGTTAATGCTATTCGATGCGAAGCAGCAGAAGTAGCAGCAATTAAATCAGCAACTGCCTCGGCTTGAGACAAATCCATTTTCTTATTTAGAAAAGCTCTTTGCGTAAATTCGCCAGCTTTTGCTAAGACACAACCTTTATCAATTAAGCATTGTAAAATTTGTTGCTGAATATAAATAGATCCATGACAAGAAATTTCCACAACATTTTCACCGGTATAGGAATGAGGAGCACGAAAAATAGTTACCAAAACATCGTCTATAATTTCGTTTTGTTTATTAATAATACTACCAAAATTAACTGTATAAGGCTGCTGTTGAAAAAGATCAAGCGATTTCTTTTTCGGCACAAAAATTTTATTGGTATAATCAATTGCTTCAGGCCCTGAAAGTCGAATAATAGCGATACCTCCCGTTCCCGGTGGGGTTGAAATAGCACATATAGTAGTATCAAAATTCATTTTTATTCTGAAAAACAGTAAAAATGTTTTTTTAAATTCTATCCAGCACTAGTTGAATCAATTTTTCTATTTGTGGTTGATAGTTAGTATTAGCAGATTCAATTCTTCGATTGGCTATGATACAACAAACAGTCATTGCTTTGTGTCCCATTAATTTAGATAATCCAGCAATAGCTGAACTTTCCATTTCAAAATTAGTAATTTTGTATCCATTATGTCGAAAACTTTCAATTTTATCATTCAAATGACTATCATGCAAGTCCAGACGAAGAACGCGTCCTTGAGGTCCATAAAATCCATTGGCTGAAATAGTTACACCTTTCAGCATATCATTTTTACCAATTCTTTCAATTAATTCTTTATCATTGTCAACCACATAAGGAGAAGCTAATTTTGGATTCCAATCTACATGTTTTTTGAAAGCTTCTTCAAAATCCAGATCACAAACTTTATCTCTACCAGCATAAAAGCTTAAAAGTCCATCAAATCCTAACGATTTTTCCGAAATCAAAAAACTTCCCAATGGAATTTCGGGTTGCATTGCTCCTGAAGTACCAATGCGAACGATGTTCAATTGTCTGAATTCTGGTTTTTCAGTTCTTTTTTCCAAATCAATATTAGCAAGAGCATCCAACTCGTTCAAAACAATATCAATGTTATCGGTACCAATTCCAGTGGAAACCACCGTAATTCTTTTGGATTTGTAAGTACCTGTAATACTTTTAAATTCACGATTTGATACTGAACATTCTTGTGAATCAAAATAAGAAGCAACCGTAGCAACTCGTCCAGGATCACCAACCAATATTACATTGTCAGCCAACTGTTCAGGTTTGAGATGCAAGTGAAAAATGCTACCATCTTCATTGATAAGTAGCTCTGAAGGTGGAAAATATTTCATAATAATAAAAAAATTTAAAGTATTTGAATCTTAAATTTAGACTAACTTAATTGCCACAAATATAACCTTTTTTATTCAATTTTTGCTTTTTAATGGCTATTTAAGCTCTTTTTATAAAAAGTAATTGAAAAATATTTTTAAATGATTGAAATACAACAATTTAAGGTATTATTCAAAATAAAAGAGTAGGGGAGGAGCACTTTTTAACAATCAAGTATAATTAAACAAATAAAATTATTATATAACGAAGATGAATTTATTAGATTAATAATCAAATAAATAAGGTAATAATGTTATAATCAAGGAAATATTTCAAGGTTATTAAGGTTAAATGTTTTTAATAAGGTTTTAAAGGCAAATTAAAAATAATAAATAATTTGATTCTCCGCAAAACTACCTATTATTAGAAATTATCTGATTAAAATACTGAATTTAGGGAAACTGCAGAACCTCGCTTCAAAAATAGAAAATAAAGAATATT
>DAOOVG010000111.1:0-2815 GCA_035369865.1 Paludibacteraceae bacterium | reverse complement strand
TATTACGATTATCTTATTCAAAAAATTAACCTATGATTTATAGAGGAAAGGTACAATATTTTGTGGATTACACAATGTAAAGAGCTTTTTAGTACCTTAAGTGTAGTATTCTTACATTATTTAGCAAAAGTTTGGTAAATTCAAGTAATTAATGTAACTTTTTCCGGGGAAATAAAAGATAAAGAAAAATTATTTTTCAAGGCAAAGGAGAAAAAAGAGCTTTTCCCCTTTGCCTTAATGGAATAAACGCTTTACGTTGGTCTCTTCCCCTTAAAAAGCTACAAATCGATTGTATCGCGTGAACTGAGCCGAAATTGCAGTAATCGAAACAGGGAATATAGAGCAGATTTGGCACAACATGAATACGAATACAACCAAAAGAATAAATAATTTTACCAAAAAAAGAAAAGACTTTTTTAAAACTATGTTTAAACAAGGTTTAAAACTTTGTAGTGCGTAGCAGAATCGAACTGCTATTATCAGATTGAGAAACTGACCTCCTAACCATTAGAGGAACGCACCGATTGAAAAACACTGCAAATATAAAGGATAATTTTTAAATTTCACAGAAAAGAATTTTATTTTCGCATGATTTTATCGTATGGTTTTTCTAATTCTATAAATTTCAATCCCCTGACCATAAACGGTTTAAAATATGAAATATATGACATTTCATTGATAAATATTGTTTTATAAAAAATCTACGAAATTCAAAATCTTTCCCAGCAATTTTATTACAATTCATCAAAACAAAGTTCCCATTTCTCCCAGTCTGTTTTTTTTCAGGTGTTTGTAGGCTAAGTTGGTAGCTTCACGCCCGCGGGGGGTACGTTTGAGAAAGCCTTCCATGATCAGAAAAGGTTCATATACTTCTTCGAGTGTGCCAGGATCTTCGCCGAGAGCTGTAGCAATAGTTGTTAATCCGACAGGACCACCATTAAATTTATCAATAATCGTATTTAAAATTTTGTTATCAATTTCGTCCAGCCCATATTTATCAATGTTCAAAGCTTCCAGAGCGTAACGTGCAATTTGCAGATCAATTTTTCCAGAACCTTTTACTTGAGCAAAATCTCGTACACGACGTAACAATGCATTGGCAATACGTGGAGTTCCGCGACTACGGTTACCAATTTCTGTTGCTGCTTCGTCTTCAATGGGAATATCAAGCAAACGGGCAGAGCGTTTTACAATACCTGTAATGACCAACGCATCATAGTATTCGAAATGACAATTAATACCAAATCGTGCACGCAACGGTGAAGTGAGTAAACCGCTTCGGGTGGTTGCTCCAATGAGCGTGAAAGGATTAAGATTGATTTGAATAGAACGGGCACTGGGACCTTTATCTATCATAATATCAATTCTGAAATCTTCCATCGCAGAGTATAAATATTCTTCCACTACTGGACTCAAACGATGAATTTCGTCAATGAAAAGCACATCGTTAGGTTCAAGACTGGTAAGGATGCCTGCCAGATCACCGGGTTTATCCAGAACAGGTCCAGAAGTAAGTTTAAAACCAACATTCAATTCATTGGCAATAATATTGGAAAGAGTGGTTTTCCCTAATCCAGGAGGTCCATGCAATAATACATGGTCTAAAGGCTCATTACGCATACGAGCAGCTTGAACGAAAATTTTCAAATTCTCGACAATCTTGTTTTGACCTTTGAAATCTGAAAAGGTAATTGGTCGCAGAATATTTTCAAATTCCTTGTCAATGCTTCTATTGTTACGTATGTCAAATTTTTCCTCTTCCATGTTAATTAATCACTCAGTAGTTAATTCTCTGAAAATTTCTTCCAAACTTTTTTCAATGGGCTTTAAGGTTAAAATGGGATTCTCATTTTCTACTGCAAAATTAAAAAGTTCACTTCGAATATCAGAAGAAGATAATAAAATAAAATGAGCCAGATGAATTGTTTTTATAGAAATAATAGTAGGAAGATTTTTTAATTTCTCCATCTCTATTGCTTTTGAAAATTCAATTTCATACTGGAAATGATTCTTATCTGCGTTGTTTATTTTGGAAAGATTTTCATAATCAGCTACAATTTCACCTTTATTGATAACTATTACTCGGTTACAAATAGCTCTAATTTCCTGTAAAATATGGGTACTGAGCAAAACAGTTTTATTTTTTCCCAGTGAACGAATCAATTCTCTAATTTCTTCCAGTTGATTGGGATCAAGTCCGGTGGTTGGTTCATCTAATATTAGCACCTTGGGATCGTGTATGAGGGCTTGTGCCAATCCTACTCGTTGACGATAACCTTTTGA
Source organism: Paludibacteraceae bacterium (assembly GCA_035369865.1). GTDB lineage: Bacteria > Bacteroidota > Bacteroidia > Bacteroidales > Paludibacteraceae > MVYY01. Next base: position 532 of record DAOOVG010000111.1, on the reverse strand, counting down.
AAGTTGACCAATTCGCTTTTTAAATTCTGGACGAAGTCCCACGACATCAATTAGTTCATCAATTCTTTCGTTTTTGTTTTTCCCCAAGCCATAAAAAGAAGCTACAAAAAGCAAATATTCTTTCACATACATTTCAGCATAAAGCGGATTTTGTTCTGGTAAATATCCCAAAAGCGATTTGGTTTTCAAAGGCTGTTCTTTCACTTCCCATTCTCCCACTTTTACTGAACCTTCCCGGTAAGGTAAGGCACCGGTAATAATTTTCATAGTGGTGGTTTTTCCTGCACCGTTTGGACCAAGAAATCCAACTATATCGCCTTGTTTTATTTCAAAGGAAATATTGTTTAAAACTTTTTGTTTGCCAAAACTTTTTGAAAGTTGGGAAATAGTAATAGACATTTTTAAAATTATTCAAAAAATTCTTTTCTTAAAAAATTGTTATCAAATAAAATAAACCAAATCGTAAAAATTACAAGAAACAAAAATACATGAAAATCCAAGTATTTCCAAACGCGTGAAAATAAAAATCAAG
>DAOOVG010000110.1:0-2997 GCA_035369865.1 Paludibacteraceae bacterium | reverse complement strand
GGCAAGCAGGATATTTGAGACCCCAACCGTTGAAAGCAAAATCGTAAATCACCGGACGTCCATTCTCAAAAACCGTAATACCGGCATGATCGCGTGCCCACACGTCATTGGAAGGCAGCTCGACCAATCGTATTCTTGAAAAATCCTCGCCGGCAAGCATTTGCTTCACTTCCTCAGCTTGAGCATAAACAATAAGTAATTCTTCGTATTGAAGAATCGCATGAGCAATTTTGACAAAACAGCGATTTGCATCTTCCAACATAGGTTGAAAATCTGTTCCACTATGCGGCCACGTTAACTGCACATATTGTTGCTTTTCCCACTCGGCAGGTAAAATCTTTTTCATAAAATTATCACCAAAAACATTTTGCACAAATATACAGGATAATTCTGAATTGAACCAGCAGAGAAAAACAAAATTGTGTTTGAAATCAGCTGACAATCAAAAGTAGAACCGTTGCATATAGCAACTGAAATTTTTTAGATTTTTATTTAATTTCGCACTTGCTGGTTGAATCTACATTCAACTAAAATTTCACTTTAAATTTTGTTATTTGTACTAAAATTTGTATTTTTGGGACAAATAAAAAGAATATGGGACAAAATGCACCACAATACAGGCTTGAAAAACTTCCACCTTCGAAAGAAAAAGTAGAAACTATCGAAATATTGAAGCAAACAACCAGATCAGCGTCTGCATTAGCCGAATTAAAAGGAATAGCAAAGACAATTCCCAATCAAGCCATGTTGATTAATGCTATTGTACTACGCGAAGCAAAAGACAGCTCCGAAATCGAAAATATTATCACTACTCAAGATGAACTCTATAAAGCCCTAACCATTAATAAAACCAATATATCGCCCGCTACAAAAGAAGTTGTCAATTATCGCGAAGCAATATTTTTTGGTTTTAACCTTGTTAAAAAACAAGGGTTCATAAGAATTAATGATATTGTAAGTATTCAACAACAATTGGTTGATAACACGGCTGGAATTAGAAGTATTCCGGGCACGGTTTTGAAAAATGATAAAACGGGAGAAGTCATCTATACTCCTCCACAAGAGAAAACGGAAATATTGGATTTACTTTCAAATTTTGTGGATTATTTTAATCAACCCAATGATTTACCTCCATTGATTAACATGGCAATTTTACACTACCAATTTGAAAGTATTCATCCTTTTTATGATGGCAATGGTAGGACAGGCAGGATTCTTAATATTTTGTATCTGATACTAAACCAGTTAATTGATGTGCCAATATTATATTTAAGTTCATATATCATTGCCAATAAAACAGAATATTACAGACTTCTAAATCAAGTAAATAAAACGGGGGAATGGGAAGATTGGATCATATTTATGCTTCAAGCTGTTGAAAATACCTCCAGAGAAACCATTACAAGAATCATGAAGATCAAAAACCTGCTTGATTCAACAATCACTCTTGTCCAACAAAAAGCTAACAAAGTTTACAGAAAAGAACTTATAGAACTGTTATTCGAGCAACCCTATACAAAAATCGAGTTTGTAGTAAAAAAATTGGGAGTCGAAAGAAAAGCAGCTTCACGATATTTAAAAGAATTAGAAAATATTGGAGTAGTTGAATCACAAAAAGTGGGACGAGAAACACTTTATATCAACAAAGAATTGATGGATATACTAAAACAATAAGCCCAAACCATATCCATTCATTCATAAATAGTCGTTCTTTAAATTTATTCTATTCGACTAAATATCAATAAAATAGTAGTAAAAAAGTTTGTTTATATTTGCAGAAATTAGTAACTTTACGGTATAAAACACTGCAAAAAATGATAGGAAAATCGCCGAAAAAAGAACAACGAGATTTATTTCGTCCCCTGTTGGAAGACTTTATTGATAACGGAGGAAGTGTAGAGCAAGGGCAGGTGTATTGAACCGATCATCGAGCATCTGAAAAAAGATTTCCGAATGGAACAGAATTATCATGTGGGTAAAGAAGGCTTGCAAATCAATACTTTGTTGGCAGCTTCAGCTTGGAATTTGAAGAAAATGATGGAAAAAACTCAAAGAAGAGTTTTTTTGTTTGAGCATTATTCTTAATCAATTTATTTTTATCTTAGCGAAAGAATAAGACTTTAATTTTTATCTCGACTTTTTAATTTACACACTTCGTGAAATAGTGTCCCCTAAAAAGTCACCACCTTGTCAGAGAACTTCTGTATTTCGGAATTAAAGCTGCGTAATAGTTTATTTTTTTCTAACGAACTATTGAACTTTAATTTTTTAATAGTTTAGTAATTTAATAGTTGCACTATATGTTGGATGTGGACATAATGTAGCTTGTGTATCTATTAATTTTTCGTATGATATGATTTCGAATTTTACAATGTCATTTAGTTTTAAACTTTTGTTTAATGAGTTAGCATCAAAAGAAATTGTTGTTTCAGAAGCTAATCCTCCACGAGGCGATTTGTCAATTTGAATAATATCAAAACAGCCATTATTCCCATCTAAGGCTATAATTGTACCTGAATAATAATTTAAATCTTCTTCACACCCCATTCCCCCTATTAGTAAAAACAAGGTAATTGAGATAAATAGAAATGTTTTTGTTTTCATAAAATTTAATTTTTAATGTTTGTAAACTGGATTATTCAATTAGACTCCTTACCAAATATTGGTAGGTGTAGAATTAAGGATGGTGGAGTATTTGCTTCCATTAGTTGTATTTTACTTGATTTGTTTAATACTAAAGATGCAAAAAGCAGTAAATGGTTGCTCACATAATTGACTTTTTATGAACATTATTATCATTTTTACTATGCCGCCTAGCGTGCCGCAACTATAGCACGTGTGGAATTTCGTGAACGGCGTTTTATCAGCCGATAATGAACCGACCAAACGAAACAGCACGAGAACCCTACAACCTAAACCCACATTGGCTATAAGTGCTGTTATGCACCGGCGTTATTTATAATTCATCGTCTTCAATTGAGTTATCTACAAATTTGC
>DAOOVG010000109.1:0-3590 GCA_035369865.1 Paludibacteraceae bacterium | reverse complement strand
AATGGAGTCAGCTTGCATGTTCCTGAAAATTCAATTTACGGTTTATTGGGACCAAATGGTGCTGGTAAAACAACGCTAATTCGGATTATTAACCGAATGATTGCTCCCGATAGCGGCGAAGTTCGATTAAACGGAAAAATGATAAAAGACGATGATATAGTGTTATTGGGTTACTTGCCCGAAGAAAGAGGTTTGTATAAGAAAATGAAAGTAGGTGAACAAGCTTTGTTTTTTGCTCAATTGAAAGGAATGAAAAAAAGTGAGGCATTGAAAGCTTTAAAATACTGGTTTGAAAAATTTGAAATCCAATCGTGGTGGGACAAGAAAGTAGAAGAACTGTCAAAAGGAATGGCACAAAAAGTGCAATTTATCATCACCGTTCTTCATCAACCGAAATTATTGATTTTAGATGAACCTTTCAGCGGATTTGATCCTATCAATACAGACATTATCAAACAAGAAATTTTACAACTTAAAAACAATGGCGCAACGGTGATTTTTTCCACACATAACATGGCTTCGGTAGAAGAACTTTGTGAAAATATTTCATTAATTCATCGAGCTAAAATCATTTTACAGGGAAAAGTAACTGATATCAAAGCTTCTTATTCAAGCAGGACTTTTAGAATCCGCTCTTTGCAACCAATTAGAGAAAATGAATATTTCAAGCTGATTTCACAAACTCAAAAAGAGGGAATGATAGAAAGTATTATAAAAAAGCAAATAGATGGGAATAATAATGCTTTACTTTTTGAGCTCATGCAACAAACAGAAATCGTAGCGTTCGAAGAACTATTGCCAAGCATGAATGATATTTTCATCGAAACTGTACAAAAAGAAGGACTGAACTAAATTTTTGAAAACAAACCATTATTGAACTTTCCAAACATCTTTTCAGTTATGCCCAATAAAATTAAATTGATTATCAGCCGTGAATATACAACTCGCGTAATGAAGCGTTCGTTTTTGCTTCTTACTTTTTTAACACCATTACTTTTTGCAGCATTAATCATTGTTCCATTATGGTTATCTACTTTAAAAACAGAAACAAAAAAACATATCTTGGTGATTGACAGAACCCATCAATATGAAAAAGCCTTAAAAAATAATGATTCGTATATTTTTGAGTTTGTTGATAAACCTTTGAACGAAATTCAAAAAAACACAAATAAAAATAAAGAATTGGCAGGCGTATTGGTCATCACAGGTGATTTGTCCGAAAATTCAAGTGCAGCAACGCTTTATTCTGAAAAACAAATCAATTTAGAAACAAAAAACTATATTGCTGGATTATTAAATGATTATGTAAAAGAGCAAAAATTAAGAAATTACAATGTTCCTGATTTAGAAAAAATTATTGAAAATACTAATCAAAAAATTGATATTGCTACCGTCCGCTGGAATGAAAAAGGCGAAGAAAAGTTAAGTTCCACAGAATTAGCCATTGCCATTGGCATCTTTTCAGCCATGATGGTTTATATCTTTATTCTGACTTATGGTTCACAGGTAATGAATGGCGTTATTCAGGAAAAAACTAACCGCATTGTGGAAATTATCATTTCATCGGTGAAACCTTTTCAGCTTATGATGGGAAAAATCATTGGTATTGCTTTAGTAGGACTGACACAATTTTTTATCTGGATGATCTTGACATTAGCAATTGTAGGCATTGCTGGAAGTTTATTTAATACAAATATTGATTTTAATTCACTTTCACAATCGAATGAAATAATAAAGAATGAACAGATTGTGAATCAGGCAATTTCTTCTTCAGGAGCTGAAAATGGGATAAATTATTTCCTTGAAATGTTACAAGGTATTGATTTTATGCAAATTATCATTCTTTTTATAGTTTATTTTATTGGAGGTTATTTGCTATATGCTTCACTTTTTGCAGCCGTAGGTTCGGCAGTTGACACTGAAACCGATACACAACAATTTACTTTACCCCTCACGTTGCCCATTATTTTTGCCATTTATGCAGCCATTTACAGTACGCAAAATCCTGATGGACCACTGGCTTTCTGGTGTTCCTTGATTCCTTTTACTTCTCCAGTTGTGATGATGGTTCGCTTACCGTTCGGAGTAGCAACGTGGGAAATTTTGCTGTCACTGGTCATTTTAATTCTTTCATTCATAGGTACTACTTGGTTAGCAGGGAAAATTTATCGTACTGGCATTTTAATGTATGGTAAAAAAGCTACCTGGAAAGAATTGTGGAAATGGATAAAATATTAACTAAGGTATTTCCCAAAATGGCAACAATACCTGAATTGTTAGAATAAACAGAAGTCATTTTTTTGCATTTGTCCGTTACCCGAAAAAATACGATTTTTTCTCTCTCTTACTTTGTTGATTTAATAAAAATAAAAAGAAAAAAATTGTTGAATCTGTTGATAAATGATTCTTTAAATAGTTCATTTTCAATAAATAAGAGCATTTAACAATAATATAGATAAACTTTTTTATATCTCCTGTTTGTGATGGGTGAACAAATAACTCGATTTTCTAATAAAGGCATAGAGTAAGGATAAACACAAAAGAAATCCTATACCATCTCCAATAGGCAACTGTCCCGGATCAGCGGGAAAAGGTGGATCATCTTCCGCAGGAGCATGCATGGGCTTGGTTTGTAAAGATAAAATAGAGACATTAGTCTCTGCAAAAGGCTTACGTTTCGTGTAATCGATAGTTGAAAAAGGAGAAAGTTGACCATCTGTTTTAGTTGTAAAAAATACGATCTCCTGCCGAGAATCAGGAATATTGTTTCGTTGAGGTTTATATACAGGGAGCGAATGTTCGGCCAGAACTAAGTTGCTTAAAGAAAAAGAAATAACAAACAAAAGAATTATCCTCTGAAGAAAAATGAAAACATTTTTTTTATCGTGTATTTCCTTTCCAACATATGTTTTCATATCTTTATTTTATTGTTTGCTTTGCTCACAAAAAATTTTTTGAATATTCAACTGAATCTACCCTTAAAAGTCTGTGTCGCTAACTTTTTTAATTCACTATTAATATTCAACATCTTACGTGTCCAAAAATCATTAAATTTGATTTTCAGAATAAACTCAATATTATTTTTTTAAAATTAATTTATTGAAAGTAATAACGAATATTGTAATATATAATTATTTAAGTTCAAATATATAAATAAAAATACAATTAGGTTATCTTAAATTAAGATTTAATATAAATTAATATAAATTAATATAAGATCAACCTATAAAAATTTTATTCACCAAAAGTAATAAAAGAAGAAGATTTGTATTTGCAATAGCTTCTGTCGAATAGATATTTAACTAATGAAATTAAATTGAATAAATTTCAAGCTCTGCTATTGGGATAAACCTGTTTTTTAAAAATGAAATAAGATTTGTATCAAAAGTAAGTGAAATAGATCTTTTTCAAACATCATAAAGTTCTTCCACTTCTTTATCTAATTCTATTTGAATTAGGTTTAATTGTTTTTCTGCTTCATCTTCGGCGATTTTTCCTGCGAATTTGTTTTTTTGGATTTTCACTGCGCGATTAAAAATATTTTGAAATGTGTTTAATTGTTCATTTGAAGGAATGATAATAGGAAGTTG
>DAOOVG010000108.1:0-3768 GCA_035369865.1 Paludibacteraceae bacterium | reverse complement strand
ATTAATCCCATTTCTTTACCGATTTTCATCATATATTCTCGAGCTGCTTCATATTCATTAGGAATGACGCCATCTAAAATGGCATCTTTGATTCGCTGCTTTATTTCTCCTACTGTAGCACAAGCAGGCAAATTGAATGTTTTCATAATTTCATTTCCATCAATAGGTGGCTGAAAATTACGAATTCGATCTTTTTCTTCAATTTCTTTCAGTTTTTTTCGTACCAACTGAAAATTATTTCTGTATTGCTTAACTTTTTCCGGGTTTTTTGAAGTTATATCCGCTTCACAAAGCATCATTAAATCATCAATATCATTACCTGCTTCAAAAAGTAATCTCCTGACGGCTGAATCAGTAACTTCTTCTTCACTCAACACAATAGGGCGCATGTGTAAAAAAACTAATTTTTGAACATATTTCATTTTTTCATTGACAGGCAGCCTCATTTTTCTGAAAATATCAGGTACCATTTTTGAACCTACAACATTATGATTGTAAAAAGTCCAGCCAGTCTGTTTATCAAAACATTTTGTTAGCGGTTTTCCGATATCATGCAAAAGAGCTGCCCATCGTAGCCACAACGAATCTGTTTGAAAACTTAAATTGTCTAATACAGCAAGTGTATGATAAAAAATATCTTTATGTCCGATTCCATCTTTGGTTTCCACTCCTTTTAGAGCAAAAAGTTCAGGAAAAATAAGTTCAAGCAATCCTGATTGATCGAGCAAAATAAAGCCAATAGATGGTTTTTTTGATAAAATAATTTTGTTTAATTCATCGGTAATTCTTTCTTTTGAAACAATTTCTATTCGTTTTTTATTTCGGCGGATCGCTTCAAAAGTATTCACTTCCACATAAAAATTCAGCTCTGATGCAAACCGAATACATCGTAACATTCGTAAAGGATCATCAGAAAAAGTAATATCGGGATCTAATGGAGTTCTCAGCACTGAATTTTGTAAGTCTCTGTATCCATTAAATGGATCCACTAATTCACCAAAACGATTTTTATTCAGGCATAATGCCAGTGTGTTTATGGTAAAATCACGACGTTTTTGATCGTCTTCCAGTGTTCCATTTTCTACAATGGGTTTTCGTGAATCTGAGCGATACGATTCTTTACGAGCACCTACAAATTCAATTTCTAAATTGTTCGTTTTTACTTGTGCTGTTCCAAAATTTTTAAAAACAGTCAATTTTGCTTTTTTATCTAATTTTTCAACTACTCGTTTTGCCAGTTCAATTCCACTTCCAATTACCACAATATCAATATCTTTCGACGATCTTTTCAAAAAAATGTCGCGTACAAAACCACCAATAACATAACATTCTTCTTGTTGTTCATCGGCAGTTTCGGAAATAATCTTAAATATTGGATGCTGTAAATATTCTTTTATAGATTCATTATTCCATTCTTGCAAATTCACCATTGATTTGATAAATTGATTTTCTATTTTTCGTTAAAAAACAAATAGATAATTATTTTTGTGATTATCAGGTTATCAAGTACAAAATTACATGAAAATCGAAGTATTTCCAAACACACGAAAATAAAAATCAAGGGCAGCATAACTTTAATGGCTTACCAAACGGTATTCGAAGCACAAATGTTACTTCATATGGACAATCAGTTGCAGCGATGCAATATATCGTTTGAGTAACCATGTTTTCCCACAGAGGAATAAGATATCACTGCGAAAGATTCTTAAAGCCATTTCTTTAAATGATTTCTTCCGACATTTTCTAAGTCACTTATCTTTGTGACGAAATATTGAAAATATTATGCTGTGTACACAAAAAGGATAACAGACTTTGATAGTAATGAAAATGCTTGTGAGACATGAAAAACTTGCAAGGGAAGCATTTTATTTTCCCAACTTCCCAATTTTCAAAAACAAAAGCGAATACTTTATCTTTGTTTTTTATAGGATAAAAAAATTACCACTAATTTTTTATTATTAAAAATAATAGGCCTGTATGCTTCTAAGGATTAATCCATGATTTATAGAGGAAAGTTAATCATAATCGATTATTCCGAAGATTTCATCTTACATTTTGACTTATAAGTCTAAAAAAATCATTCCCTTTATCATCAATCAAAATAAAGGCAGGAAAATCAACCACTTCAATTTTCCAAACAGCTTCCATTCCTAATTCTGGGAAATCAATACATTCTACTTTTTTAATGTTATTTTGTGCTAATATTGCTGCAGGTCCACCAATTGAGCCCAAATAAAAGCCACCATATTTTTTACAAGCATCCACTACTTGTTGGCTTCGATTACCTTTTGCAATCATCACTAAACTACCACCATGTGCTTGGAAAAGATCTACATACGGATCCATACGTCCAGCAGTTGTAGGTCCAAACGATCCTGAAGGCATGCCTTTAGGGGTTTTTGCAGGGCCCGCATAATATACCGGATGATCTTTCATATATTGAGGCAAATCATGCCCTGCATCAAGCATTTCTTTCATCTTGGCATGAGCAATATCGCGTGCCACCACCATAGTACCTGTAAGCGAGAGACGAGTAGAAACAGGATATTTGGTCAATGTGGCTAAAATATCTTTCATTGGTTGATTCAGATTTATTTTCACACCACCTTCTTCACCAACTTGACGATATTCTTCAGGAATATATTTTCCGGGATTATCTTCCAACTTTTCTACCCAAATTCCTTCTCGATTAATTTTAGCTTTGATGTTTCTATCAGCAGAACAAGAAACAGCCAAACCTACAAAACAAGAAGCTCCATGTCGTGGCAGACGAACAATCCTAACATCATGAGCAAAATATTTTCCCCCAAATTGAGCTCCAATTCCTAAATGTTGAGCTGCTTTTAAAATTTTTTCTTCCAGTTCCAAATCACGAAAAGCTTTACCAAGTTCATTGCCTGTAGTTGGAAGTTCATCATAATATTTGGTTGATGCTAATTTAGCAGTTTTTAAGCAAGCTTCTGCTGAAGTTCCACCAATAGCAAACCCAATATGATATGGTGGACAGGCCGACGTTCCTAACAATTTCAACTTTTCAGCCAAAAATTTTTCCAAAGTTTCAGGATTCAATAAAGCTTTTGTCTCCTGAAACAAGAAAGTTTTATTCGAAGAACCACCTCCCTTTGCCATGAAAAGAAATTTATATTCTTCACCTTGATCTGCTATAATATCAATTTGCCCAGGCAGATTGGTACCGGTATTTACTTCTTCATACGTAGTGAGCGGAGCATTCTGAGAATAACGTAAATTTTCCTGTGTATAGGTTTCATAAATTCCTTTCGAAAGAGCTTCTTCATCACTACCATCAGTCCATACCCGATTCCCTTTTTTTGCATAAACAAGAGCAGTACCTGTGTCTTGGCAAAATGGTAAAACTCCTTTAGCAGAAATTTCAGCATTACGAAGCATAGTCAAAGCCACATATTTATCGTTTTCGCTGGCTTCTGGATCTTTAAGAATGGCAGCTACTTGTTTTTGATGTTCAGGGCGAAGAAGAAAAGCACAATCATGAAATGCAATGCGAGCCAACAGAGTTAATCCTTCAGGTGATACTTTTAAAATTTCCTGTCCCTCAAACTGAGATACTGATATATAATCTTTGGTAAGCAAATAATATTCAGTTTTATCTTCACCAAGAGGAAAAGGTTCTTGATATTTGAATTCTTTTGTCATAGATTAATTTTTTCTTGATTGATAAAAAAACAAACTTAAATGTCCTACAAAATTAAAGAATTTTTTCTGTAATTCATTCTTTCAATTATTTTTCTA
>DAOOVG010000107.1:0-4041 GCA_035369865.1 Paludibacteraceae bacterium | reverse complement strand
CCGCAATTCTGAACGAAAAAGTCAGTATGAAAAACCTCTTGAAACAACTTTAAAATATTTTTTTACACTATTTTACGAAGGGTGTAAATTGAAAAGGTAGTATTTCATAAACTGTGTAAATTGAAAAGTTATTCTGAAAAATTTTAGAGCCAATAAGAGTTCAATATAATTTTTCGGAAAGAGCTTGCTAATATTTCAATTTTTCCAGCAGGAATAATCTCATCAGAAATTTCTTTCCGACGTGGAGAAAAATACTATTCCATACTAAGGGGACTTTAGTTAAAAAATCTTTCTTTGAAATTTTCCGTGGATTGAAAATCTGCCCAATAGTTTGCTTCGGATTGCGAATCCTTGCAATGGATTGACTAATATATTTCAATTGCTTTCCATCCCCATTCGTTTTTCTTTTTGTTAAATGATAAAACAGCCTTTCCTTTTACCATATCATGATTATTTAATTGATATTTTACAATTAAACTCGGTTCTATGAAAACATCATCTACAAAACCGAAACTTGCAACTTCTTTTTTCATTTTTAAATTACCTTGAAAGTTTTTGACTGCGTTGCAAACGGCATCATTTTGTGCCTTCTTAATTGTAAGTACTTTGTAAAACCCGTCTTGTCCTTCGCCATTGAACCTTACACTAATTAAATCACCAATTTTAGGTTTTTCAATCATACCTGAATAACTGAAAAATCCATGTTTTGACTTATCCTTAACAAAATTAATGATTGACTTATTCTCGTTAACAAATTCAATTACAACGGTTTCTTCAGGAATATCAGCAAACAGAATTTCCTCAGCAACTTTTACATATTGCTTGTAAAATGTTGAATTATCTTGATTCGATTTAGTGTTGCTAAACCAGGATTGCTCAGTCCATTCAGATAAGTTCCTTGGAATTTTCCAATGATTTTCTTTTCGAACAGATAATATTTTTTCAATTTCTGTTTTTGCTTCTTGAAATTTATTTTGTCTAACTAAAATCTCTGCAAGTTTTTGACGAGTATTTATCAGAAATTCATCAGATGTTTTTAAGCTCAATGCTTTGCATAGACAAGCCATTTTTCTCTCATCATCGGAAAATGTGTCTGCAAGCAATTCCCATACCCAAAAGTCGTTTTTTTTCTTTTTTGCAAAAGGAATAAAATCAGATAACACATCTTTTTCATCACCCAATGCTAAAAGTAACTTTGCTTTAAAATAAGGTGGGTATTGATATTCCGGATGTGTTTTGATTATTATATCAAGTTTAGGAATAAATTCTTCGATTTTTGTTTTATCAATTGCTTTAGGTAAAATGATACCTTCGACTTCTTTTGATTCTCCTTCAAGTAGCTTTTTTGCATAAGCTATATAAGCCTGTTCCACGATGGACATGCTTTTCTTTCCATTAAAATCTTTAGAAAGATAATCTTGCGGTCTGAAATTATCAAAGCCCCACCAATCGGCAAATTGAAGATAATTGTTCCAACTTTTATAAAATTTATGGAAAGCTTTATATAAAAATGAATAAGATTCCGAGGGTTTAGTAAAATGAAAGGTTTTTATGTTTTCAAAAAGCATATTAATTTTTGAATAATCAATATGTTCATCATTTGCAAAACTGAATATCAATTTACCTATTTGATAAGCACATTTATCAAAGACCATTTTTTCATCGTCAGGCAATTCTAATTTTTTTAACTTATTTATAAAGTCCATAAATATCTCAAAGTGCTCTTTCGTAGCATACTTTTTAAGATATTCATAATACACCCATGCCATTGAACGTTTATTCCAAATATTTTCAGGATCCTTCTCCAAATCTTGATTTGCCATTGTTAGGGCTTCTTCCAGTTTGCCTGACTTTCTAAGTTCATTTACTTCTTTATACGGCATAATCAATTACTTTTAAATTAGAAATAGTCTGTTTAATAATTTTTAATAGATTCTCGCTGTTACATTGATTTTCGAGTGGTAAAACCCTCCCAAAGAATCCTTCTCCGTTGTATTCAAAGTCGATGACAGCTATTTCATCACCTCTCACAAAAGTATAACGCTCCCGATAACTCAGATGGTCGAGGGCTATGATTGAAATATTTGAAACAGCTAAATCCCTTTGTAAAGTATCAAATAAAATTTTAAGAAATGGTTTTTCTTCTTCTAACTCAATTTCAATTTCAATTTTCGTAAGTATTGTGTCAAGTGTATTTCTTACAAATATAATTTTAGGTGCAGTTTCAATTAATTTGGATATTTCTTCAAATAAGCGATCAGAATTTGTTTCGGAAGGTAATTTTTGATAATTAGGCTTAAATTCATTTTTTCCATTTATCCAAAACTTAAAAGCAGCTGTTTCATTCTCTCGTTGAAAACCATATCGAATTTCGTAATTCACTTTTTTCCAACTCACAATATCGATATATTGTTTCTGAACTATATAATTTAAAAGTAAAAAATGGTTTTGTAAAGAAATAGGAGCAGAATCCATCTTAAATTTTTGCAATAATTTAAGATGGTCACCATTTATCTCCATTTCAATAGGATTTACCGATTTTCCGCTAAGCTCCTGATATGACTTTTGAACGTTAATATCAATGAACGACATCTCTGAAAAAGAATTGAAATATGGCGGATTAATGCAAAATAGTTTCTTAGATGCTCTTGTGACTGCAGTATAAGCCCACCGGTAAAAATCAGGATTAGTTTTTCCATTACGATTTTGTTCAGAATGATGGAAAGTAAAATCTTCTTTGACCCCTTTATCCCAAAAAACAAAGACTTTATCCCATTCACCGCCCTGTGCTTTATGGCATGTTACGGCATAGCCGTATTTCAAAAGTATGCAATTGAAATATGGGTCTGTTTTAATGGTTTCCTTAAATTCTTCTGTTCTTGGTTTTAATTTTGGATTTCTGTTTTTAAAATCAACGTATAATGCTTGTTGTTCCTCAGGTTTCAAATAATTATCACCGTTTAAAAAATTTTCAAGCATATAACCTTTTACCGTTTTGCTACCACCTTTTTCATCAGGCATAAGCAATTCAATTTGTCGCCAAGAGAGTAAAACAGAAGCTGTGCTGCCACTTTTTCGATAAAATCGAATTTCTCTTGTTGTAGCAATGGTTTCAACATTCGACACTACGCCAAATTCACCATTCATTATTCCCAAACAATAGTTATTGCCACCTACAATAATAACATCGCCTATTTGTATTGTCAACTCAGCACCAAACTTATCTCTTCGGATGGTTTGATTTATATCGAGTGCTGTTTTGTTTTTAAATGAGATTATTACTTTAGTTCCTTGCTCTGATTTATAAGTTTGAAGAAAATCCTCAAATTTCGGGTTAAAAATATCTTTGCCATTTTCTTTTAGGTCGAAATCGTTAAAAAAACCAGAAGTTAAGCATTTACGAATTTTTGTAGCTGATTTCAAAATTCCATTATCTGCATTTTGGCGTTTTACCTCTCTTATTTCCGCATCAACAACCTTTAAATTGTATTTTTCGGTTAAATATTTCTTGTCCAATGCAGGTGAAAAATTCATTCCAATTGGTGGTAACTGTGCAGGGTCGCCAATGAAAATTATTTTTGCTGTTGAATTTGGAAAACCGATATGAGCATATTCAATCAAATCTTTTAATAAATATCCGCTACCAAAACGAAAGAATTCGCCCTGACTTTGAATATCAGAAACCATAGAGGCTTCATCAATTAAAAATATAGTATTAAATGCTTCGGTGTTGTTACGCAGTTTGTAATAGTAAATAAAACTTACCTCGCTTTTTTCTTCTTCCTTTATCTCAATTTCTTCTAATTCATCAAAACTATAAATTCCTTTATGAATGGTGGTTGCCTCAAATCCGGTTTTTAGATTGATCACTTTTGCTGCCCTTCCAGTTGGAGCCATTAACTGATACTTTTGTTCAATTCCTTGTAAGTAATCAACAATTCCTTTTAAGAGTGTAGTTTTCCCACTTCCGGCATATCCCTTTAGGATGAAAACATTTTCATCGCTGTTCAGGAAATCCTGAATTTTTACCAATGCATTGTT
>DAOOVG010000106.1:0-4310 GCA_035369865.1 Paludibacteraceae bacterium | reverse complement strand
CAACTGCTTTATGGATTCCCTGTGGATTTTTACCTCCTGCAACAGCAAAAAAAGGTTGTCCTCCACCACTCCCTTGAATTTCTTTTGCTGCCTTACGAACAATATCGATGGCATTGAACCCTTTTTCTACTAAATTTTCGGTAATTAATACAGTTAAAGAAGGTTTCCCCTCATACACATTTCCTGCTATAAAAAATAAATTAGAATTCTGAAGATTCTTAATTTGAAAAGCCAATGTTTTTGCTTGATCTGGTGTTAAATTTCCTTCGTAACAAACTACTGTGATACCGTTAATAATTTCAGCTTCCTTTAATAATTTATCACGAAGTTGCAAAAGTTTTTCTTCATTGTATTCATTAACTTGTTTTTTCAATTCTCTATTTTCTTCTAACAATTTACGAATAGCAGTGATCAAATCAGGAGCATTATTTAATAATTCTTTTGCTTCATTCAAAAGATCTTGTTGAGTGTCAATAAGCTTTTCTACAGCCTCACCTGTAATTGCCTCGATACGACGAATTCCTGCAGCTATGGAAGTTTCGGAGATTATTCTAACCATACCAATTTCCCCAGTAGCTTTTACATGAGTTCCTCCACAAAGTTCCAGCGAAGTGCCAAATTGAACAAGACGCACTGTTTCGTCATATTTTTCTCCAAAAAGTGCCATTGCACCCATTTCACGAGCTTTCTGAATAGGAATCTCACGTTGTTCATTCAAAGGAATATTTTCTCTAATTTTACGATTAGCAATTGCCTCTACTGCTCTTATCTCTTCTTTTGTCAATTTCTGATAATGAGAAAAATCAAAACGCAATCCTTCAGGTCCTACATAAGAGCCTTTTTGCTCCACATGTGTTCCTAAAACCTGCCGCAAAGCTTCATGCAGCAAGTGAGTAGCTGAGTGATTTCGTGAAGTTGCCAACCGTTTTTCTATATCGACAGAAGCAATAAACCTATCCGTCAAATTTTTAGGAAGTCGTTTTACAATATGAACGGAAAGATTATTTTCTTTCTTTGTATCAAGAATTTCAATTTTGTCCTCACCACAAATCAACCAACCTGAATCGCCAACTTGCCCTCCCATTTCAGCATAGAAAGGAGTTTTGGAAAGAATTAATTGATAAAACTCATTATTTTTTTGCTTTACTTTTCGATAGCGTAAAATTTCTGTATCACAAGAAGTTACATCATATCCCACAAATTGACTTTCCCCTTCATGAAGAATAATCCAATCTCCTGTTTCTACATTAGCGGCATTTCGAGCTCGTTCTTTTTGTTTTTCCATTTCAGCATTAAATTCATTCATATTAACGCTAAGATTATTTTCACGTAAAATTAATTCTGTTAAATCAATGGGAAATCCAAAAGTATCATATAGCATAAAAGCGTCCTTGCCGGAGATTTCTTTCTTTTTTTCATTTATAGCTTTTTCTATCATTTTTTCCAGCAACTGAATTCCTGTCTCAAGCGTCCGTAAAAAGGATTCCTCTTCTTCTTTGATTACTTTTTCAATCAAAGATTTCTGATCTATTAATTCTGGATAAGCTGAGCCCATTGTTTGGCAAAGAACATCCACCAGCTTGAATAAAAAAGGAGAACGTTGATGCAAAAAGGTATAGCCATATCGTAAAGCGCGACGTAAAATCCGCCGAATTACATAACCTGCTTTGATATTAGAAGGAAGTTGTCCATCTGCAATAGAAAAAGCTATGGCCCTGATATGATCAGCAACTACTCGCATTGCTACATCAATCTTTTCATCATGCCCATATTCAGCTTTGCAAATTCGTCCAATTTCTTTAATAATAGGTTGGAACAAATCCGTATCATAATTGGAAGTTTTTCCCTGTACTACCATGCACAAACGCTCAAAACCCATTCCTGTATCAATTACTTTTGCAGGCAATTCCACTAATGAACCATCAGCTTTTCGATTGTATTGCATAAAAACAATATTCCACATTTCAATTACCTGCGGATGATTTTTATTGATTAAAGTCAAGGCATCAGTTTTCAGTCGTTCTTCATCTTTACGAATATCAATATGAATTTCAGAACAAGGTCCACAAGGTCCCACTTCACCCATTTCCCAAAAATTGTCCTTTTTACTTCCATTAATAATTCTTTCGGGAGAAAGAAACTTTGACCAGATGGCAGCAGCTTCTTTATCCCGTTCCAAACCGTCTGCTGGTGAACCTTCAAAAACAGTAACATACAATCGGTCAGGATCAATTTTAAGTACTTTTACCAAATATTCCCACGCCCATTCAATAGCTTCTTTCTTAAAATAATCTCCAAAAGACCAGTTTCCAAGCATTTCAAACATGGTGTGATGATAAGTATCATGCCCTACTTCTTCCAAATCATTGTGCTTACCACTCACACGTAAACATTTTTGTACATTGGCTACACGTGGATATTTTATAGGATCATTACCTAAAATAATATTTTTAAATTGGTTCATTCCCGCATTGGTAAACATTAAAGTAGGATCATCCTTTATTACCATAGGAGCAGATGGGACAATTTTATGATCTTTCCCAGCAAAAAAATCCAAAAAAGATTGACGAATTTCTTGTGAAGTCATTAATATATCGGTGTAATTCAATTATAACTTATTCAAAAATACAATTTTATTTTTAAAGTTAATATTCTTAAATGGAGTCTGCAAAATTAGTTTAAATTTATTATTTTTGTATCATAAGCTCGTTTAAAATTTATTTTTAATGGAAAATTTATATTTTCTCCCGCTAATATTTCACTAATTTAATTATGAAAGGATATTGCTATGGCAAAGAAAAAATATATTTTTAATCCTGAAACATTAAGTTATGAGCCTGTTGAATATACTTTTGGCTATAAAATCAGAAGATTTTTAGTTCATACTTTCACAGGAATTATGATAGGTACTTTATTCTTCTTTGTACTTGCTTTAACATTACAATCTCCTGAAGAAAAACAATTAAATGATGAAAAAAATAAAATAGAAGCACAGTATAAAATTCTTGAGCGCCAGTTCAATGAAGCTCAAGTTGTGCTTAATGATTTACAAGAAAGAGATAATAATTTATATCGAGTTGTTCTTCAGGCAGAACCTATTCCTTTTTCTGTCCGCCATGCCTTTGCAGCTAATGCTGATTATTACCATCAACTTTTAAACATGACTAATTCGGAGATCGTTGTAAATACTACAAAAGAATTGAATGTCTTAAAAAAACAACTTTATCTCCAATCAAAATCTTATGATGAATTAATTTTGTTAGCAAAAAATAAAGAAACAATGCTTCAGCATCTTCCTGCTATTCAGCCCGTATTGAACAAAGATCTCGCACGTATGGCATCTGGATTTGGGTGGAGAATTGATCCTATCTACCATACGCAACGATTTCATGAAGGAATGGATTTTGTAGCACCAACAGGGACAGAGATTTTTGCAACAGGAGACGGAACTATTAGTAGAGCTGGTTGGGAACAAGGTTATGGAAATTGTGTGAAAATTAATCATGGTTTCGGTTATGAAACTTTATATGCCCATATGAGTAAAATAAAAATACGAATTGGACAACGTATCAAACGTGGTGATGTCATTGGGCTGGTAGGGAACACAGGTAAATCAACTGCTCCCCATTTACATTACGAAGTTCACTATAAAGGACAAATCATGAACCCGCAAAACTATTATTTCCTCGATTTATCACCTGAAGAATACGATCGTATGGTTCAAATGAGTAACAATTCAGGTCAATTGTTAGATTAAAACTGCTGAATTAAAAATTCATTTTAACCATGCAAAGCAACATAAAAGATTGTCTAAAAGAATTATCACATAATTTTGAAAGTAAACCAGGTCCCATTGGAATTTTTGATTCAGGATACGGCGGATTGACTATTTTAGAAAAAATTCGTCAGTGTTTACCTCAATATGATTATATTTATTTAGGTGACAACGCACGCACACCTTATGGTACACGATCATTTGAAATAGTGTATAAATATACATTGGAATGTGTTGTTCAGCTTTTTAAAATGGGTTGTCATTTGGTAATTTTAGCTTGTAATACAGCTTCAGCAAAAGCTTTAAGAACCATTCAACAAAACGACCTTCCTATTTTGGACTCTCATCGACGTGTTTTAGGCATTATCCGTCCAACAGTAGAAGCCATTAGTTCTATTACAAATAATTTTCACGTGGGTTTACTTGCCACTCCAGGAACTGTTCAATCAAACTCCTATGGGCTTGAAATACAAAAATTATATGATAACATTATCTTAACTTCTGAAGCATGTCCTATGTGGGTTCCACTTATCGA
>DAOOVG010000105.1:0-4369 GCA_035369865.1 Paludibacteraceae bacterium | reverse complement strand
TATAAAAATGAATTTAATTAGTAAAGAATTCCAATAATATCTGGAAATTGAAAATTATCATTTTTTTGTAAAAAATATTTGATTACTTGATAAATATTTATTTAATTTGTGCTCATAAAATGACAAATAAACTTTTTCAGAAAATGAAAGATACTTTAAATTTTTTGGGTGCTATTATCGTTTTAATAGGTGTTTGTATATTAGGAGTATATCATTTTGCTGGTATTAACTCAAATACATTGTTAGCAGTTGCTGGATTATTAATGATAGTAGGTTTTTTTACTTTTCTTTTCATGAATAAAAAAATCTCTTAAAAAAGATTTTTAAGCACGTTAGTTTTTTATTTTTAATTTTTTTATAACCAAATTTTAAAAAATAAAGATAGGAGCATCTCATGATAGAATGTTTCTATCTTTATTGTTTAAAACAAAGATAATTGCTGTGGAGTTTCATCATGATTTTTTTTATCATTTACCAATTCATCTGGTAAAATAGAATCTTTTTTAGAAAAAATCATTGTTGCTTCTTCTTTTTCTATTTTTGAAGCCTCTTCTAATGGTGTAAAATTATTTGTTAAAATTTCTGATTCTTCGTCTTTATCGTTTCCATTTTCTTCTATTTCAATATAATCACTTACCTGTTCTGTATCAATTTCTTGTTTTGTATGTAAGGGTTCTAATTCATTAATGATTTCAACTTGATGTGTAGTAATACGTTTCCCTTTTGCCTTGTAGCTTTTTGCCGAAATAAATTCACTGACTTCGATCACCAAAGGTTTTCGATAAGCATCTTTGCCACCAAATATTACTTCAAAGCGTGGAAAATCTTTATCAGAAAGAAGAATTAAACGTGACTCAGGATTTTCACCAATAAAGCTTACTTTCTTTTGCGATGGTGATAATTGGAAACGTTTCAAATAATAATAGTTCTGATCAGCATCAAAAATAGCGGCAGACCAAATTTTATCTTCCTCGAACTTTTCAAGTCTTAAAATATTGTTTTCATAATGATTATTGACGTCAAAATCAGTAGTATAATATTCACCTTGTTGAGTAATAACTAAGATAAGATCATCATTTTGAAATTCTCCCAGATATTCGCCTCGTTTGTCATAATTCAAACGCAACACATCCTGATCAAACCAAACTTCTCTGCCACCTAAGGTAGAACCTCCTTTTTGTTTCAAGGTGATTTTATGAATTTCATTTTTAGTTAAAATACTCCCTTTTGTCTGACGACCTTTAATGGCAATTTCACTAAAATCCTTTTCAAAAACCAATTTCTGCAAACGCGGTTTTGGTTTCAAGGTGACGCGTATTATTTCTGCTTCAGCATTGGGATTGGCTGAAAAATAAATAATTTTTGAACCTGGCTTCCCCTGAGTAAGATCATATTCTTTATCGCGAGTGATACTATTCACTGCAAAACGTTTGATGTAATAAGGTCCTGTTTTTCCGTCACGATATACTACATTATAAACCGTACGTTTATCATTCTTTTTAAAGACATTGATATAAAGAATATTTTTCCCAACAAACATTTTTTCAGCTACTTTCACCACTTTATATTTACCATCTTTAAAAAAGACAATGATGTCATCTATTTCGGAACAATTGCATACAAATTCATCTTTCTTCAACGAAGTTCCAATAAAACCTTCTTCTCGATTGACATAAAGTTTTTCGTTAGCTTCGATAACCTTTGTAGCTTCAATAGTTTCAAAATTTCGAATTTCTGTTCGACGTAGATATTTTTTCCCATATTTTGCCTTTAAACTTTCGTACCAGGCAATAGTATAATCTATCAAATGAGAAAGTTGATAATCAGTTTCCTCAATTTTTTTCTGAATTTCTATTAAAGTATTATTGGCTTTGTCGGCATCAAATTTGGTAATTCGCACCATTTTTATTTCCAGTAGCTTCAAGATGTCTTCTCGGGTAACTTCACGAATCAGATTGGCTTTAAACGGTTCGAGTTGTTTATCAATGTACTGAATAGCAACTTCATGAGAGGTACTGTCTTCAAAACCTTTTTCTTTATAGATACGATTTTCAATAAAAATTTTTTCCAGTGAAATAAAAAAGAATTGTTCTTCTAATTCTTTTTTACGAATTTTCAATTCGGCTTCCAAAAGATTTTTGGTATCCTCGCAACTCACGCAAAGCATTTCGCTGACGCTCATAAATCGAGGCTTTTTATCGTGAATCACACAGCAATTCGGTGAGATGCTTATTTCGCAGTCGGTGAAAGCATACAGAGCATCAATGGTTTTGTCAGACGAAGTACCTGGCTGGAGATAAACCAAAATTTCAACATTAGAAGAAGTATTGTCATCTATTTTTTTGATTTTGATTTTTCCTTTGTCATTTGCTTTCAGAATAGAATCAATAAGTTTGGAAGTGTTTGTGCTATAAGGAATTTCAGTGATAGCCAATGTTTTGTTGTCTATTTTATTGATTTTGGCTCTAATTTTAACAACTCCGCCTCTTTCTCCATCATTATAACGACTTATATCTATCAGACCGCCTGTTTGAAAATCGGGATAAAGAACAAAATCTTCACCTTTCAAATAGGCAATACAAGCATCAAGAAGTTCGTTGAAATTATGAGGTAAAATTTTAGAGTTTAATCCAACAGCAATTCCTTCACACCCTAAAGCTAAAAGTAATGGAAATTTTACAGGTAAAGTTACTGGCTCTTTGTTTCGTCCGTCATACGAAGGTTTCCACTCGGTGATTTTTGAATTAAAAACGGTTTCCAAAGCAAATTTTGAGAGGCGAGCTTCGATATATCGTGGAGCGGCTGCTGCATCACCTGTTAAAATGTTTCCCCAGTTTCCCTGACAGTCAATCAACAAATCTTTTTGTCCCAATTGAACCAACGCTTCCGTAATGGAAGCATCACCGTGCGGATGATATTGCATGGTTTGACCAACAATGTTCGCAACTTTGTTGTAACGCCCATCATCCATTTGCTTCATTGCATGAAGAATGCGCCGCTGAACAGGTTTCAAACCATCATGAATATCTGGCACAGCTCGCTCCAGAATAACATAAGAAGCATAATCCAGAAACCAGTTTTGAAACATTCCTGAAAGATGATGTTTCACACTTTCATCTGTTATTTTGGGAACTTGATAAGTCGAGTGTGTAGTAGCAGTTGATTTAGAAATCAATTCTTCTTCTGTATCTTTTATATTTTCATTTTCTTCATCAAATATTTCTTCGTCGTTCATCTTTATTATGTATATCTTTTTTATTATGAATATCTTTGTTCAATAAAATTATGCTTTTGACTTGTTTAATAATTCCCCAATTACAAAGGAAGTCAAGTAACATCCAAATACCGCAGGCATATATGAAATACTTCCAATAGTTGATTTTTTGTTCGCTTCATTTGCAACAGGAATAATAGATTTTTTTATCACCGGTTCAGTTGAATAAACTACCGGAAGTCCTTTTTTAATACCCATTTTTGCCAATTGTTGACGCACAGCTCTTGCCAGACTGCACATGGTAGTTTCCGAAATATCTTTTATCATTACTTTTGATGGATTTAATTTTCCTCCTGCACCCATAGAAGAAATGATAGGAATGTTTCGTTCCACACATGATTTTATCAAAAAAACCTTGGACACTAATGTGTCAATGGCATCTATCACAAAATCAAAATGATTTTCTTCTAACATTGATATGGTATTGGAAGAGTCCAGCCATTTATGGTGAATAGTCAACTTTAACTCAGGATTAATTTGCGAGAGTCGTTCTGCCATAACTTCTACTTTTGGGCGATAAAGAGTAGAAGTTAAAGCAATAATTTGGCGATTAATATTACTTACATTTATTATGTCACCATCAATGAGGGTTATTTTTCCAATACCTGCACGGCAAATCATTTCTGCAGCCATTCCTCCCACCCCTCCCACTCCAACAATCAAAACAGAAGATTCTTGTAAAATTTTCAATCCTTTTTCTCCAATTAATAATTCGGTGCGATCTGTCCATGTTTCCATACAGTGATTGCTTAACTTTTCTTTATACAAAGTTACATGAAAATAGAGGTATTTCCAAACGCGTGAAAATAAAAAAAACACGGACAGCGTAACTTTAGCAGCTTACCATGCTATGTTTGAAACACAAATGTTACTTTTGTAAATTGGTTTTTAACAACCAATGAAATAAACTAATTGTTTCAACTATCGCAAGCTCTATAGTTGTTTACGATAGTTGAATTATATTTATAAAGGAAAGATAATCATATTCGACCTTTCAGAAGATTCCAGCCTACTTTTTGACCTATAAATCCAAAATCCTAATAACAAAAAGTTATTTACAGTTTATCCCAATCCTGCTTCCGACAATATTTCCAT
>DAOOVG010000104.1:0-4560 GCA_035369865.1 Paludibacteraceae bacterium | reverse complement strand
TTTTGTTACAATTGATTTCAAACGCATATGCACAAATATGTGTATTTTATAGAGTATAAAAATGAATGAAATTTTAATTTCATTTTTTCAAAAGGCTATATTGTCTTAACTTAATATAAATATTTCACTAATGAAGCATAAAAATGTAGGATTACTGGCGGTAATTATGATTTTTTGGTTTAGCATTTCATTTATTACCAACATTTTAGGACCATTAATCCCAGATATTATTCAAAATTTTAATTTAAAAAATTTGGCAATGGCAGGATTTATTCCTACTTCCTTTTTTCTTGCTTATGCTGTAATGTCTATTCCTGCTGGTATATTAATTGATAAATATGGTGAAAAACCAATTTTATTTGTCGGCTTTTTAGTACCTTTTATTGGGTCCCTATTATTTGCTTCCATTCATACTTATACAGTTTTGATAATATCTTCCTTTATTATAGGCTTAGGAATGGCAATGTTGCAAACAGTGCTTAATCCTTTGCAACGTACTGTTGGAGGAGAAGAAAATTATGCTTTTGTGGCAGAATTGGCTCAATTTATGTTTGGTATAGCTTCATTTATCAGTCCTCTCGTTTACAGTTTATTAATTAAGAATTTAGCTCAAGATAACTATATTGCAGGAGGGAATGTATTCCTTGATATATTATCGTACCTTACACCATTTGATACGCCATGGGTTTCCCTTTATTGGGTGTTTACTGGATTGCTATTAATAATGTTGATTACAGTAAGTGTTTGTCATTTTCCAAAAATTGAATTAAAACAAGAAGAAAAAAGTGGCTCGGTAAACTCTTATTTTGATTTATTCAAAGAAAAATATGTTTGGTTGTTTTTTTTGGGTATTTTTTGTTATGTAAGTACTGAGCAAGGTGTTTCTATTTTCATGAGTACTTTTTTGGAACAATATCACGGTGTAAATCCACATTTGGAAGGTGCTAAAGCTGTAAGTAATTTTTGGGGGCTAATGACCATTGGTTGTTTTGTTGGTATGATTTTATTAAAATTAATCGACAGTAAACGCTTGCTTCGTATTTCAGGTGAACTTACTGTTATATTATTACTTTTAGCTCTTTTTGGGAATAAAAGGATTTCATTGATGGCATTTCCTTTCATTGGTTTTAGTATTTCGATGATGTATTCCATTGTATTTTCTTTAGCTTTAAATTCAGCTTCAAAACATCATGGCTCTTTTGCGGGAATTTTATGTTCAGCTATTGTTGGTGGCGCAGTTGGACCTTTAATTGTTAGCTTTATAGCAGATATTTTTTCTTTACGTGTAGGAATGTTGTTTATTCTTGTATTTGTTCTTTATATTACATTCATTGGAGTTTGGGCAAATCCGTTGATAAACAATAAAACACAAAGCTTAAAACAATTATTTATAAATATTAAATCCAAGTAATAAGTGCTACTAAATAACTTTAAACCGTTTTTTATTTAAAAAATTCTAAAATATAATTTATAAAACATTACTAAAATGATTAAATTATTTATATTTTTTTTAGCAGTCATATTTAATGGGGGCATTCATTTACTTCAAAATGAATTTAAGAAGGTTCCTCTAACTGAGCGTGTAAATATTCAGGCAGATTCAGCTCGAAATAATCAAATTATCGATAGTTGTTGGGTTGCAGTCGGAATAAATAAGGAATATGCTATTCAACATGATTATTCGCTACCGTTTAATGGTCAACCTTCATACCGTTTTGAACTGAAAGCCGAAGATAATACGTTGGAAGGATATGGAGAAAATGAAACAAAAGGACGAGCTGAATTATCATATTGTTATGCCACTTCTGCTGATTTTGCCTCATTCCCTCCTGAAATTTATCAACAAGCTCAAATAATGAAAACAGTATATTATTATGGGAAAGGTAGCTGTCTTCAGGGTTCCTCTTGTAATTATAAATTTTCTGTTTATATTCCATCTTCTTTAAAAAATGATGTAAGCACTATTTTTGCACAATGGCATGGTATGCCTGACAGAACATTGGTTTCTACTCCTGATGGTACAATAAAAAAATTATCACCTAAAGATTTTATTGAATTATCAAAACTTATGATTTTTAAAAAAAACATGGGTTATGACAAAATTCCAAAACGTAATAAACAGGGTGAAATTCTTAAAGATAATCATGGGGATATTATTTATAAAGCAAATAAACCCAATGGTTGGTTAGTAGAACAAGGTGGGTATCCACCACTTGCTTTTGGCTTTTCGAAAGGTTTTTTTTATATAAAAGCAAATTCTGATAGAAAATGGTTTTCAGACAAGACCGATCGCTGTAATGCAAATCCAGAAACAACTGAAATAATGAAACCCGTCACTTCTGAGTATAAAACTTCAACCATTGCTTATAAAATGCCTTTTAATGAATTTCCAAAGGATACTTGGGTTACTTTTATTGTACATGTTGATTGGACAAAATATGGAAAAGAACAGGAAACTATAACCAAGCCAGGAAAATTAGATGTAAAAATGCAATATAAAGAAAAGGAGAATACAATATCAAAACATATTGTGAATAATGAAAAAATATTAATTGGTCGCAATGATGAAATGGGATATTATTTTAAATTCGGCATTTATCGAGTTGGAAATAGTACAGTCCCTGTCTCTTATAATCTTGCTAGCTATTCTGAATATTAATTTTTTGTAAATACTCCCTGTTTTTTTTTATTGGGTGTATGTGTTTTATAATTAGTTGATTTTTTAAAAAATGTATTTAAGCAAATAAGTTGTAGAAATTTCGTTCGAAAAACAAAATGAATTTTTTTCTATTACTGAATTTTCTTATCATAAATTTGCAGTGTCTTATCATGTTTGACACCAAATTCTGCAAATATAAACAAGCTTTTTAACACTATTTTTGACCTATTGAAAGAAAGTTCTAAAAAATAGCCTACTTTTTGACCTATACGCCTAAACTTTCTCCATTGACGAAGGTATTTATCTGTACTATTGGTGGTTAGAGTAAATAATATTTCAATTAGTTTATTGATTTTTCCAGGTATCTATGATGGAGTTTCGATATCGAAGCTACAATAGTTTCAAAAAATGTTTTTCAAAACAAGCACATAGGTAAAATTCTGAAAATGAATGGGAGAAGAGTTACTCTATTCTGATTTCAATCTTCCAGGTAATAAGTAATAGTTGAAACTACGCGAATATTTTTGATATAAGGTGTATTTTCGTCTCTGTCGGGAATAACAAACTGTCCTTGTGTAGCATTTTTGATTTTTCCTAAAAAAGTTTAACATTCACTGTTCATCTATATTTTATTGTTATTTTATTGATAATTAATCGAATATGTCATTTTTAGTGAGCAACTAAATACTTTAAATTGTTTTTTAAAAATTCTGAAATATAATTTACTAAAGTTTCGTACTTCGATTTAATAGTTTGAAAGACATAAAATAAAGAAGTACAATTTAATTATTTCCTGCTTGATTATCAATACATTGTTGATTCCGTTTTCGTCAAACTGCTTCCTGGAGCGGAGAGGCAAGCATTCTTGAAACTAATTCTGCTGTTTTAGGACAATTTACGATCAACCCCCAAAGAAAAACTTTGGAGTTAGCTTAAATTGCTATTGTTTTAAGGTGATTTATTTGATGATTTAAGGAGAGACATAAAACATTATGACCCCTTCTTATTTTTTTATTTTTCTCCTAAAATTTCCTTTATTTCATTATAATTTAACACTTCTTTTTCTAAGAGTGTCTTTGCCATTTTTTCTAATAAATCTTTTTTTTCCATCAGCAATTGTTTGGATTCTTCATAACAATTATGGATAATTTCCATTATTTCTTCATCAATCATTTTTTCAATGTATTCAGAACGTCGTTCAATGTTTGGACCTTGCCCTAAAAAACCTGCTGTTGAATAACCTACCAAAGAAATGTTTGGCAATTTTTTGCTCATTCCATATACAGTAATCATGTTTCTGGCTAATTGGGTAGCTCTTTCTAAATCATTTGAAGCACCTGTTGAAACTTCTCCAAATACCAATTCTTCTGCTGCCCTGCCTCCTAAAAGTCCTTTGATTTTCCCCAACAATTCACTTTCTGATAAAAGATAACGATCTTCCAACGGCATTTGCATGGTATATCCCAAAGCTCCGATCCCACGTGGTACAATAGAAACTTTTTGAACTTCTTCAGCTCCGGGAGTAAAATAACCTACAATGGCATGTCCACTTTCGTGATAAGCCACTATTTTTCGTTCTTTTTCATTGATTAATTTGTTTTTCTTTTCCAATCCAGCAATGACACGTTCAATAGCAGCTTCAAAATCTTCCATTGTAACAGCATCGTGATTTTTTCTCACAGCCAAAATAGCTGCTTCATTGCAAACATTCGCAATTTCAGCTCCTGCAAAGCCGGGTGTTTGAGCAGCTAAGCGTTTTAAATCAACATCTTTAGCTAATTTAATATTTTTGGTATGAACTTTAAAAATAGCTTCTCGTCCATTCATATCTGGCTTATCCACAACAATTTGCCTATCAAAACGTCCCGGACGAAGAAGAGCTGGATCCAATACATCCGGAC
>DAOOVG010000103.1:0-4744 GCA_035369865.1 Paludibacteraceae bacterium | reverse complement strand
TTTTGACAACTTATGACAATGAGAAAAAAAGTACTAAATAAAAGCAATCTTTTTCTATTGTCCTCAAGCCGGACAGGCTTTTACTTTTTTTCTTCAGCAAAAAAAAGTAAACAAAAAATGCCGCCGCTGTGGATAAAAAGCTAAAAATTGACTTCGTTCCGCTCAAAGCGTCCAAACTCCTCCCGTTGGTCGTCAAACAAGGACGCTTTTTAACCGCTGCACTCCGGCAATTTTCTTCACGCTTTTTGTCCAAGGCGGAAAGAAAGACAGTGCAAAAGACAGACAACTTATGACAATGGGAATTTATTTTGAATATTTTTCAGGTGGTCGGCAATGTATTTTTGGAGTTCGGGTGATTCTACAATCTTAATATCGTCGAGGAGTCCCATCACGAAACGCCCGACGCCATCCATGGAACAAACATCGGTGACGAGCATCCATTCATTTTCAGAAAGTTGGGTGAGGTATTTCGAAGCAAGGGGAAATTCTTCCACCAAAAGGTTCGCTGCACGAAGATTGAGTTTGAGTGAGACAGGTGTGGTGTGATCGCTGTTCATGCGGAATATGTCGATATAGCCGGCATGGTGATCTGCTTCGTATTGCCAAGTTTCGGGTAATATTTCCACTGTGCCAATCCGCGATATTTTGAAGAGTTTATTTTTGTTTTCTTCGGGGCAATAGCTCCAGATTTGTACGTAATTGGTGGTGAAAGCATAAGGTTCGACGTATCGATCGCGGATATCGTTGCTGTGGGCAGAGGAATAGTTTTTTAGGATTACGGCGTTTTTATTTTCAATGGCTTGTACCAATTGAGCGACATTACGTCCGTTCTTTCCGCTTACAATGGTTTCGGCCAGAATGTTGTAGTCGTAAACGGTGTAGAGCTTCTTTTTGAGGTTTTGCTTGAGCAGGTTGTTCTCGTCAATGCTTTCGATAGCGGACTTGAGGATATAGGCTTCTTCTTCGGTGAAGTGAATGAGCTGGCTAATGTCTTTGAAATAGGGGGAGGATTTGTCGAGTTTGGGGCAGTTGTTGGATTTTTTAATGACGAATCCGGCCTCGCGAAAGGTGTCGATATAGCGGTAAACGGAACGGGACGAAATGCCTAATTTGTCGGCAATTTCATCCACGGTCAATGAGTTATTGGCTGTGAGCATCTTCATCAGCCGGAGCAAGCGTTCGAGTTTGGGTTGATCCATGGTTGTTTTGTTTGAAGATCGCCTAAATTTCATTCAATTTTAGATATTCGCTATTGGTAATACGTCCGTTTTCTTTCACCGCATATCCTTTTCAAGTAATCATTGTGCCAACTGCTTTTGTATTCTATGTTTTGAGATTCGGGCATAGTGTTCAAGTATTACTTTCTACTATTGTAAATTCCCTTGTTGTGGAAGAAATTAATAAAACCTCCACATCTGTACCAAACGAAATATTGTTATCTGGCAAATTAGTCCAACCTTCAATTTCATCAGAATAAAAGTATCCTTTCGAGTGATTTTCTTTTACATATTTTACTGTAATTGATTGTCCAAATTTTGGTAATTCAGCCTGCTTTAAATATTCTGCTCTTGTTAGAGAAATGGTTTGTATAGTTTCATTTATTTCAGAAATATAAAAACTGAAATATTCATTAATTGGCAAATAATATTGTAAATCAGATTGTTCAACAAAAGCAAGGTTGGAAATATCCTTTCTTAAAACAAATGCCTGTACGATTAAGTTTTTCTGTGTTAATTCAATTTGAACGCTGTTTTCAAAATATTTAATAACTTTCCCTCGAAAAACTTCATTCTCATCAATTACATCTAACCATTCTTTGAATTGGTGTTTATACTGTCTTTTAATGCTAAATTTTAGACTATTGCGTTCCGTATCAAATTCATATAAAATCGCATTCAATTTATCGCCTTTATTAAATAAAGTTTCAAATTTTCCGACTGAACCCCATCCAATTTCAAACCAATGAATAAACCCTGTATTTGTTCCGTCTGGATATTTAATCGCAATTCCCTTTTCTGGAACTACTTTTGTTACTTCGACTTCAACTAGCCTATTATAATTTGTTTCAAAATAATCTAATTCAGGTGTTTTTGTGAGTCGCTTTATTGATACATCAATTTTCTTCCTACCAAAATCAATGTCAATAATTTTTACTTGAACTTTATCATCAACTTTAAATTTAGAGGTAATACATTCGTCTTTTTCCCACGATATTTCATTTTTTGATAAACAACATTCTAACCCTTCTTCTATCTCACATATGATAAAAAATTCATTTATCTGTTTGACTAATACATTTACAGAATCGTTACTATTCAATTTGTTAATTGTATCGCTTTCCCACGGATTGACTATATCATTCAATCTGCCAATAAATCTGGAAGAAGAAGAATCATATTTGTCTATTCTTATATCAATGGTTTGTTTTAGGGTAAATTTTTTATTTAGGTCAAGGAAACGACTATACGTTGTTTTTGATTTGGGAATAAAAGCATATCTTTTTAACTCGTCATTTGAAACTAACAATCCTTTTTGCAACCCTTGCTGATCTGTTTGGATTTTTTCAACGACACAAGAATAAATTTTAGTATTATCTAAAATTGCATCAATATAATGTTTTGGGTCAGAATCCGTGCCTTTATTTGAAAAAACAATATGTTCGTTATCGGAATCAAATTCAATGATATTTAAAAACAATTCATCTTCGGTCTTAAATACTTTTTGTGCATCAGTAATTTTTATTTCTGATAGTTCATTATTTGATAATTCAAACTTTAGCCCAAAAACATTAACTACTATAGAGTTTTTATGCACATAATCAACAATCGCAGGAACTGTGTTGTGTTCGTCATAATATTTTTTTAATTCTTCCCACGCTAAATTCGCAATAGCTGCTTTATTGGGCCGTAGAGAATAACAGGTAACAATATATTCTCTGCCTTCTGTAGAAACGCATTTAATTCTGGGGTTTTTATTCAATATATCAAAGCCTTTGATTTGATTTAACACTCTTACAAGTTCATTGGCTCTTTCTTCTCCGCTTCTTCCTCTCGCTAAAACATATACTGAACTGAAATTATTTGTTGCATAATAATCTGCCCATTTAGTATATGCTATTATGCCTTTATTTTCCCAAGTTTCATCTTTCCCAACTAATATAACTCCTATTTTAATATTCTTTGAGATATATTTTAAATTGGTTTTTTCATCAATTTCTCGCATTGCTAATTCTTTAAACCACTGAAACAATCCATTAGCCTCTGAATTAAATTCAGGATTGGGAGGTAACGAGTCTATAAGTTCTCCATAATAATGAAACTCAGGCAAAAGCATATTTAAAAATAACCCTTTGTCATTTGTAGGAACTAAATCTGCAAACTCTTGTTTTGTGTCATCATCAAAATCATTTAACTTTTTCCTAAAGGTCGTAAGTACTTCTTTTCGATTATTTCTTAAAATGATATGAGTAGTTAATAAATCTATTGCTTTCGAGTAAGGTTTGTTCAAATAATCTTTTGCCTTTGCAATTAGGGCAGTTTGAACAAAATTTAAGGTTGCGTTATAAAAATTCAAATTATGGTCTTTCTTATCAAAACTTAAACAAATTATTGCCTCATTTTTTTTTAGAATATTTTGTTGATTTTCAGTTGTTACCCACTTAATTTTACAATTTGGCAAAATTGGACTCTCAAAATTCTTATTATAATCTTGTATAATGCTATTTATTGTTCCCTGATATTCTTGTTCTATACTATACTTTCTTACATTTTTTCCTGCCCAACCAAAAAATCTTGCAATATCGGATATAATGATTTTTACAGTTGGATAAATTTGTCCGAAAATATAAATACAAACAATAGCTATTCCTATTCCTAAACCTATTCCAAGATACGGCAATATCGCTTTTATTAACTCATTCATATGATACTCCTTTCTTTTGATTATACTCTTCTACACAGACAGGGTTGTCACAGACAAAATCAAGTTTCTGGTTTTGTCGCGGAATGATAAGTTGAATATTGTCAACTGAAATTGTTTTAGAGCAAATTATACAAATTCGTTCTCCATTATTGATTGGCTCTAATTCATTTAGAGATTGAAGAAGTCTTTGCAAGTCTTCTTTATAAACTGCTGGTACTTTTATTTTATTATCCATAATCAAATATTTTATTATTTGGGCAAATCCATTCCATTCAATAACTCTGTTTATTTGGTATTACTCCTCTTATTCCACCTCTCGGTTTTTCGACATCTCCTTTGTAACGCGGAATCAGGTGAATATGAACGTGAAAAATACTTTGCCCTGCTGCCTCGCCAACGTTTATTCCAACATTAAATCCATCAGGGTTGAACCGTTTTTGAATGATCATTTTGCAACGGTTTACAACCAACCACAAAGCACGTTGCTCGTGAATGGTAATTTCAAAATAATTGGCAATATGCCGTTTAGGTACAATTAAAGTATGTCCGGGATTTACCGGAAAACTGTCCAGAAACGCTACTGCCGTTGCTGTTTCACTTATCAGCTCCACCTTTGAAGCAAGGTTGCAGAAAGGACAATTTTTATCCTCCCTAACTATTTGGTTATAGTGTTGGTATTCGTAAATTTCGCAATTCTCATTAGAAAATACGCTTTTATAAGGAAGAATAACATTGCTTTGATAAGTGGGCTGTTTATGCACATAATGCATTCGAAAGCCTTCACTTTTCAAATCACGCCTAACGGCAAAGTAGGCTTTCCCGG
>DAOOVG010000102.1:0-4812 GCA_035369865.1 Paludibacteraceae bacterium | reverse complement strand
GAAAGAAAAAGTGCGATATATTTTCATTCTTCAGCAAAAAAGGATAATCTTTAAAATTCATTGAATTTTTACAGATTCAGTTATTGAATAAGAAAATTCTTTTTATTTACTTTCCCTGTCCATACATCTGAAAACCAACCAAATGGATTTTTCCCACCAATAATATAAATACGGTTAGAAACTTCAATTTGTTCCTTCGTATCTGTTTTGTAATAAGGACACGGATTAAATACAAAAAATGAAGAATAATGGCGAGCTTGGAAATCTTCGGGTAAGTAATTATAAGTACTATCAGGAATTTGCCAGCTTAATCCTTCATCAATAGATTGACGGAAATAATTTTTTTCAGTTTTTTCTTTGTTTCTACCCAGTATGAACAACTTGTCATCATAAGAGATGATGGAAGCTCCTTGATCAAGAGAATCCAACGACTTGTCTTCTATGCTAAAGTCAACCCAATAAGAACCATTTTCAGTACTCCATCTGGTTCCCAATGGTTGATTATCAACCGAAGTGCCATTTATTACAAGCGATTTTGGTGTTTTAGTTCGTGAATAAAATGAAATGGCTGTAAAATTACGGATAGGGAAGTTTTCAGGAATTTCTTCATTTAACTGCCAATGACTTCCATCATTGGACGAAGCAAAGCGATATTTGCCATCATTAATGGTATTAACTACAGCCCATAACTGGTTATTCATTACAAAAAGTAAAGAAGAGAATTGAAAATCGGCATATTGATATATGGACCAATTCATTCCATCGGTTGAAAAATAAAGATTGGAATTATTTTGTGTCAAAAACAAAATATCATTAAACACTTTTATATCTTGAAAGGTAGCGGAAGAAGGCAAACCATTAATGATATATTCTGTCCATGTAGTGCCATTGGTAGAAGTATAGAAATAACTTCCTGATGCTGCATTGACAAAGAAATAAATTTTATCTTTGAAATAAATGGCTTTTTGATCATTTACTGGGAAAGAACAAATATAATCAGATAATTTTCTCCAAACGTATAATTCAGGTTCAACCTGATGAACATTGACTTTGATATAATAAGTACGTTCTGTTACACCATCGGAAGCGATATTTTTAATTTGAGATACCTTTGTGAAATCAATTGGATTTCCGCTGGAATATGTTACCAGTGAATCATTATCGAAAATTAAATAACACGCAGAAGAACTTTTAAAGGAAAATACGGCATAAACACTATCAATACGAGTCTGATAAGGAAGTGAATCAAGATTTACAATAATAGAATCGTGAATCATTTCATCGAACACCAATGTAAAAACTGCATTTTCTAGGTTAGGTATGCTGTCATTTTTTAAAAATGAAAGAGAAACAAAACAAGGATTATTAGAAGTATCTGTCACATAATCATCTCCTAAACAAGAATTTAAGAAAATGATTGCTGCAAAAAAAATGGAGAACTTTAAATAAGAAGATGGCATAATATCAATATTTATTTTCTTTGGACAAAGTTAAAAAAACATTTTTATTGAAGTATTTCCATAGGACGAAGTTTTATTATTTTTTAGGAAAATGTTTTTTATTTTATTCAAGTTCAATCATTACCGGACAATGGTCGGAATGAAACACTTCTGAAAGTATTTTAGCAGATTTCAGCCTGGGCAATAAAGGTTTGCTAATCCAATGATAATCAATTCTCCATCCTGCATTTCGCGAGCGAGCACCTCCACGAAAACTCCACCAGGTATATTTTCCTGGACTTTGATCAAAAACTCTAAACGAGTCCACAAAACCAGCTTCTTGAAAACGATCCATCCATTCACGTTCTTCAGGTAAAAAGCCTGATACACCTTCCTGAAGTTCTGGATGATTAATATCAATAGGTTTATGACAAATATTGAAATCACCACATACCACAAGATTGGGACGAAGTTTCAATAATTCTTTTATAAAAGGTAAAAAATCTTCTAAAAATTGCATTTTAAATTGCTGTCGTTCGCCACCAGAAGAACCAGAAGGAATATAAACGTTCAAAATGGAAATATCGTCAAAATCTGTTCTGAGTACTCTTCCTTCTGCATCATAAACAGGATTTTGCATTCCCATCACTACATTATCAGGTGGAATTTTAGTAAGGGTTGCAACACCGCTATATCCTTTTTTTTCGGCAGAATGAATATAAGTGATATATCCCAATTCAGCGAAAAGCCAGGTATCAATTTGGTCAGGTTGGGCTTTTATTTCTTGCAAACAAAGCACATCAGGATCTTCAGCTTGCAACCAGTCAGTAAAATTTTTTGTGAGTGCTGCACGCAAACCATTTATATTGTAAGAAATAATTTTCATTAAAATTTATTTAAAAAAATAACACATCTGTTTTTTATTTTTTGTTGTTGATTTTCATAGCCTTTAGTTGTTTGAATACATCAGATGCAAATACAAAATCATTCAACTCTTTATTATCGCTAATGAAAATATCATCTTTTGTGCCTTCCCAAGCTTTTTTCCCATTATTGATAAAAATAATTTTTTCTCCGATTCCCATTACTGAGTTCATATCGTGGGAGTTAATAATTGTAGTTATGTTAAGTTCATGTGTAATTTTATAAATCAAATCATCGATAATAAGAGAAGTGATGGGGTCAAGCCCAGAATTTGGTTCATCACAAAATAGATATTTAGGTCTTAAAGCGATGGCTCTGGCAATAGCAGCTCTTTTTTGCATTCCGCCACTGATTTCCGAAGGATATAAATCAAAAGAACTTTCTTCCAAATTTACTCGTTCGAGGCAAAAATGAGCTCTTTGTATCATTTCGTTTCTTGATAATGATGAAAACATTTCAAGTGGGTACATTACATTTTCCAAAACAGTCATTGAATCGAACAAAGCTGATCCTTGAAAAAGCATTCCTACTTCCCGACGCAAAATTCGTATCTCCTTCATACTCATATCCGGTAAATTTCTTCCATCATATTCAATTCGTCCTTTATCGACACGGTGTAAGCCAATAATACTTTTCATTAAAACTGTTTTACCCGAACCGCTTTGCCCAATAATCATATTGACAATTCCAGTTTCGAAAACCGCAGAAATATCAGTTAAAGCAGGAATTCCTTCAAAAGATTTATACAGATTTTTGACTTCAATCATATTTTATAGTTAATCGTAAAAATATTTTTGCTTTTTCAAATAGCACCATAATTTTCAAAAAATTGTTTTTTGCAAAAATATTATTTCAACATCACATTTGTAATCAATAAATTAAAGAATAATATCAATATGCTGCTGTTCACTACGGCTGTAGTGCTTGCTTTCCCAACGTCCAATGCTCCGCCATAAGCATAATAGCCATAGTAAGCTGAAACAGAAGAAATAAGAAAAGCAAAAACTAATGATTTGACTATGGAATAAAAAACATAATAAGCATTAAATGCATATTGAATTCCTTCTACATATTCTGCTACTGTTATAATTCCGCTAAAAATACCCACAAGATATCCACCCAATAAACCAATGACCATGCTAAAAATAGTCAAAAAAGGAATCATGAGGACAAAAGCTACAATTTTAGGAAGGATAAGATAATTGGCAGAATTTACGCCCATAATTTCCAAAGCATCAATTTGTTCAGTAATACGCATGGTCCCAATTTCTGAGGCAATATTAGAACCGACTTTCCCAGCCAGGATAAGACACATAATAGTAGAAGAAAATTCTAACAACAAGGTATCACGCGTAACTAAACCAGTAGTATAAGAAGGTAATAATGGATTTTCTGAATTCAATTTAGTTTGAATGGTTAAAACAGCCCCAATAAAAACTGAAATAATTAAAACGATAGGTAATGATTGTAATCCTAACTTATCTAATTCATTTCGAAACTGACGAAAAAACATTTTCCAACGGTCAGGCTTAATAAAAACATGTTCCATCAATATACAATATCTTCCTGTATCTTGAAATATATTCATTTCTTATTTTTCTTATTAATGTTAAATAGAGTTTTTTAATCCTTATCTTTTGCAAAGTTTTTATACAACTTAAAAAGCTTCTCAAAGAACAGTCAAAAAAAATGTTCTTTGAGAAAGTTTATGAATGGAGATTCCTTTATCGAAAAGTGTACAAATATAGTTATTTTTTGAAATTTAGTAAAAACAACCAGGACAAACACTTTAATTTTTCAATAATTGTAAAAAGAATTGGTTGCCCTCACCAACTTTTAAGCATTTAGCAACCATTGAACTTTTAGACTTGCTTTCTTTAATGAATTAAATGCAATTTTTCTTTTGTTCGAAAAATTCTCAGCACTCTCCATTATGCTACTAAGGTATTTTTTACTCCAATTTTTTGCTTTTACCTGCTTCTCGCCGTTCTGTGATTTTATAAGGCTTTTTTATTTAACACCTCCCAATTTTCATCACAGGACAAAAATCGTTTTAGCTATCCTGATTAAGTTATCTATAGCATCAATGTTTCTACCTTCAAAATCGAGTAAATTAATAGTGAAATAGTAGTAATCTTATTGCTTTCTTAGTTTTCTGTATCGTGTGAAGGGATACCATTAAGTGATTTGAAAAATGTTTTCAGGAAATCAATCTTTGTCTTGACAAATTCTTCAATCGAATATCATGATTCATCCCTACAAATAGTTGCAAGAATGGTTATAATAAATATCTGATAATTTATGCTTTTTATTCCTGTTAACACGATAATTAGTAAAATTTTCAAACGGGTAAAATAATAAAAATCTATTACTCATTAAATCAAAGAAAATTACTACCTTTCCTCTATAAATCATAGGTTAATTTTTTGAATAAGATAATCGTAATATT
>DAOOVG010000101.1:0-4946 GCA_035369865.1 Paludibacteraceae bacterium | reverse complement strand
AGGATAAACTCTTACATAAATACTCTCTGATGGATGCTGTTGATCATCTTAAGTCCGTAAAGAAAATAAAATTTGCACCCGACGAATTCGTGATTGCCGAAATTAATAAACCAACAAAAAAACTACTGGAGAAAATGAAAATAGCTATTACCTAAAAATTTAGGGTTTGGGTTTAATTGATTTCCACTTAAATGATTCATTTCTTCTCTTGCCAATTGTTCAAGCCTTTTAATTTCGTGCTGCGTGGTGGCACAACCAATGGTTTTCACTACTTTATACCCACCTCGAGACTTCTGTATCACTTGTACAGATTGACTTCCAGATCGATTTTTTACTTTTTGAATAAACCTAATAAAAATTTTGCAACACCCAAAATCACAAAAGTATTATTGATATTCAAGTACTTATAAGAGTGTTGCAAAAAGTGCGGACAACAGGAGTTCTGTTATAAATTTAACCGACGTTATTTTGCTGAAGCCATCTTCGGTAGGTTGGTTGTTGCTGCTGTAAGCTACAACTCCGATTTCAAGTCGAGAATTTACAATAGGTCTTCTTGCAGACAATTAAAGGAACGAGATAGTGAAAAATTTTATATTGTTCCTTTTATTGTTTTAAAAGTGATAAAAAAACACTTATATTTCCTGCACTAATTCTTTCATAATTAATGTCATTAAAGGTTGCACGGAATTACCAATTTTTTGCACTTCTTCGTGAGAGACTTCTACAATTTTACCCGGAATCCCTAGGTCGGTAATAATGGAAATGCCAAAACATTTCATACCGGCATGATTAGCTACAATTATTTCAGGAACAGTACTCATGCCTACAGCATCACCTCCAATAGTACGGAAATAACGATATTCAGCAGGAGTTTCGAAAGTCGGACCACTGGTTCCTACATAAACACCTTCTACTACTTTAATATTATTTCTTTTTGCAATTTGTTTTGCCTTGGCAATCAAATTTTTTGAATAAGCTTCACTCATGTCAGGGAAACGAGGTCCCAATTCATCATAATTTTTACCTCGTAAAGGATGTTCAGGGAAAAGATTGATATGATCGGTTATAATCATTATATCACCGATCTCAAAATCAGGATTCATACCACCTGCTGCATTGGATACCAATAAGTTACAAATACCCAAAGCACGCATAACACGTACAGGGAAAGTTACTTGTTTCATGTCGTATCCTTCATAGTAATGAAAACGTCCCTGCATGGCAATTACTTCCACACCACCTAACTTCCCAACAATCAACTTGCCTTGATGTCCTTCTACTGTTGAAATAGGAAAATGAGGAATAGTTTCATAAGGTATTTTCAGGGAAATATCCATTTGAGTAATTAAATTTCCTAAGCCCGTACCTAAAATAATACCTGTTTTTGGGGAAGTTGTAATTTTAGCTGATAGAAAATCAGTTGCTTTTTGAATTTTTTCTAACATAGTTTTTAATCTTTTGAATAAATGAATCTTCTTGGTGATTTAAAATTTTAACCTTGATTGGCAAATAATATATTTTTGATTTTAAAAATTCAGATAAAAAAACATTATTTAATAAACGAACGGCATCTTTTTCTGTAACGATAACAATTTTCTCATTTGCAGAAAGTTGAGCAAATTTTTGCTCCATTTTTTCAATATCTTTTTTTGAAAAATCATGATGATCAGGGAAAATCAAGCTTTCTATTAAATTTGAAAATTGTCTTAAATATTCTATCATCTTTTCAGGTGAAGCAATTCCTGTCACTATTAATAAACTGCCATTTTTTTCTTTTATTTGCCGGAGTGAATATTTTTCCTCTTCTTTTTCAGGGAATACAGGAACAATTTCTTCATATTCATATGTTGAAAAAAACAATAGCTGTGTGGGAGTTAGTCTCAATTCTTTTTCTACCAAACGCATATCAATAGGTTTTAAATTTGTTGGACATTTGGTAACTATGATTATATCTGCTCTTTTACTGCCGCTTTTACCTTCACGAAGTGTTCCTGCTGGCAAAAACCTATCTCGTGTATAAAGATGAAAATAATCGGTCAATAATATTGACAATCCTGATTTGATTTGTCTGTGTTGAAATGCATCATCCATTACGACCAGTTGAAGATCAGGAAATTTTTTTTGTAGTTTCATTACGCCATCTGCCCTTTTTTCATCCACAGCCACGATGACCTTTGGAAACTTGCGATAAATTTGATAAGGTTCATCCCCAATGGTTTGATACGTTGATTTTTCATCTGCCAGAAAAAATCCTTTTGTCTTTCGTTTGTAGCCTCTACTTAAAAAAGCTGTTTTCCATTCATCTTGTAGATGAGAAAGAATAAATTCAGTATGCGGAGTTTTTCCTGTTCCTCCAATGGAGAGATTACCTATGCAAATGATGGGCAAAGAAAAAATTTTCGAGGGAAGGATACCAATATCATATAGCCAATTACGGATGCTTACTATTAACCCATAAATAATAGAAAAGGGATAAAAAATAATATTAATTAATTTATTTTTCAAATTGTACGTTTTTCTGAGAGAGTTTAGAAGAGGTAAAATTACACGAAAATATAAGTATTTCCAAACATGTGAAAATAAAAATCAAGTGCCCAATAATTTAGCGGTTTACTGGACGGTGTTCTAAACACAAATATCACCTTTGAAAGTTGGTCCTTTGATAACCAACGAAATATTGTTTAACAACTTATTCCGTAAATTTTATGGAAAAAGCATGTGCCCTTGACGTTCATAAAAATAGTGTATTTGCTTGAATTTTCGATAAACAAGGCAGAAAAATTTTAGAAAAACCTTATGGAACGTTCACTCCTGATCTCATAGCTTTGCGTGATACCTTTTTTAGAGGTTATGGAAACGTAGCGATGAAG
The DNA here is from genome assembly GCA_035369865.1 of Paludibacteraceae bacterium. Taxonomy (GTDB): domain Bacteria; phylum Bacteroidota; class Bacteroidia; order Bacteroidales; family Paludibacteraceae; genus MVYY01. Next base: position 2,076 of record DAOOVG010000101.1, on the reverse strand, counting down.
AGTACTGGAGTTTATTGGATGGCTTATAGAGCTGTTCTTGAATGGGATTTTCGTTAAAAACGTCTTCCCCAAATTTTTGTAAACAGAAAGCTAAAAACCAATGCGAATCAGTTTAAAAAACATTTTAGTAAATTTGTTGTACGCAAAAAAATATTATTGTTTTCTTCTAACAAAGCTATTTTATTGATTTTTTACGTTTATTATAATAATGTTCAATATGTAGTAAACAACTAACATTTAAACTGTAAACAAGAAATTATTTTAAAAAATACATTAGACAAATAACAATCAATTTATTACATATAAATATATCATCTTTGAAAGGGAAAATCCGTTTTTAATAAACAAGTTGACCAGCACCTTGCCTTATGATAACAGGCTCAACACCTGTGCAATCAACTACGGTGGAAGGAATGTAACCGCCTTCGCCACCATCTATCACCAGATCAACTAATTTTCCATATTTCTCTTCGATTAATTCTGGATCAGTGATATATTCAGTAGTATCTTCATGATAAAAAATGGAGCTGGTCATCATAGGATTTCCCAATTCACGAACAATTTCTAATGCAATATTATTATTGGGCATTCTAATCCCGACTGTTTTTTTATCTTTAAAAAGTTTGGGCAATTTATGGCTGCCATTCAAAATAAAAGTGAAAGGACCCGGCAAATTGTCCTTTAAAAGCTTAAAAGTTCTATCATTGAGTCTGGCATATTCACTTGCTTCACTTAAATCGTGACAAACAAACGAAAGTTGAGAATGTCGTAAATCTTTTTTCTTCAATTTGATAATATATTCTACTCCTTTTTTGTTAAAAATATCGCATCCAAAAGCATAAACGGTATCGGTAGGAAAAATAATCACGCCTCCTTGACGTAAAACTTCTACTACACGGCGAATTTCATTTGGATTAGGATTAATGTTATAAATTTTAATCAACATTTTTTTATTTTTTTCTTTAAGAAAATTTCTTTTCTTTTAATATCTTCAAAGATATAAAAATAAAAAATCCCATAAGCAATACTTATAGGATTTTTATCAAAATATTTTCAAAAACAGTGATTTAAAAAGCATCAATGATGGCTTTAAAATCTTGTGATTTCAGCGAAGCACCACCAATCAGACCTCCATCTACATCCGGATTAGCAAACAATTCTTTTGCATTTCCTGCATTACAACTACCACCATAAAGTATAGAAAGATTATCAGCCACTTGCGACGAATATTTTTCAGCTATTGTTTTTCGAATGAAAGCATGCATTTCCTGAGCTTGTTCGGGAGTAGCATTTTTACCGGTGCCAATAGCCCAAACAGGTTCATAAGCAAGAATAATTTTTGAAAACTCTTCTGCTGAAAGATGAAACAAAGAATTTTCAAGTTGTGATTTAACTACTTCAAAATGTTTTCCCGCTTCTCTTTGGCTCAATACTTCACCAATGCAAAAAATAGGCGTTAATTCATATTTCAGTGCCAATTCAACTTTGGTTTTCAAAATTTCAGGTGTTTCTCCGTAATAAGTCCGACGTTCTGAGTGTCCTAAAATGATAAATTCTGCTCCAGTTGATTTAATCATTCCAGCACTTACTTCGCCTGTATAAGCTCCCCATTCCTTGTCAGCACAATTTTGAGCAGCTACAGCAATTTTTTTTGTATCAATGGCAGCAACAATGCTAGCCAGATGAATAAATGGAGGAGCAATAATTACTTCACAATTTAATTTTTCGTTTGCCAATAATATATTCAATTCATTAGCTAAAATCAGCCCTTCTTGTAAGGTTTTGTTCATTTTCCAATTTCCTGCAACAATGTTTTTTCTCATCTTTTTATGTTTTATGATAAATTAATTTTAACGTAAATTCAAGTAATTAATGCAATTTTTTAAAGAAGAATAAGATGTAGAAAAATATTTATCAAGACAAAGGAGAAAATGTTTTCTCCTTTGTCTTGATGGAATAAATGTTTTACTTTGGTCTCTTCCCCTTAAAAAAGTTACAAAGATGAAACATTTAATCGTAGAACAAAAATACATGAAAATCCAAGTATTTCCAAACGCGTGAAAATAAAAATCAAGG
>DAOOVG010000100.1:0-5712 GCA_035369865.1 Paludibacteraceae bacterium | reverse complement strand
AAAATTGATCCTTTTTACTTTATATCCCAGGTTTTCCAAAATTTCGGCAATTTTTACTCTAAAATCTCCCTGAATTAAAATTTGATTATCATCATAAGTGCCACCACTACTACACTTCATTTTTAATAGGCGAGATAGATCTTTCAACTCTTCTTCGCTGCCTTGAAATTCACTGATTAAAGTCACCACTTTATTATTTCGCTTTTCTAATTGAATTCGCAACGGCTCTTTTTGAATATTTTTTACAGTAGCTTTTTTTTCTTCGTCTTCTACTTGTGGCAAAGTTGCTTTTATTTCTTTCAGTTTTTCTTTCCAATCCATCCTTCGTAAATACTTTTATAAAGATAATATCATTTTCTTGAAAAATTCCCATACAATGATGCCACATGTGACACTTACATTCAATGAATGTTTGGTACCAAATTGAGGAATTTCAACGCATCCATCACACATGTCTATTACTGTTTGTTGCACGCCTTTTACTTCGTTACCTAACACGACAGCAAACTTGCTATTTTTTTGCAATTGTAAATTTTGCAATAGAGTGCTACCTTCCGCTTGTTCAATGGAAAAAACGCTGTAACCTTTCGTCTTTAAATCGTCAATTGCTTGATGTGTATCCTGAAAATAACGCCAGTTTACTGCATCTTCTGCTCCTAAAGCTGTTTTATGGAGTTCAGGATGAGGAGGCACCCGTGTAATGCCACACAAATAAATTTCTTCCACACGAAAAGCATCAGCTGTACGAAAAACAGAGCCAACATTGTGCAAACTTCTAACATTATCCAGCACAATCACCAATGGAAGTTTGGGTTGCTGCTTAAATTCTTCCACAGTGAGACGATTCATTTCACTTACTTTCAACTTTCTCATTACACTTAAATTGGGAAAATTAAAATAAATCATCTTTTACTAATAAGCCATTGAGAAATAAGCATTTTTAATTCTGCGAATAGCTTCTTCAATGATGGAATCATACCCATTCATTTCATCTATTTTGGTCATATTTTTTGGAACATCTGGATTGATTCCATCTTCAATGTGTTCCATTTTGCTATTGAACAGAGGAGAAGCAGAAAAACGAATCATCCAGCCATTTGGGATTTCGCTCGACAAAGGTAATCCGCCGCCACCGCCAGTTTTATCGCCAACAATGAGAGCATAAGGTGCCAGTTTCATTCTATTGACAAAATCATTTGTTGCGCTGTAAGACATTCGATTTGTTAGAATAACAACTGGTCGTAACCATCGCAAATTTTTGTGAGGTGTAGTATAAATTTTGACTGGTTCTGAAAAATCAGAATGACCGGGACCAGTTTTATGAGAAATATAACCTGTTAATGTTTTCTCTTTAAAAAAATAAGAAGCTAACTGTTCTGCTCCACTTAAATAACCCCCACCATTATTTCTAACATCGAGAATAATTCCTTTGCAATGAGAAAAATAATTAAAAATGTAAGCAATGTTAGTATCAGTAAATTCTTTTTCAAAATCGCCAAAATATATATAACCAATATCGCCATTGTTAATTATTTCGTAATGCATTCCTCCAGCAATCCGATAATTTTCTCCTAAATAGCGATCCGTATAAATGAGAGAATCATTAAAATTTTTTGGATAATCGGTAAACCAATTCCAATAACGACTTACATTGAACGAAGAATATAAATTTACGTGCCCATCTTTCAATTCATCCAGCATTTTTCCTAACAAATCAAAAAGTTCATATTCATTTTTTGTATAAGAAAGTTGGGAATGATAAACAATATAAATCGAATCCCAATCAATGTTTTTGTAGTCTAAATAACAATATCGCGTATCAATAATTTCCCATAGTGCCTTGAAGTTGCCTTCCAAATTATTGGGCTGTATATCAGGATCTTCAATACATGAAAAAGAGAAAATCGCCAACAAGAAAATTACCAGATATTTTTGCATCGAGAATCTTTCTTTTTATTTGTAATTAGGACTAATGCAATTAGCAGGTGGCTGATTTTTACGCCCAGCAAATTTATAAATGTCAAACACATAACCCAATGAAATAGCCCAGTCGTTCCGTTTAAATACCATTTCGTTGGCAGAATATTTCAAGTAATCATTTCTGATAGCTAATTTCCACGTTGTATGTTTTAAAGGGACTTGAATAGTTAATTCTTCTGCAAAACCTTGTTTGTTATGAAAAGAACTAAAATGCAAGATATCAGAATAGTTTTTCAATTCAAAAATTTCATAATAAGATTCTCCTTGTTCCGGGATAAACATAAGACCTAAAAAAGGAGAAGAGAAAGTAAATTGAAAACGAAAAGGATATTTCAAAATTCTTGTATCGTAAATTGCCATGCCTGAAAAATTCAAATTCGTAGCTAAATCTATATTCATAGGATTATTTTGGTTTCGGCTGTTAGCTTTCAAGCCGAACTCAATATCCCACAAACTGCCAGCTAACAATTGAACATTCTTTGCAGGACGAAAATGATAATGCAAACCCCAACTATAATCCATTCCTAAATAACTGATATTACTTGTTTTAGCAGGGTTTTCGGTGACGGCAATATTTAAATTGAATTGATTTTCGCGTGATAGCTTTAGGTTGTTAGGAGAAAGGTATTTCCTACTTGAATAATCATAACGGAATCCTATGCCATCGTAAGTCAATGGAGAAAGATAATTATCCAGCAAATGGATGAAAGTGACCCCATACAAATTGTTGGTAGTAGTTAATGAATAAACGGGAGATGACAAATCCTGAGAGAAAACTTTTAAACAAACTATCACTAAAAAAATGGGGAAAACATAGCGTTTCATTTAGTCAAAATTAATTTTTTTCTTCAAAAACTTTTAAAAATCAAAAGTAAAAAATTCTTTGTAAAAAACGCAATTATTGAATATAAACTTCACTAAAAAATATCAGAATAACTTATTTCAATTTTTAAAACCTAAAAAACCAACATATTTCTTAATAGAACTCCCAGAAAATGCTGAATTCAAGTCACAAATGCAACTTTTTGGTTAGACAAATTTCACAATAAAAATTCATTTGGTGTTAAGAAATTTAATTTTTTTCTTGGTCTGTTATTCAAAATATCTTCTATCCGCTTTATATCCTGATCAGAAAGATTTTCAAAAGAAGTTTTTTTTAGGGAAATCCTGACGAATAAGTCCGTTTGTATTTTCATTAGTTTCTCTTTCCCATGAATAGTAGAGTTTGGCAAAAAAGAAATCCACTTTCAATTTCGAACTGATCATTTTATGTTCGGCAAACTCTTTGCCGTTATCGGAGATGATTGTCGATTATCAGAATTACGACTCAGTTCACACGATACAACCGATTTGTCTTTTCCGAGAGTTAAAGCTATATTTTTGTTTCAATCCTTGTTATACCATTGCCCAGATTTTGCACCTTTCTTCTACAGTTAAATGTTTCATATTTGTAACTTTTTAAGTGGAAGAGACCAAAGTAAAGCATTTATTCCATCAGGGCAAAGGGGAAAAGCTCTTTTTCTCCTTTGTCTTGAAAAATAATTTTCTTTTACCTTTTATTTCCCCTGAAAAAGTTGTAGTAATTATTTGAATTTACGAAAATTAATTTTTAATTTTGAAAAGAATTTTATAAAATTTTTATAAAAATAATTTCTCATTTTCCTATACTTAAAAATCAATTTTATGAATTTTTTAAAAAAATTTCTTTCTTGTATTAAATTCGTTTAACAACCATTAAAAAGTGCAGCGCCAGCACGATAAAAACTGACAATCTAACCATGAAAAAAATTTATGTACTTCTGTTTATGAGTTTGGTCTTTTGCTTTAATGGAAAAGGTCAAGAAAATTATGTTGAGCAGTTAACTGATTCCTTAATGTATGGAGGGAGAATAAGGGTTGCTGCTAAAAATTCTACATGTCTGTTAGTTGGTACGGAAGGTGGAATTTTTAAAAGTACTGACAATGGGCAGCATTGGACAAATGCCACCAAAAATTTTAATTTATACTCTGTGAATTGCAATGAATTAGTGAGTGTTGGAGATAATTTCTTTGCTCATTGCACATCTTGGGCAGTAAGTGGTCTTTTTAAAAGTTCTGACAATGGTGAAAACTGGACTGAAATTGCAACACTTCCTAATATTTGGATTCAGACTTTGGGAAAACTGGGAAATATGTTGTATATTGTAGGGGGGAGCATGACCGGTGAAGGAGGAAAATTGTATGCTTCAACAGATGGAATTTCATGGACTCCTAAAGCAACTCTTTGGGAAGGAACATGGATAGGTGGCAATTGCGAATTATATTCGTTCAGTCCAGATAAACTTTATTTAAATTTTCAGGACAACTTGTCTTACACAACAGATGGAACTACCCTTATACCTATTTCTACTAATGGATTGAATATAACTAATTTTTCTGATATTGATGAAATAGGTGGTGATGCAATGGGGAATCTTTATTGCCTAAACGGAGACGAGAATGCTATATTTAAATATGATTTTACTACCCAGACGTGGACTAATATTAGTCAAGGTAAAATTCCCGAAGATTGTTTTATTCTCAATTTATCAGTTACCGATCATGCCATTTTCTTTAATACCTTAAATCAGGATTTTGACATGAAGTTATATAAATCTGTAAATGAAGGTGGAACGTTTACACAAATTGAAGTTAATGGTTCTCAAATACCGTTACGTGAAAATATTGTAGAGATAGCTTCCAATACTTTTATTGGTAATGGACTTATTAGAGATATTGATTTAAGTACAGATGGCGGACAGACGTGGACTGTAATCAATCAGTTTGTGGCAACTTATGCTGGGAATCTTGTTCGTTCAGGAAATTCGTTGTTATATAGCAGAGAAATGGCAGGAATTATTGCTTCTGAAGATAAAGGAGAGAGCTGGAAAACTGCAAATTTAGGGATACCTTCATTTGGCGGAGCTGTTTATTCTGTACGAGAATTAACAGAAATACACGATACTCTTTTTTCTTTACTACAAGAGAGTCCTTTTTCTGATAAAATATCTTTATATAGATCAACCGATCATGGTTCTTTATGGGAACCATTTCCAATTCCTGATGTATACAGCAATGGGGAAGATTATTATTTTGCAGGTCAATGCGATTCAATTTTATTTATAGGTTATTATGACGAAGCGACTTCAAAATTTCCTTTGTTATCATTATCTCTCAAAGACGGCTCGTGGATAAAACGGAATGATCCAAATACACCGCTTTTTTTGAATGGTTCGAAAGAATTTTTATTTGCTTTTTCTAAAAACAATGAATGGGATAATTTTGACAATGTGTATAAAGCAAATAATTTTGGAGAATCTTTTACCGATATAAGTCAAAGTATTATTAATCAGGAAAATAGAATTAAAAAATTGTTTCAAAATGAAGATGATGATAAAGGAGGAGCCATAATGGATACAGATAACCCTAATCATAAAGCCTTATTTGTTGTTCATAATCAAATGAATGGAATAGATAAAATTTATAAATTTGACCTTGTCACTCCAAATTGGGCTGAAGTTAAAACAAACGGTCTTCCTGAAAATTACGTGGGAAATTGTTTGAATTATATTGGCAACAATGAATGGCTTCTGGCTACTAATTTGGGATTGTATCGAAGCACAGATGGTGGCGTAAACTGGTCCATTACTCATAATAATGGTTATTGGCAAAATGGAATAATTGTAAACAGTATAGTTAAAATGAATAATAAGA
>DAOOVG010000099.1:4526-5877 GCA_035369865.1 Paludibacteraceae bacterium | reverse complement strand
GTAAGGCAATGTAATTGATAAACATCCATCCTTCCAATGCATATTCATTTTTCATTACATGAAAAATGAATATGCATTGGAAGGATGAATGTTTATCAATTACATTGCCTTACACTGGTATTACCGGACATATCAATTGCTGGCAAAACACGAACTGAACGGGATTTTTCACCTAAAGATCTGATCAGTTTCTTAATGGAAATAAAACGAGTGAAAATCAACGACAAATGGTATGCCGCTGAAATTACCAAGAAAACTTCTACTCTTTTGAAAAAATTAGAACTACCTATTACGTAAATTTTGCGAAGTTAGGGATTAATGTGTTATATAAGCGTTTTGAAAAGTGCCGAAAAACAAAAAAAGACAAAATTTTGAGCTTACTTTTTGACCTAGACACTTAATTTTTTATTGAATTTTATTTAGATTTTTTTAAGAATTTAGCTTCAATATTGTTCATTTTCATTGGGGAAATCGCCAGATTTAACATCTTCAATATAATGCTGAATGGCATTGTGCATAGTTTCTCGCAAATTAGCATATCTACGAAGAAAACGTGGCGAAAATCCTTGTGTCAGCCCCAACATATCATGGATAACCAATACCTGACCATCTACTCCTCCGCCTGCACCTATGCCTATCACAGGAATTGTAAGTTCTGAAGCTATTTGAGCCCCTAATTTTGCAGGAATTTTTTCTAGCACAATAGAAAAACAACCTGCTTCTTCAAGTAAGTGAGCATCTCTTATTAATTTTTTTGCTTCTTCTTCTTCTTGAGCTCTTACTGTATAAGAACCATATTTATTAATAGATTGTGGCATTAAACCAAGATGCCCCATAATAGGAATGCCAGCACTTAAAATTCGATGAACTGATTCAAGAATTTCTTCACCTCCTTCTATTTTTATCCCATCAGCATGAGTTTCTTTCATAATGCGAATAGCTGATGCAATAGCTTCCCTTGAATTCCCTTGATAACTTCCAAAAGGCATATCTACTACTATCAAAGCTCGTTTTACACCACGCACCACTGATTTAGCCAAAAAAATCATTTGATCCAAAGTAATAGGCAAAGTAGTAGTATTTCCACATATTACATTTGAAGCTGAATCCCCAACTAAAACCACATCGATTCCTGCTTCATCAACAATGTTTGCCATAGTATAATCATAAGCGGTAAGCATGCTGATTTTTTCTCCTCGTTGCTTCATTTCGAGCAAACGACGAGTGGTCACTTTTCTGACATTTTCATTAATTATAGACATTATTAATAATGTGTTTAAAATAATGTGCAAACTTACAAAAAAATTAAAAAGAACAGTGTTAAAAAATGAATAGGTAAAATATTATATAT
>DAOOVG010000099.1:0-4426 GCA_035369865.1 Paludibacteraceae bacterium | reverse complement strand
TATATATAAATGGCTATTTCGAAAAAGCCAGTCAAGGACAAATAATAACAGCCATAGAAATCAAGAAGATTTTGAAACAAAAAAGGCATCTGGAAAATATTAGATGCCTTTATATTTTGTAATTTAGACGAAAAAAAATTAATTGTTTTCCATTGCTTTAATTTCTTCATCAATTTCTGCTGCTTCTTTGTCCATTTGCAATCTGTAATACAAAGAGCGTAAATTACGTTTATAATCTATATCATCTGGTTTCAATTCCACTGCTTTTTTAAAATAGGGAATAGCTTCTTTGAATATATTGTTTATTTTGTCTCTCTCGGCATTATATAGTTTTATGTCTTTAATTTCATTAGCGGCTTCCATCATCTTAACGGCTTGATTGTAATAAAGTCTGCCTATGCCAGCATAGGCATCGGCAAAATTTGGATCCAATTCAAGTGCTTTATTAAAAGCTTTTTTTGCTTCTTCTATGTTTCCAAGATTTTCTTCCAGATTTCCCTTCACAAAATGATATTGAGCTACGTTGGGTTCTTTTTCAATCGCTGCATCCAAGTATTTTAAGGCTTCTTCTATTTGCCCAGTATAAATATAATGATTGATAATATTTTGTAAAAACCATGGTTCAGCGGGGAATTTTTCAAAACCTTCCTTTAAGGTGGCTATGTAATTAACAGTATCATTGACATTTTGATATTCTTGAGCCAACAACTGATACACACTTAATGTCTCATAATTGTCATCTTTTAGGTCTTCATACAGTTTAATTGCTTTATCGTGTATGCCTGCACTCGTAGCTGAAATAGCTGCGAAATATTTAATCATATTATAAGTAGTATCAATTTTTATTTCGTTTTGCATATAGGGTAAAGTTGGAATCTCAAGATAAGTTTCAAAAACTTTCAAGGCACCTGGATAATCTTTTTTTTCATAAAGGTAAGCGCCATAAGCAATTAAATTTGGTTGTAAGGAATAATATTCCTTCATTTTTGTTTTGATATCTTTTAGATATTTTGGTTTAACTTTCCCCTTTTCATTTGGCAATTGGTCTAAATCAGCAGCTTTTTTAAAATAATTGTACGATTCAAGAATAGCCTGTCCTTTTGCGTCAGGATCATAATTTTGATTCAGCAACATTTTTTTGTACCAATAATCATTTTCTTGATAACCAATCAAGCCTGCTACATACCACGTATTAGGATCATTTTTAGTGGTTGAATCGTTTAGTGCTTGCTGAATTAATTCACGCGCACCTGCAAAATCAGGATTTTCCATTAAAACTTTGTTCTTCGCTTTTGAGACATTGCTCTTTTGAGCATAGGAAAAAACAAAGCTTACTATCAGAAACAAGGTAAGAATGGACTTTTTCATATTTTCAATAAAGTTTTTTGTTTATAATTGATTGAATAATTTATTAGACTGTAAAAATACAATAGATCAAAGGATTGAACAAATTTTTTTAAAATTAATTTTCTAAAAATTCATCAGATGTTGCTAATAAATTTTCTTCTTCATTTTCCTCATCAATTTCAAATTCTTGGTTTTCATTGGTTTCAGAGGAAACTTTGCAAACAGAAGCTATTTCATCGTTCCGTTTTTCGAGGTTAATGAGGCGAACACCTTGTGTGGCACGACCGATAACAGGAATATCAGAAACTTTCAACCTGATGGTAATGCCTGATTTATTGATAATCATTAAATCGTTTTCGTCAGTAACACTTTTGATGGCTACTAATTTACCCGTTTTTTCTGTGATATTCATTGTTTTAACACCTTTACCGCCGCGATTAGTAATTCTATAAACAGGTTCACCGTTTTCATCATCCAGCATAGTCCGTTTTCCGTAGCCTTGTTCTGAAACCACCAAAATATTTTCTCCACTATCTTTATTCACACAAATCATGCCAATTACTTCATCCTCTCCATCTTCATCAAGTCTCATCCCACGAACACCGGTTGCAGTACGTCCCATTTCACGAACATTTGACTCGTGAAAACGAATGGCGCGTCCATTTCGATTGGCCATGATAACTTCAGAATTTCCATCAGTCAACCTTACCTGAATGACTTCGTCGTTTTCCCTTAACTGAATGGCAATTACACCATTTTGTCGTGGACGTGAATAAGCTTCCAAACTTGTTTTTTTGATAACACCTTTTTTTGTGCAAAAAATCAAATAATGGGATTGATTATAATCAGGATCAGATAGGCTTTCGACACGAATAAACACATTTACTTTGTCATCAGGATCAATGTTCAGGATATTTTGAATGGCTCTTCCTTTGGAATTTTTACTTCCTTCTGGAATTTCGTAAACTTTCAGCCAGTAACATCTTCCTTTTTGGGTAAAAAATAGCATGGTGTTATGCATGGAAGCTGGATAAATATATTCTATAAAATCTTCGTCTCTTGAATCACTTCCTTTTGAACCAATGCCGCCTCGTCCTTGAGCTCGGAATTCGCTTAATGGTGTCCGTTTGATATAGCCAAGATGAGAAATGGTAATAATCATTTGTTCATTGGCATAGAAATCTTCAGGATTGAATTCCTCTGAAGAATAAACGATTTCAGTCCGACGTGGATCGCCGTATTGCTTTTTGATTTCAAGAAGCTCATCTTTAATAATTTGCATACGCAAAGATTCTTTTTCTAATATCTCTTTTAAATGAGCTACTAATTGTAGCACTTCTTGATACTCTGCTCGCAATTTATCTTGCTCCATACCTGTAAGTTGCCGTAATCGCATTTCAACAATGGCTCTTGACTGAACTTCCGTAAGATTAAAACGTTCCATTAAACGAGTGCGTGCTTCATCAGGATTTTTTGAATCACGAATGATTTGAATAGCTTCATCCAGATTATCCAGGATAATCATAAATCCTTCCAGTAAATGTGCTCGTTTTTCAGCTTCTGACAATTCAAACTTGGTACGACGAGTAATAACCGTATGGCGATGATTTACAAAGTGACGAATTAAATCTTTTAATGTCAATAAATAAGGTCGGTAATTTACTAATGCAATATTATTGACATTGAAAGAGGACTGTAAGGGCGTGTTTTTGAATAGTTTATTTAAAATAACATTGGAATTCGCATCCTTCTTAATATCAATTACAATGCGCATCCCTTCACGGTCAGATTCATCATTGATATTTGAAATTCCTTCAATTTTCTTGTCTTCTACCAGAGAAGCAATAATTTTTATCAACTCAACTTTATTAACCTGATAGGGAATTTCTTTTATAATAATTTTTTCATGCCCTGAAGCATCAACTTCAATTTCAGTTTTTCCACGAATAATAATTCGTCCTCGTCCTGTTTCAAAAGCTTCTTTCACACCATCGTAACCATAAATGATGCCCCCTGTAGGAAAATCAGGAGCTTTGATATATTTCATTAATTCTGATATGGTAATGTCTTTATTATCAATGTAAGCAATAATGGCATCGATAGTTTCGGAAAGATTGTGAGGAGCCATGTTGGTTGCCATTCCAACGGCAATCCCTGACGAACCATTTATTAACAAATTGGGCAAACGTGAAGGCAATACCACAGGTTCTTTTAATGTTTCATCAAAATTAGGTTGAAAATCAACGGTATCTTTGTCAATGTCAGCCAACATTTCTTCGGCTATTTTTTGCAGGCGAGCTTCAGTATAACGCATAGCAGCAGGACTGTCCCCGTCAATAGAGCCAAAATTGCCTTGTCCATCAACCAGCGGATAACGCATTGACCACGGTTGTGCTAAACGAACCAGTGTTCCGTAAATGGAAGAATCACCATGCGGATGATACTTTCCCATCACTTCTCCAACAATTCTTGCACATTTTTTATAAGGTTTATCAGAAGTATTGCCCAATTCATTCATTGCATATAGCACTCTTCGGTGCACGGGCTTAAAACCGTCACGTACATCAGGCAATGCTCTCGATACAATCACAGACATTGAATAATCAATATACGAAGATTTCATTTCTTCGTCAATGTTCACTTTAATAATTCTCTCTTCTTCAGCCATTTATATTGTTTTTTATATCTTCTTGAAAAATTGTACTAAATTACTCATTTTTCTTCAAATGGGCAATTTTTAAAAGTTAATTTATAGTGAAAATTCCCTTTTACAGAGCACTGGAAAGTTTTCTGATTTTCAGTTCAGGCAATGGGGGAGATCTAATTTGAAATAAGATAAAGTTACTTTTGTAAATGAACAGTGAAATAAAATTCAGGCAATACCTTTTTTCTACCTTATTTTGCTGAAAACTGTCATAACAAATCTGAGAATTTAATTTTTAGTGCGACGCAACAAGGGAGCTACGCCAAACAAGAGGATGAATTTGTCTAACCAAAAAGTTGCATTTGTGACTTGAATTCAGCTAGAAAATGAAGAATATTTCACGCAGATAACCGCAGATAAAAAACGCAGATGAAC
>DAOOVG010000098.1:0-6002 GCA_035369865.1 Paludibacteraceae bacterium | reverse complement strand
AGCAACATAACCACTTCTTCGTTTTCTTTCTTTTCGAAAGGAAAGAAAAGAGCACCATGAGTAGGATCAGACAACTCAATAATTACCTCTGATGAGTCAAGTGAGGATAAAATCTCTATTAAAAAAGTTGCTTTAAAACCTATAATAAATGTTTCACCTTCAAATTGACAGGGAATTACTTCTTCGGCAGAAATAGAAAAATCAATATCTTGAGCAGAAATATGAACTTGTTGATTTTCGAAAACTAACTTAATCAAATTACTTGCTTGATTTGAAAAAATAGAAACACGTTTAATGGCATTCAAAAAATTTACCCTATCAATAATGACTTTATAAGGATTTGCAGTAGGAATAACGGCATTATAATTGGGATATCGTCCTTCTACCTGTAATCCAATAAGTGTATAATTACTTAATTGGAACAAAACATGTTTTTTGTCAAATTTAATTAATACATTTCCACTTTCTTTAGGCAAGATATTTTTCAATAAATTGGCTGGTTTTTTTGGAAGAATGAAGCTCATTGCTTCCTCTTTTAAGGATGCTGAAGTATAGATTGTTTTGAAACGCACCAATTTGTGTGCATCGGTAGCCACTATTGTCAAACCTTCTGGAACGATATCAAAATAAATACCGCTCATTACTGGACGAAAATCATCGTCTACTGCTGCAAATAAAGTTTTAGAAATTCCAGAAAATAAATTGGCTCCTGGAACAACTAAATTTGAATTTTCTTCATCAATTTCAGGAATACGAGGATATTCATCGGCATTTTGTCCAATAAAATTATAAGTTCCATTGGCTGACAAAACAGTAAGTGATAAATTTGTATCATTAATAGAAAAAGTAAGAGGCTGTTCTGAAAATTCACGTAATGTGTCTAATAATAACCGCGAAGTTATAGCAACTCTTCCACTACCTTTCGCATTAATTACTTCTAAAGAGGTGATTAAAGTGGTTTCAATATCAGTTGCAACGACCGTTAAAGTATTTCCTTTAAGCTCAAATAAAAAATTATCCAAAATCTGTAAAGTATTTTTGGGATTAATTACTCGACTGATTGTCTGTAAACGATTCAAAAGTTCGGTACTAGAAACAACAAATTCCATATCATTCCTCTTTATTAATTTATGTATATTTTTAATTGAACAAATGTACAGATTTTTTTAAAAAATAAAAAATTATATCTTCTTTTTTCCGAAAAGTTGAATATTGATTATTTTTCATAAAAGCGATGACTTTTGAAGTCTCTCAGCAAGGAAAGGAAAATCCGACAAAAGTTGCTCTTTACGATGCTGAATATGAAGTAAAAATTCTTTATATTCTTCTGATTCAGGGTGCATAGGTTTATGTTTGAAATCGTTTAATAATTGCTCAACACGTTGAACAATTATTTGTGTAATTTCTGAAAAATAAGTATTTGAAAATTTTTTCCAAATGTATTTAATAGCAAAAGCAGAGGGATGAATCATATCCTCGTCATAAAACCTGTAATCCCGAAGTTCGTCTATCAAAATTTCATAAGCAGGAAAATAAGTCACATTTTCAAATTTTTTCTGTAATGCATCTATCGCCAAAAATAAAACACTTTTACTTATATTGTTTTCATGTGCCCCATCCTTCCAATATCGAATAGGGCTGACACTAAAAATAATATAAAGTTGCGGAAATAAAGACTGAAGTTTTTTTATTAAATCATCGTAATTAACAACAATCTCTTCTGCCGTCAATCTTCTACGTAAAAATGCTGAGGAGGGCAGTTTGTGACAATTAGCAACTATTCTGCCACTATTTCTTTCTTCATAAATCCACGCCGTTCCAAAAGTAATTAAAAGAAAATGAGCATGACGTAAAAATTCTGAAGCTGCATCAAGCCTTGTTTGAATTTTCATTAAACATTTCTCAGAAGAAATATCTGAAAAATAACTGCTATGAGAAAAACTATGCCAGAGTGAGCGATACTGAAAAATATCATTTTGAGTAAATTGTTTCTTCTCAAGAAGCATTTCAAGACTGTTGCTGATCGAGAAGGGATTATAAAGTACTCCAAAAGGATTCATTTCAACTGAAAAACAGTTTTCTATTAATTTTTGTCCAATATTTTCAGAAAAACAGGATCCAAGAGTTATAATATTGTCTTGATAAGTAATTTCCTTTTGAGAATGAGGAATATCTATTGAAGTAATAAAAAAATTGTTATCCATCTTTTCTTTAAAATCCTTTGATTTCACAAAATAATAATTTTTAAAATTATACTAAAAAAATCAAAAATTACCACCCATCTAATTTATATTTATCCCTTAAATTTTTATTGCCATTATCAATATTTTTTTGTAAATGTATAAAAGTTCTAAGAATATTTATTATATTTGTATAGAAAATCGAGAGAAAATATTTTCGAAAGAGTTCTTTTACATACATTTTTTACACCAAAACAGATAATAATCAAAAAGCAGGTATACTCAAGTAAAAAATATTTTTCAAGAAGGTTCGTTTTAAGCACGATTTTTGTAGTGCATTTTAGGTTTAGTTTTTTATTTTTACTCTAAAAACTTATTTTATGAAAAACGTTCAATTTGAAAAAGAGTTGTTAGCACTGCAAAGCAACATGCGTAATTTCGCTTTTTCATTGACCATGAATCGCGACGACGCTGAGGATTTATTGCAGGATACAACATTGAAAGTGTTAAACAACAAAGATAAATTTACCGAAAATATCAATTTCAAGGGATGGGTCCTAACAATAATGAAAAATATCTTCATCAATAACTATCGAAAAATTGTTCGCAATCAAACAGTTATTGATAAAACAGAAGATTTACATCATTTAAATTTACCACAAAATTCTGGTTTTGAGAGCCCAGAAGGGTCTTATTCGATTCGTGAAATCAACAACAATATTGATGCTTTTCCTGATGAATATAGAATTCCTTTTTCCATGCACTTGCAAGGATACAAATATGAGGAAATAGCTCAAACCATGAATCTCCCGCTGGGAACTGTTAAAAGTAGAATCTTTTTAGCACGTAAACGCTTACAAGAACAGTTGAAAGATTATCGTGATTAATTAAAGTATAAGTTAAAAAAAACCGAAGAACAAACCCTTCGGTTTTTTTGTTTTTTAATAATATGTCTAATTCCCTTCTTTGTAATTTTTAATCCGTTTATTCATGAATACGGCAATTGTAATGCTTGGAAGCAATTTTAATGCAGATGAAAACATTGATCTTGCTAAAGAAAAACTTGCTGAATATTTTGAAATTGCTTCTTTCAGCTCACGAATAGTCACAGATCCCGTGGGTGATTATCCTTATAAATTTCACAATGAAGCCGTTAAATTTTTTTCTGATGAGACTGCTAAAGAAACCATCAATATTCTTAAACAAATTGAAAAAGAATTAGGTCGCACCCCAGAAAGTAAACAAACAAAATTAATTCCTATCGATATTGATCTTATTTTTTGGAATGAAACTTTAATAAAAGATAATTATTATCGTTATTCATTTGTAAAAAAATGTATTGATGAAATCAAATAATTAATCAGATTTAAAAAAATGTCTTTCATTTATATATTTAATCAAAAATGATTTATCAAAAAGAAATTACGCTGGCTCCTCATTCAAAAGGTTTTCATTTAATTACTTCTGAAATCATCAATAATTTACCTCCACTTCCTCAGGAAGGATTATTGCATTTATTCCTCAAACATACTTCTGCTGCTTTAACTATCAATGAAAACGCCGATCCTGATGTACAAAGTGATTTGAAAAAAATTTTTGATCATTTAGTACCGGAGCATCAACCCTATTATGATCATACTATAGAAGGAGACGATGATATGCCAGCTCATGCAAAATCCACATTAGCTGGAGTAAGTTTATTAATTCCCATTTCGAATAGCAGATTAAATTTAGGTATTTGGCAAGGCATTTATCTCTGTGAATTCAGACAGTATGGCGGAAGACGCAAAATAGTTGCTACGATCATTGGTTAATATACTGTATAACAGTTTGTTGACTTTATAAATCCCGCTAAATGATTTCCTTTAATTTTTTTAAACAGCTTTTTTCAAAGAGTAGAATCAAGCCATTTAAAAATATTGCTAACTTTGCACTTCGAAAAACAAATTTTTTATTGAATAATAATTTTATTTCAATTAGCAGATAACAACAAATTATGGCAAATTCTTTAACATCTCGTTCCGAAAATTATTCTCAGTGGTATAATGATTTAGTAGTAAAAGCTGATCTGGCAGAAAATTCAGCAGTACGGGGTTGCATGGTGATAAAGCCCTATGGATACGCTATCTGGGAAAAAATTCAATCAGAGCTTGATCGCAGATTTAAAGAAACGGGACATGTAAATGCTTATTTTCCACTTTTTATTCCTAAATCTTTTTTAAGCAAAGAAGCAGAACACTTTGAAGGATTTGCAAAAGAATGTGCTGTTGTTACCCATCATCGGTTGAAAACCGATCCGAACGGAAATGGTTTAATTGTTGATCCCGATGCTAAATTAGAAGAAGAATTGATTGTACGTCCTACTTCTGAAACAATTATCTGGAACACGTATAAAAATTGGATACATTCTTATCGAGATCTTCCTCTTCTTATTAATCAATGGGCGAATGTAGTAAGATGGGAAATGCGGACCCGCCTTTTTTTGCGAACTTCAGAATTTCTTTGGCAGGAAGGTCATACAGCCCATGCAACTAAAAAGGAAGCTATAGAAGAAGCCCAAAAAATACTTCAACTTTATACTGATTTTACCGAACAATTTATGTCCATTCCTGTAATTAAAGGAGTGAAATCAGCCAATGAACGATTTGCTGGTGCAGTAGAAACATTCTGTATTGAAGCTATGATGCAAGATGGGAAAGCTTTACAAATGGGGACTTCCCATTTTTTAGGACAGAATTTTGCCAAAGCTTTTGATGTAACTTTTGTAGATAACAATAATCAATTGCAATATGTGTGGGCAACTTCGTGGGGAGTTTCAACCAGGTTAATGGGAGCTTTGATTATGACGCATTCCGATGACAATGGGCTGGTACTTCCGCCAAATTTAGCTCCATTTCAAGTAATTATTGTTCCCATTTATAAAAATGAGAAACAATTAGCTGACATTTCTT
The DNA here is from genome assembly GCA_035369865.1 of Paludibacteraceae bacterium. Classification (GTDB taxonomy): domain Bacteria; phylum Bacteroidota; class Bacteroidia; order Bacteroidales; family Paludibacteraceae; genus MVYY01. Next base: position 871 of record DAOOVG010000098.1, on the reverse strand, counting down.
CTGTTGCTGACAAAATAATGACAGACTTAAAAAAAGCAGGTATCAGCGTAAAATATGATAATGACGACACTAAAAAACCTGGTTGGAAATTTGCTGAATATGAGTTGAAAGGCGTTCCCATTCGTTTGGCAATGGGACCCGGAGACATTGAAAATCACACAGTTGAAATTGCTCGACGTGATACATTAACAAAAGAAACTATTTCAATGGAAAACGTAATTGATGAAGTTTCACAACAACTCAATGATATTCAGAAAAATCTTTACGAGCGAGCATTAACTTTCCGAAACGCTAATATGAAGGAAATAAATTCGTATGAGGAATTCAAGGAAGAAATTGAAAAAGGAGGTTTTTTGTTGTGTCACTGGGACGGAACTTCAGAAACAGAAGAAAAAATAAAAGAAGAAACGAAAGCCACTATTCGCTGCATTCCTTTCGATTTAGATAAAACACCTGGCAAATGCATGGTAACTGGCAAACCTTCGGCTCAAAGGGTTGTTTTTGCAAGAGCTTACTAATGTTTGTAGCGTAAATTATTAATTCGAAATTGCGATCAAATCAAAGAAAAAGAAAGAAAACAAAAAAATCAACAATAATAGCTAACCAAAAGTATAAACCTATTTTCAATTAATTTCAGAGAATTTTTTACTCGAATCTCAGAACTCTGAACTATTGTTTTATACCAAATATTCTGAAATTGCCTGACAAACTTTCTCAATTTCTTCTTCCGTCAAATAGGGATGCATGGGCAAAGAAAGCACTTTATCACAAAGAGATTCAGTTGCCGGAAAATCGCCGGATTGATAACCTAAACCCAGATAAGCTGTCTGTTCGTGCATGGGTTTGGGATAATAAACCATTGTCGGAATAC
>DAOOVG010000097.1:0-6052 GCA_035369865.1 Paludibacteraceae bacterium | reverse complement strand
CCACTTATCGAAAATTCTGAATATAATTCTCCGGGGGCTGATTATTTTATCAATAAAAATTTAAACCATCTCCTGCAAATTGATCCTGAAATTGATACGATTATATTAGGCTGCACGCATTATCCTATTCTGGAAAACAAAATAAAATCTTTACTACCTGATAAAATTACTGTTGTTTCGCAAGGAAAAATTGTTGCTGAAAGTTTAAAAAATTATCTCCAACGTCATCCAGAAATAGAAATGCGCTGTACAAAAAAAGGAACTTTTCAGTATTATACTACTGAATCAGTAGAAAAGTTTTCTATGATGGCTTCTATTTTTTTAAAAGAAAATATTCAAGCTCAACATATAGAAATTGGCTAATTCTACTGAAAATTAAGTTTCATTGGAAAAAAACACCAATAAATAACTCCCAAAAGGGTATCAATTTATGTTTTAAAACATTATTTTAAAAACATAAAAAAATCTCCTTTTATAATAGGAGAGTTTTTTATAACTTGCCATGCAATTTTTTACATCATAAAAACACTACGTAATTATTATAATATTCTAAAAATGAATGAGATATGAAAGTTTATCAACCAAATGAAATTAAAAACATCTCTTTATTGGGAAGTGCGGGTTCTGGAAAAACAACTTTTGTTGAAGCTATTCTTTATGAAGCAGGCATAATTAAACGGAAAGGTTCCATTGCCAACCAAAATACAGTTTCAGATTATTATCCTGTTGAAAAAGAATATGGTTATTCAGTTTTTCCAACGGTTATTCAAACAGAATGGCAACATAATAAATTGAATTTTATTGATTGTCCAGGTGCGGACGATTTTATTGGAGGTGTGGTAACTTCATTGAATGTCACTGATACAACTTTGATTCTTGTCAATTCTCAATATGGTGTTGAAGTAGGAACAACAAACCACTTTTCTTATGCTGAAAAATATAACAAGCCTGTAATTTTTGTAATGAATCATTTAGATCATGAAAAAGTTAATTATGAACTCTCGTTAGAATCATTAACAGAAAATTTTGGCAATAAGGTCATTCAAGTACAATATCCCTTCAATCCAGGATTAGAATTCAATGCTATTATTGATTTAATTCAAATGAAAATGTTACAATGGAAAAGTGAAGGTGGTAATCTCGAAATTCTTGAAATTCCTGCTGAAGAAATGGAAAAAGCTAAACAGCTTCATAACCAGTTGGTAGAAGCAGCCGCCGAGCATGATGAAGCTTTAATGGAAAAATTTTTCGAAGAAGGCGTTCTTACAGAAGAAGAAATCTGCGATGGTCTTCGCAAAGGAGTACGTCAAAGAGGAGTTTTCCCTGTTTTTTGTATCTCAGCATTAAAAAATATTGGAGTAAGCACTTTAATGGATTATCTGGTAAAAATTGCTCCCAGTGTTGCCGAAAGTGAATGGCCTGAGACCAAAGATGGGAAAAAAGTAGAACCAAATCCCAATGCCCCAACAAGTCTTTACGTATTTAAAACCAATGTAGAACCTCATGTTGGAGAAATTTCCTTATTTAAAGTGATGAGCGGAACGGTACATGAAGGTGACGATTTATATAACATTAACAGAGAAGTAAAAGAAAAAATTAATCAACTTTTTAATATTTGTGGACAAATTCGCACCAAAGTAGAAGAAATTGGTGCAGGTGATATAGGTGCTACCGTTAAATTGAAAGACACACGTACTGGCAACACCTTAAATGGAAAAGGATGCGATTATGATTTTAAAGAAATAAAATATCCAGATCCAAAATATCGTCAAGCAGTAAAAGCAAAATCGGAAGCTGATGAAGAAAAATTAAATGAAGTTTTGACCCGCATGCACGAAGAAGATCCTACCTGGATTGTAGAACAATCAAAAGAACTAAAGCAAACCATTTTACATGGTCAGGGTGAATTCCATCTTCGTACTTTAAAATGGAGAGTTGAAAATAATGATAAAATTGAAATAGAATTTAAAGAACCTAAAATACCTTATCGCGAGACCATCACTAAACAAGCACGAGCTGATTATCGGCATAAAAAACAGTCGGGTGGTGCCGGTCAGTTTGGAGAAGTACATTTGATTATTGAGCCTTATTCTGAAGGCTTACCCGTACAGGATGTTTATCGTTTCAATGGACAAGAATATAAAATTAGTGTTCGTGACGTTCAGAAAATTGATCTGGAATGGGGAGGAAAATTGATTTTTGTCAACAGTATTGTCGGTGGAGCCATTGATGCACGATTTATGCCAGCTATATTAAAGGGAATCATGGAACGTATGGAACAAGGACCGTTGACGGGCTCATATGCTCGTGATGTAAGAGTGATTGTTTACGACGGTAAAATGCATCCTGTAGATTCCAATGAAATTTCATTTCGTTTGGCAGGAAGAAATGCTTTTGTACGAGCCTTTAAAGAAGCAGGTCCTAAATTATTAGAACCCATTTACGATGTAGAAGTACTTGCTCCTTCGGATAGATTGGGCGACGTCATGAGCGATTTGCAAAGCCGACGGGCAGTTATCATGGGAATGCATAGCGAAAAAGGTTTTGAAAAATTAAATGCAAAAGTACCTCTGAAGGAATTAGGAAATTATTCCACAACCCTTAGTTCACTCACTGGAGGAAGAGCAACTTTTACCATGAAATTTGCTAGTTATGAACTCGTCCCAATGGATATTCAGGAAAAATTACTGAAGGAATACGAAGCAACTCGCAAAGAAGAAGAATAAATGTGGTAAATCAAAAAAATTTATTCAATTGAGTTATTAATTAATCGTCAATTAAATTTAATATATTTGATTAATTATCAATAAAATAACAATAAAATATAGGTGAGGAGTGAATGTTAAACTTTTTAAGGATTAATAACATAAAAATATCTTGGATTTATCCTTTAAATCAGTAATATTGTTTCACAAATTAAAAACCAATTCCATGAAAAATAGAATCGTTGAAGCGACTATTATTGCTGTAGGAATTATTTGCTTGGGGCTATGCATTCAAAATGGCATCAAAATTTTTTCTCAAAAAGACCGTGCGGTAGAAGTTAAAGGGCTTGCTGAAATGGAAGTCCCAGCCAATAAAGTAATTTGTCCCATTCTATACAAAGATTTGGGGAATGACCTTGCTCAGCTTTATATCGAACTGAATAAAAAGAATAAAGCCATTATATCATTTTTGAAAGAAAATGGTATCCATGACAGCGAAATATCCGTTTCTGCTCCTGAAATTGTGGACATGGAAGCCGAAAGATTTATCGAAAATAAATCACCTTACCGTTATAATCTGACATCAGTTATTACCATCACAACCGAAAATGTTGATAAAGTACGTGCTTTGATGAGCCGTCAAGCTGAACTCCTTAAGCAAGGAATTGCTGTTACGGTGAACAATTACAGCGTTCGCTATGAATATACCAAATTGAATGAAATCAAGCCACAAATGATTGAAGAAGCGACAAAGAATGCACGGAAAGCGGCTGAAAAATTTGCCAAAGATTCGGGCAGCAAATTAGGAAAAATCAAAAACGCTACACAAGGACAGTTTGTTATTTCCAACAGAGACGAAAATACACCTTATATCAAAAATATTCGCGTAGTTTCAACCATTACTTATTACCTGGAAGATTGAAATCAGAATAGAGCAATTCTTCTCCTCTTCATTTTCAGAATTTTGCCTATGGCTTATTTTGAAAAAAATTATTGACAACATAGAAAAGGTTCAAAAAATACCCATTCAAAATCGACATTATGACTTCTAAAGAAGAAATTAAGCAAAAAGAGCAGCAATTGCTGGAAATGACGAAAGCATTTTGCTCGGAAAAATTAAATGACGAGTACGCACAATTCTGCGAAAAACTCATTAAGAAGATGGGACGAAAAAGAGATGTCCCCTTTCAGAGAGGAAAACTTGAAATTTGGGCAGCCGCAGTGATTCATGCCATCGGGTCTATCAATTTTCTGTTCGACAAGTCGTTTGAACCTTATTTGACAACGGATGAAATCAATGAATACTTTGGGACGAAAAATTCAACTGTATCCAGCAAAGCTCGAGAGATAAGAGAAATGTTCCGCTTGCAATATTATGATTCGGAATTTTCCACGCAACGCATGACAGACTCCAATCCCTTCAACAATATGGTCATGGTAGATGGCTTTATTGTGCCATTAGATATGTTGCCCGAAAACTTGCAACAAGAAGTCAGAGCAGCCCGAGCCAAAGGCGAAGATATTGAATTCTATACAGAATAAAATAAATAAGAAATAAATGCTGTTAGCTCTCTGATTTGATAATTTCTTATCAGTAAAATTAAATTTCAGAATAAGTCTGAATCTATCCATTTTTCTGTGTCTTTCAGGTATTTTCAATGCAATAAAAAAAGTAATAAGTATTTAAAATTGACGTACGAAGATCTAAAAACTTATTATCTTTGTAATGTTAGAGTGTTTTAATAAAAAAGAAATTAATAACATATAAATTCAAAAGAGTTTATAATTAGAAGTTCATAAAAATGCCAATTGAAAATACATTAGCGGAAAGGAGTAAGTTAAACAATTTCGAGAATTCAAATTCTTTTGAATTTGATTCGTTATTGAAAAAATTTGCGAATACCAATAAAACTATTTTATATCATAAAAAATCTCTCTTGTTGCAAGGTGATGTTTTAGATGAAAATTATTTCGATCATGAAATTTTCGATTTAATAATTACTTCGCCACCTTATAACGTAGATATTCAATATAACTCACATAACGACAATTTAACTTATGATGAATATTTAGACTTTTCTGAAAAATGGATGAGAAATTGTTTCAATTGGACAAAAAAACAAGGAAGATTTTGCTTAAACATTCCATTAGATAAAAATAAGGGTGGTCAGAAAAGTATAGGTGCAGATTTAACTACATTAGCCCAAAAGATGGGTTGGAAATATCATTCAACTATTATATGGAATGAAGGAAATATTTCAAGAAGGACTGCCTGGGGTTCCTGGTTGTCGGCTAAAGCTCCATACGTTATTGCTCCAGTTGAATTAATTGTAGTTTTTTATAAAGAAGAATGGAAAAAAACAAAAGGTTCAAATATTTCAGATATATCTAAAAAAGAGTTTATGGAATGGACAAATGGGCTGTGGACATTCAATGGTGAAAGTAAAAAAAGGATTGGGCATCCAGCTCCTTTTCCCGTAGAATTACCCCATAGATGTATTAAATTATTTAGTTTTGTTGATGATATTATTTTTGATCCTTTTGCAGGCAGTGGAACTACTCTGATAGCTGCTAATAACAATAACCGATATTCGGTCGGGCTTGAGATTGATTCAAAATATTGTGAATTAGCAAAGACAAGGATCATTAATGAAACAGGCATGCTATTTTGAAATAAGAATTAGATAATGAATAATAAAAACAAAAGTATCAGTGATTTAATCATTGAATTTTTTATGGCTCATCCCAACGAAGAAATGTTTCACGGACCTGTTGTTGATTGGGTAGAAGAACAATATCAAAAACTGTACAATAAAAAACCGAGAGATACATGGAGAGCCATAAGGAAATTGCATCAAGAAGGATTTTTAATAAAAGTAAAAAAGGGAATATATAAATATGATCCTCAATTTGCAGAAGAAAAAGAATTAGACGATTTTACTCCAGAACAGAAAAAGTTAATATTAGAACGAGATGGCTACAGATGTATTATTTGTGGTAGGACAGCAAATGAAGGTTATGAATTACAGGTAGATCATATTTTACCAAAAGATAAGGGTGGCAAATCAACTGTTGAAAACGGTCAAACACTTTGTTCAATATGTAATTTTAGGAAGAAAAATTATAACCAAACTGAAAGCGGGAAAAGAATGTTTATAAGACTCTGGGAAACTTCTAAAAGAATAGGCGATGAACAAACACAAAAATTTTGTGAGGAGATTTTAAAAACCTACGAGAAACATAATGTAAATGGACATATTGAATGGCAAGAAGATAAATAAAGGAATTAAATAATGATTATCCGCAAAGTATCCTACTTTAAGAGGGATAAATTAGGGCATATTTTT
>DAOOVG010000096.1:0-6179 GCA_035369865.1 Paludibacteraceae bacterium | reverse complement strand
ATGAGCCCTAGAAGCAAGTTCTGGAACCACACCACCAAAACTGGCATGTACTTTTTGATTAGCAATTACGTTCGACAGCAATATACCATCGCGTACAACAGCGGCTGAAGTATCATCGCACGAAGATTCAATGCCTAATATAGTGATATGATTCATTTCTCTAACAATTTTTTACAAAAAAAGCAATCTAATATAAAAACTGCAAAAGCAATTAAATATTTGGAAAAGCTACTATTTTGCCAGCTTAGATTACTGGAAATAGGAAATAATTTTTTTACTTTTGTAAATAAAATTTCAAAGGTATAAAAAAAACAATAAAAATAATAAGTTATACCATTGCTGGCATCCTTATTTTTTTAGCATTGGTATTCATCTTGTTGCAAAATAGCAAGGTGCAAAATTCTATTACCCAAACGCTTGTTAAAGAATTATCTCAAAAATTAAATACGAAAGTTTCAGTTGGTGAAGTTCATATAAAATTGCTTAATCGTCTTGTTATCAATGATTTTTATATTGAAGATCAGCAAAAAGATACTCTTTTGTATGTTGATAAAGTCAATGCTCATTTTAATTTATGGAAATTATTTAATAAAAAAATTACTATTCATTCTGCTGAATTTCAACAATTATTTGGCAATATCATTTTGAATTATGAGGGGAAGCCCAATTTTGATTTTATTATTCAAGCTTTTAAAAAGCCAAAAACTACTCAGCCCCAAAAATTTGAATTTAATATACAGCGTTTTGAACTAATAAATTCTTCCTTTCGTTATACCAGCCAAAAAAATTATCAACCTTTGCCAAAAGATAAGTTTAATATTCATCAGTTTCAGTTTGACCATATCAATGGTGAAGTTGCAGTAAATGTTGCAGGTAAAGATAATGTCAATGGTTCGATAAAGAAATTCAGTGGTATTGAAAAGTCTGGCTTTCAATTAAAAAACATATCTTCAAATTTTCATTATACCAACCAATCATTGCAATTTCCTTTTCTTGACATTGAGCTTCCAAATTCTATGATTCATCTGGACAGCTTGCAGTTTGATTATCCAAAAACAGAGGATTTGAAAAATTTTAACGATAAAGTTCGTTTGAAAATTCCGCTTCATTCTTCGTATGTGAGCCCTTCTGATTTTTCTGCTTTTGTACCTTCTTTTAAAAATATCAATGGAAAGTTTTTTATCAATGTAGAAACAAGTGGGAAACTTTCCAGTATGCATTTTAAAAATATTCAGATTAAATATGGAGATTCGTTTTCGTTTACAGCCAATGTTGATTTAAATGGACTTCCAGATTTTAATGAAACTTTTATTTATGCTGATATTAATGATTTACATTTTAAAAGAGCTGATTTACAAGATTTTATTGCTGATTTAACGGAACGCCCCGTTATTTTACCGTCTGCTTTTAATCAGATTGGCACCATTCGTTATAAAGGAAATATTTCTGGATTTTTTAATAATCTGGTTGCTTACGGAAAATTAAAGTCGGATGTCGGAGAAATTTCAACAGATGTTTTGTTTCGATTTGGTCAAAGTTTCAAAGAATTTTCCTATAATGGTACCCTCAAAACTCCCGGGTTGAAATTAGATAAAATTTTAAACAATCCACAATTTGGTAATTTAATTTTTAATATTAATACTCAAGGAACTAAAAAAGAAAACAATGATTTTCAAGGAATTATTGAGGCTTCTGTCCCAGAATTTCAATGGAAGAGCTATTCTTATAACAATATGATTTTCAATGGAAATTACAGTAATTCAGGTTTTAATGGCACTTTTGAAATGGTTGATGATAATATTGCAGCTTATTTTAATGGTATAATAGATTTAACTCAGCAATCCCCTACTTTTGATTTTCATTTTAAACTCTCCCATGCAGATCTAAATGCCTTAAATCTGGTAAAAAAATATCCTCTTGCTTTATTATCTTTCGATAGCAAAATCAATATGGTAGGCAATCCTGTGGATCAACTTAATGGTACTATCGAAGTCGATAATATTCAATTCACCAATCAGCATAAAACTTTGAATGTCCAAAAAATTCAATTAACTTCTCGTCAAGAACCAGATTTTACAAGTCTTATCATTTCTTCTGATTTTGTGAATGGTTATATGAATGGAAGATATAATTACAACACACTTCCTCGAACTTTTAAGAAATTGATACAGTATTATTTACCTTCTTTATCTTTTGATTATAATTCTTCTGCCTCCCAGAAGCCCAATTATTTCAATGTAGATTTACAAATTTCAAATATCAAAGAGCTCACGGAGGTTTTACAAATTCCTTATACCTTAAAAGAAAATTCGATTATCAAAGGTTCTGTGGATGAGAGAAATAATACTGTTAATTTAACTGCTGATTTCCCATTCTTTCAAAAAGGGAAAAGCGAATTTAAAAATACTACCCTTTCACTTCAAACTGAGAACCAACAATTACAGTTGACTACGAACACTCAATTGAAGCAGAAAAATGGTTTTATGAATATATATCTGAAAGCTTTGGCAGGAGAAAATGTTGTAAGTACCTTATTTGCCTGGCAAAATACAGATTCCATTAAAAATGCTGGTGAATTTCAAACCGTTACTCAACTCCGAAAAGAGAATAATAAAACATTTGCTCAATTGTCTATTTTACCTGCCCAGGTCATTATTTCAAATTCACTGTGGAATATTCATCCTTCAACCCTTGATTTTAAGCCTGATGGCTCTATTTGTGTTCATAATTTTCTTTTTGATAATGATCAAAGTCAATATATTCAGATAAATGGCATTGCTTCGAAAAATCAGGACGACGCCCTGGAATTTAAACTCAAAGGTGTTGATTTTTCATTTATTATGAATGATTTGGTTAAATTGAAAGCATTGAGTTTAGGTGGTTTTTTTACAGGAGAAGCTACCCTGTATAGTGCTTTGTATCAGCCTTTTTTTGAGGCAAAAATGTTTGTAAAAGATTATCAAATGAATCATGTAATATTGGGTGATGCCGATTTATTAAGTTATTGGGATAAAGAAAACAAGCAAATCTATTCGGAAGCTACTATTGTGGATAAAAAAGATACCGTAGCTACAATTGAAGGTGCTTATATACCAGGAAAAGATTCTATTGATTTTATTTATGATTTGCATCGGGTATCTGTTGAAATGTTAAAACCTTATCTGGGAAGCGTAGTTCAAAATGTAAAAGGACTTGCCACAGGAAAACTACGAATGTTTGGTCCTACGAAAAAAATGGGGTTTCACGGAGATTTATTTATGGAAAAAGCCCAGGTAACCATGTTTTTTACTAATACAACTTATTTTTTTAACGATACCATCCACATGAGGCGATATTCTACGGAGTTTAAAAATATTACTATCTATGACGAAGACGGTAATCGTGGAACTTTAAATGGAAAACTTATACACAATGGAATGTTTGGCGATTTAACTTATAATGTCACGGTAACAGCAAAAAATCTTTTGTCGATGAATACTCATCCTGAAGATAATCCAATTTTTTACGGAAAAATTTATGCTGATGGAGTGGTACATGTCTTTGGCGATGAAAAAGTTACCAATTTATTTGTAAATGCGGTTTCTAAACCACACACAGAATGTAATATTAATATTCCAACCACTGCTACTGCTTCCGAAAGTAATTTTGTTAATTTTGTAAAAAAGGAAACAGATATTGAGAAAGAAAAAAAGATAGAAACGACGATAAAACCAGAAAGTAACAGTAATACAAAAGTAAATATCCAGATTGAAGTTACTCCAGATGCAGAAATACGTTTAATTGTTGATCCACAAGCAGGCGATATGATTGAAGCCAAAGGTAGCGGAAATTTAAGATTTGAATTTGATAATTATTCTGATATAAAAGTATTCGGCACTTATATTATCGAAAAAGGAAATTATTTGTTAACCTTGCAAAATGTCATTCGCAAAGAATTTAAAATAGTAGAAGGCAGCACTATGAGCTGGACAGGTAATCCGTACAATGCTCAAATAAATGTACGAGGCATTTATTCATTGACAGCCTCTTTACGCGATTTGTTAGATGAATCGCAATTAATGTCTATTCCAAGAACAACGGTGCCTGTTAATTGCATTCTGCTTATGACAGGAAATCTTATGTCGCCAACTATCAATTTTGATATTGATTTGCCATCGAGCGATGAAAGTGTAAAACAATTGGTAAAAAGTATCATCAATACCAAAGAAATGATGGCACGCCAGATTGTTTATCTGCTGATTTTCAATAAGTTTTATAATCCATACTTGCAACAAACAGCTAATGCACCGGTAGGTATTGGCACCAGCGAAGCAATATCATTTTTAACTTCTACAGTAAGTGCTCAATTGAATAATTTACTATCACAAATGATCAACAGCAATATCATCTCCATTGGGATCGATTATCAACAATCAGAAATTTCAAGTAGCAACGTGCAGGCTCAAGTGCTGATTCAACCTAATGACAGATTGATTATCAATGGAAATCTCGGTTACAGAAACGATAATATTAATTTAAGTACCAATACAAATAAATTTATTGGTGATGTGGACATTGAATGGTTATTGACTGAAAATGGGAAATTTCGTTTGAAAGCTTATAATCATACTATTGATCGTTATCAATTGAGAGCAGCAAAAAATACTCAGGGAATTGGTTTTATGTACAAAGCCGATTTCGAAAGTTTTGAAGATTTATTCAAATATTACTGGCAAAAAATCACGTTTAAAAAGGACAAATCATCAAATGAAAAAAACAATGAATAACTTAAAAAAAATACTGACTATCAGTATCTTATTTTTACAAACCTCACTTTATGCTCAAAAGATTGAGAATCTTTACGTTCATATGCCAGATCGATTAGATCCTGTTTTGAACTCGAAACAAAGGCATGAGTTGATTGAATATGCAAAAGTTGGTCAAAGTGATACTGTTACCACTCGAAATGGCAGCAAAGCTTATTTGTTGTTTTTAGATACATTGAATGCACAAATAAAAATTAAAAATACTTCTTCCAGTACTTTTGAAATGAAACTTTTACATTTTGCAAATGGACAACCTTTTGTGGGAATAATACGCACTGTTTGTGCCCCTGTATGTCATTCCATGATTCAGTTTTGCGATACAACATGGAATAAAATACCCTTGCAGTTTAATTATCCAAAAGCAATAGATTGGCTCAATGTAAAAAATATTCAGGACTCAACAATTGAAGTCGCTCATTTACAGAAAATTCTTGAAAATACTTTTATAACGCTGACCTTTGAACAAGGTAGCAATCGCTTAATAGCAACCAATAACAGCCTTGATTTTTTAAGTGAAAGAGACAAAAAAACAATAACTCCTTTTGTAACATATCAACCCATTTTATTTCAACTTCAGGAAAAAACATGGGTAAAAGAGCCATAAAAAACAGAAAAGCCTTGTAAAAAACTTACAAGACTTCTCTTACCCATGAAAAAAAACTTACCTTTATTTTTTGTTTTTCTTTTCCAGTGTTTTGGCATATCGACTCATAAACTTATCCACACGCCCTGCACTGTCCACTAATTTAGCTTTTCCTGTATAATAAGGATGCGAAGAACTTGAAATTTCTAATTTTACCAATGGATAAGTAACTCCGTCAATTTCAATAGTTTCTTTTGTGTTCACTGTTGAACGGGAGATAAAATAATCGCCATTTGACACGTCTTTAAATACCACAGGACGATAATTTGTAGGATGAATGCCACTTTTCATATCTTTATAAAATTAATTGCTCGATTGATTTTTGAATTTGCAAAGTTACTATTTTTCTTCCATTTATCAAATAATTTTCCTCATTTTTATTTCTGTAATTTTTAACGAAAAAATTAAAAAGAATGTTTATATTTGTCTGTCAAGATATTTTAAGCAAAACTTATTGTTCAAACAAGGCTGTATGCGGTTTAAAATTACTTTAAATATCGATAAACACCCTTTTGGCAATCGATTACCCTTCAATTACCAATATGAACTTTCGGCAGTGATTTATAAAATACTTGCCAGTGCCGATCAGGCATTCGCCGAATGGCTGCACGACAATGGTTTTGTGGCCGATAAGAAAATATTCAAATTGTTTTCCTTTTCGAGGTTGCAAATACCCCAATATCGCACGGAGGGAAGTTTTATGAAAATTCTTTCGGACACTGCTGACTGGT
>DAOOVG010000095.1:0-6267 GCA_035369865.1 Paludibacteraceae bacterium | reverse complement strand
AATTTTAATCCAATACTTCCCACCACGCCAGTAGCTCCCCATCCAGCAGAAAATTCGATTTGATCACTACCTTTACTTTCTAAAACATAATTAATATCTACTGTTCCATTTTCTGGATCGGGCTGAATATCAATTGCCTGATTCATTTTTTCTTGATCAAAATGTCCCATTTGTGCTAATTCACGCAAGGAACGAATTATATCATCTTGGCTATATAATTCTCCTGGCTTGGTTCGTAATTCTCTACGAATAACATGTTCATAAACTCGAGTATTGCCTTTTATACCTACTTCATTAATTGTAGCTTGTTTTCCTTCGTAAATATGGATTTCAAGATCGATTGAATCATTGTCAATTTGTACTTCTACTGGTTCTATGTTGAAGAAAAGATAACCATTATTTTGATAAAACTTGCTAATGGCATCATCATCATTTTGTAAGCGATCCATTAAATATTTATAATTATAAACATCACCTTTGTTAATTTTCAATTGAGCACTTAATAGCTCGTAAGGATAAACGGTATTCCCAATCCATTTTATATCTCTAAAATAATATTTTTCCCCTTCATTTACAGTGATATAAATGTCAACGCTCTTTTCATTGAAGGGTACCACACTATCCGCTACAATATAAGCATCACGATAACCAATTTCATTGTATTTTTCAATTAAGGCAATTTTATCTTTTTCATATTCCTCACGAACAAATTTTTTAGATCGAAATAAATTTCTGATGTGTTTTTCATTGGTTTTCTTCATGGCTTTGTCCACTTGAGCATGTGTTAAAGCTTTATTTCCAGTAACATAAATTTTATGAACACCAATTTTTATTTTTTTGTCCACCTCAATATCTACCGTTACATATCCTGGCTTTTCGGGATCATCATGTGTGTAAACATTTACTTCTGAATTAAGGAAACCTTTTTCTTCTAAATAATTTTTGGTGATTGTTTTGATCCTGTCAATAATATTAGGAGTGATTTGATTTCCTTCGGATAGATTCAATTTTTTCACTAAATCTTCGATTTCTCCTTTTTTTAGCCCTTGATAGTTAATTTTAGAAATTCGTGGTTGAGGTTTCAAATCAATATTTAGCCATACTTTTCCATCTTCGATTTTAGTAGCATAAATTTTTACATCAGAGAATAATCCTTGTTTCCAAAAACGTTTTACTGCATTCGTAATTTCTTCTCCTGGAATACTAATGGTATCACCTACTGATAAACCTGAATATCCGATCAAGACAAAATCTTCATAGTTTTCAGCTCCTGTAACGGTTATTTTTGCAATTTGATATTTTTGGCTGTAATTAGAATATTCTATTTCTGGCACTTGAGTAGTATCAACAGTTAAGTTAATGGTATCAGTAAGTGATTTAATGAAAAGAGAATCATTGATTTGAGCTGTCAGAAATGAAAAAGAAAAAATGAAAAGTATAAAAGGAAAATATATTTTTAATTGCATAATAATTTTTAAGATAGAATTTTTAAAAAATTAAAAATCAATTATTTTACCAAAGCGTCGTTCTCTTTGTTGAAATTCATAAATAGCTTCATAAAAGGATTCTTTGTCAAAATCAGGCCATTGTTTGGAAGTAAAATATAACTCAGTATAAGCTAATTGCCACAACAAAAAATTACTAATTCTAATTTCACCTCCTGTTCTAATCATAAGGTCTGGATCGGGTATTAATTTGGTCTCCAGGTAATTTGAAAATAATTGATCATTGATTTCTGCCGAGGTTAAATTTTTTGTTTCAACATCTTTGGCAATTTTTCTTGCTGCATTGGTAATTTCCCAACGAGAAGAATAACTGACTGCCAATATTAGATTAAGTCGAGTATTCTGACTTGTTATTTCTTGACAATTAAGCAATTGTTGTTTTACTTTGTTTGGTAACTGATTTAAATCGCCAATAGTTGAAAGTTTAATATTGTTTTTTTGAAGTTCTGCTGTTTCATTTTCAATGGTACTCACAAACAATTCCATCAAAGCATTGACTTCTTCAATAGGGCGATTCCAATTTTCAGTAGAGAAGGCATATAAAGTAAGATATGGAATACCAAGTTCAGTGGCAGCTTCTGTCACATTTCTAACAGAAGTTACACCGTGTTGATGCCCATAAATTCTATCATAACCTCTCTCTTTTGCCCAACGTCCATTACCATCCATTATGATTGCTATATGTTGAGGCAAACTTTGATAATCGATTTTTTCTTTAAAAGATGACATAAATGAACGACATATAAATTTGAATTAATAAGTTATCACTTTACAATCACAAGGTTTTTTCAGAAAATCAAAAGTAAGTCCTACCATTAAAGTAGAAACAAAATCTTTATTAAATGGATTGCTTCCGTTTAGTTGATAATAATTATTTAATGGTTCTTGAGCTTCAATATCATCAGCACTAATCCAACGAAAACCCCACTGTGCATTAAAATTCCACCGAGCACTTATTTTAAACTTAAAACCCACTCCAAAAGGAATGGTTAATTTGCAAGTTACATTTTGTGTGTCATTTGAATAAATTGCGGCACCCAATCCTGCAAAAATATAAGTAGTATATCTTCTGCTTGAACGAGAGGAAGATTTTTGCTCATAATCAAAAAAATTAAATTCACCACAAATATCTAATGCATTTATATCGTTATTAAATGAAATAATATTTTCTGGGTTAGCTTCTTCTTTGTATTTTCCTTCTATTAAATTATAATTCCATTCAGCTCTTAAATCTATACGAGGATTAAAACGATACCGAAAGATGCCGCTATATGTTATGGTTGAATGATTAAACAATTCTGAATTAGCATCACCCAAATAAAATGCACTTCCTCCGCCAATACCAATTTCTCCAAGATACTCATCTTGAGATGATACTTTTTCAGAAAAGAAAAAAAATCCTATTAACACGATAAATCTAACAAAGCTACAACTATTTTTCATTTGCTTAAAATTGAAATTCAGTAGATTTAAAAACGTGCCTTTTAAGTATAAATTTTACTTTTGATAAAAAATTAATACGAACAAAATTAAAGAAAATCTTTTAATAGGAATAAAACGGATAAAGTATGAATACTTTATTTAACAAAAAATTGCAATTTTCAGAAAATTATTAGTTTTTAAAGAATGAAATTTAATGGATATTCGTATAAAAAATAATTCATAAACTTCTTACTAAAAGTTTAAAAAAAGAGATTTTTTAGTTGTGTAATTAAATAAATTCATTACTTTTGCATACAATTGATTTTAAATTTATCGTTTTAATAATCAAATTACTATATTTTAATTTTTTAAATAAGTATACTTATTGTTTTAACTTATCCAAAGATAGTATAATAATTCATTAACCAATGAAAACAATTAAAAAAAGTCCGCTTGAAATTGCACGAGCTGCCTATCAACCTAAAATGCCTTCTGTTTTACAGGGTAATGTAGCAATCAAAGAAGGTGAAGCCACTGAATCTGTTGCTGATCACGAACAAATTAAACGTTTTTTCCCCAAAACTTATGGGTTGCCTCTCATTACTTTTGAAGAAGGTCCAACTAAGGAATATCCGAAAGTTAATGTAGGCGTAATACTTTCAGGAGGTCAAGCACCTGGCGGACATAATGTTATAGCAGGCTTATTTGACGGTTTGAAAAAATTGAATCCTGAAAATAGGTTGTTTGGCTTTTTAGATGGACCAAGTGGTTTGATTGACCATAAATATACTGAACTAACTGCAGAGATAATTGACGAGTACAGAAACACAGGAGGGTTTGATATTATTGGTTCGGGGCGAACTAAATTGGAATTAGAATGGCAATTTGAAAAAGGAGCAGAAATTTGTAAAAAACTTAAAATTAATGCTATTGTAATTATTGGTGGCGATGATTCAAATACCAATGCTTGTCTGTTAGCAGAATATTATGCTCAGAATAATTTTGGAATTCAGGTAATTGGTTGTCCAAAAACTATTGATGGCGACTTGAAAAACGAAATGATTGAAACTTCTTTTGGTTTTGATACCGCATGTAAAGTTTACTCTGAATTGATAGGAAATATTCAACGTGATGCCAGTTCTTCCAAAAAATATTGGCATTTTATTAGACTGATGGGGCGTTCTGCTTCTCATATTACACTCGAATGTGCTTTGCAAAGTCAACCCAATATAGCCATTATTTCTGAAGAAATACAAGGTAACAATTTAACTTTGAATGATATTGTTGAAAATATCGTTAAAGTAATTATCAATCGTGCTGATTATGGGTTAAATTATGGTACTGTTCTAATTCCCGAAGGATTGATTGAATTTATTCCTGGAATGAAAATATTAATTAGTGAATTAAATGAACTATTGGCTAATAATGAAGATTTTAATGCTTTAAATACAGATGATGAAAAGCGTCAATTTATCAAAGGTTTATTAACTCCTGAAAGCAGTCAACTTTATAGAAGTTTGCCAAAAGGAATAGCTCGTCAATTGCTGTTAGATAGAGATCCACATGGCAATGTACAGGTTTCCTTAATTGAAACGGAAAAATTATTGATTGAAATGATTGCCAAAAGGTTAGCACAACTGAAAGCTGAAGGAGTGTATAAAGGAACTTTTTCGCCTTTAAGTCATTTCTTTGGTTACGAAGGACGTTGTGCCATTCCATCAAATTTTGATGCTAATTATACTTATACACTTGGTTACGTTGCTGCCATTCTTATCTCCGAAAGAAAAACAGGCTATTTGGCTTCTGTTCGTAATTTAACTGCACCGCCAGAAGAATGGATTGCTACAGGAGTGCCCATTACTATGTTAATGAATATGGAAAAACGAAATGCTAAATGGAAACCTGTCATTCAAAAAGCTTTGGTAAAATTAGATGGGGAACCATTTAAATATTTTGAAGCTCATAGAGAAGAATGGGCTGATGAAAAAGCAAGTTATATTTATCCAGGTCCAATTCAGTATTTCGGTCCTACTGAAGTTTGTGATATGCCATCAAAAACTCTTTTATTGGAACATGGCAAACTGATTGATTAATCACTTAAATAACTGATAAGTAGTTGCTTGCAAAAAAATGGGAAAGAGAAATTCTTTTTCATTTTTTTAATATTCATTTGGGGAAAATAAACTCCTTGTTTTTCACACATTAAGAGTAATTCATTGTTAAATTTCTTTCTGATATTTCTTTAAAAAAAATCCATATTGAAAATAAGTTCTGAAGATTTATATTAATTTTGTAACTGAGTGGCATTTTGGTTAAAATCAATTTTTATTGTAACAATTAAAAAAATAAAAATGACAAAACGCGAAAAATATTCATGGATTTATTGGTTGGTTGTTTTTGGAATATTCATCTTATTACAATGGCTGTTTTTCCCAAATAATCAAGGAACAGAAATTAGTTACAACCAATTTCTTGACTCTCTTCATGCTGGCAAGGTAGAAAGAGTTGTATTTTTACAAAATAAAATAATTGGAGAATTCAGATCAGATAAATCAACAGCTTTAGAACCAATAACTCAAGCACCAACAACCCCCTGGCGTATACAAATTCCAAATGTTGAACAACAAGTTCAAAGACAATTCATGGTCAATCGTCTTCCTAATATAAATGAAGAATATTTGATTAATGAACTAATTGATGCAAAGGTCTATTTTAAAGGACATTTTGAAGACAACACCTTACAAAATTTCTTTTTAAATTGGATTTTACCTTTTGTAGTTTTAATGCTTGTATGGGGATATTTTCTAAAAAAAATTGGACCAAAAAATCCAATGTTAGAAATTGGGAAAAATAAAGCAAAAATTCAAGCTGAAAGACCACAAAATCCCATCACTTTTAAAGATGTAGCTGGTATAGATGAGGCAGTAGAAGAAGTAAAAGAAATTGTAGAATTTTTAAAAAATCCTTCAAAATATACTCGTCTGGGAGGCAAATTACCTAAAGGTGTTTTATTAGTTGGACCTCCAGGAACAGGAAAAACTTTATTGGCAAAAGCTGTCGCTGGAGAAGCAGGTGTACCATTTTTCAGTTTAAGTGGTTCTGATTTTGTAGAAATGTTTGTTGGGGTAGGAGCAGCTCGTGTAAGAGATTTGTTCAATCAAGCAAAAGCTCATGCACCGTGTATTATTTTTATTGATGAAATTGATGCCATTGGTAAAAGTAGAGCTCAATCAGGTTACTTCGGAGGTGGTTACGATGAGCGAGAAAATACATTAAATCAACTTCTGGTTGAAATGGATGGTTTTGATGCCAGTGTAGGAGTTATTATTATGGGAGCTAC
>DAOOVG010000094.1:0-6428 GCA_035369865.1 Paludibacteraceae bacterium | reverse complement strand
AAAAGTCAGCATGGTTACCGGTTGTCCGGAGTTTTTTCCTTTTTGAACTTTTCCGCCTGGACGAACTGCAATTTTGTTTCCCACATAAATATCGCAATCAGGTAAGGTAATTTCGCAAGCAAATTTATTCCTTGCCTCATTTACATACCATTTTTTTGGAGCTCTTACACATTTGTCAGGATTTTCGTTTAACCATGCTCTCCACCAGCTAAAAGAAGAGTTTGCCATAATGTTATGCTTGCATTTGCTCATTAATAGTATATCAATATAGAGGCATTCTTATTTGTATTTCCTGTAATAAGTTTATGAGTGGTATCCATTTTCATTTCATTTCTAAACTATTCAGGATCACCTGTAAAAATGTTCAATGGCTTTATTGTAATAATCTGGTGAGTAAACTTCAACAAAACCATTAAAATATTGAAGATTTAAGTAGTCACTTCTGTGAATGTATATACTTATGTTGTTGGTATTTTGGGCTTGTCCTGTTATTTCCAAAGTTTGATGAATTTTTTTGATAAAAATTTATACAAAATGCAACGAAGAGATTCTTGAACTTCATCAAAATAAAAAGGTAATAAAAAAATAGCAGGCTTGTAAGCCGGGTTCTGTACTTTATTCAAAGTGTTTGTCATTTATCTGAAACAAATGTCACCATTTGTTTTAAGCGATCTACCCCCCGACATCGGACGAGCCACCCTATATACGTCGGTATATTCGATCTTGCAACCCATAAGACATACGGCTATAATTGTCACCATTTATACCGGTGAGCTCTTACCTCACCTTTTCACCCTTACCTCATTAGAATGAGGCGGTTATTTTCTGTTATGTTCCTCTACCTTTGCAGATAGCTTCCCGTTAAGAAGTATGGTGCCCTGTGTTGCCCGGACTTTCCTCTTTTTTAAAAAAGCGACAAACCTGCCTGCTATTTTAATACAAAAATACATGAAAATCTATGTATTTCCAAACGTGTGAAAATAAAAATCAAGGCACAAAATTTTAAAGGCTTACCGTACCGTGCTTGCGAGCACAAATGTTACCTTTGTAAGTTGGTTTTTTAATAACCAATGAAATAAACTAATTGTTTAACAATTTAATTCCGGTAATTTTATGGAAAAAGTATGTGCCCTTGACGTTCACAAAAATAGCATATTTGCTTGTATTTTGGATGAAGAAGGCAAAAAAATTTTAGAAAAACGTTACGGTACCCTCACCCCTAATCTGATAGCCTTGCGTAATTGCATTGGTAGAGGAAGGTTGTGGAAATCTAACGATGGAGAGTACCAGTATTTATTGGATACCGATATAGCAGGTTCTTCAATCAGATTTTTCGGTAAAACTGGCCAATCCTTATTTTATCAAACAGTTGCCTGGTCGAAAAAGTGATATAAAGAATGCGCAGTGGATAGCAGAATGTCTTCAGAAAGATTTAATCAAAGGCAGTTTTGTGCCCGATAGTGTATTACAACAGATGCGTCAACTGAGCCGACAAGTGCTCCGTTTGACCAAAAGCCGAGTTCGGCTTGGGCAACAGATGGACAATCAGTTGCAGCGATGCAATATCCACTTCAGCAATTGTGTTTCCAATCAAGGAAACAATGTATGGATTTACTCCGAAAAGTTTTTCAAAGTTAGTTTATTTTTTTGAGCAAAGACAAGAATTGTTCTTTATAATTAGGAAGCAACTTGGTATAACTTTTATCGTTTTAATATTTATTTAGGTGTTTGTCAGGTGCTAAAATGGAAAAAAATTTAATATGGTAGAATTCAAAAAAACTCATTCCAACTTACCTTTCAATTTTTTCATGGTTCTTATAATGTTTATTGAAAAATCATTCATATTTTTGTAAATCAATTTTCTAATTTTTATTATTGTTTACCTTAAATTTGCCTCATATTTGTATAATAAATTTGTATGTTGTTAATTTACAGCGGTAAACACTTTTGAAATAAAAAAATAATTTACTTTTTTATTGTCTTTTATAAGAATACTATAAAGGAGACAGAAAATTTTCAAGGATATTACTATATTTAAATAAAAAACTTTTGAAGAAATTCAATTTAACATCTTTTGTTTTGATGTTGATGTAAATTCAAATACGTTGATTTACCAGATTTTAAATTACACAAAAATCTAGAAATTTGAGTATTTTTAAGAATAAAAATGATATGAAAAAACTTGTTTTTCCTCTTTGTTTGGTAGCTCTTTTTTTTCTTTTTTCCTGTGAAGAAGAAAAATATGCTGACTGGAAAATTTTAAATGAACAATGGTTGCAAGCTCATAAATCTGACTCAGGTTTTGTGTGTACCCAAAGCGGACTTTGTTATAAAGTGATTCACCAGGGATACGATCGTCGTCCAAATCCATATAGTTGGGTATCTGTACAATATAAAGGTTATTTAATTGATAGTACTTTATTTGAAAGAGGTATGTATGAATATTATTTGTCGAATGCCATTCAAGGATGGATAGAAGGAATTACTAAAATGAATGGAGGTGGAACTTATATTTTTTATATCCCTAGTTCATTAGCTTATGGGAAAGATGGCTCTGGACAAATTCCTCCTTATTCAACATTAATTTATGAGATAACACTTCTTTCATCTACGTATTAATTTCGTATAAAAATTTCGTTTAATAATGAAAAAATTGTTTGTCTTTTTCGTTGTTATCTGTTTAATGGGAATGGTTTCGGCTAACGAATATACTTTAAAAACAATTCCTAATCCTAAAACTCTGGACCAACACAACTATGTGAGTAATCCTGACAAAATTCTGAAAGACGAAACTGTTTATGCTATTAATAATATTTTGGATTCACTTGAAAGAAAAACAGGAGCAGAAATTGCAGTAGTAGTTGTAAATTCAATTGGGGGTGAAGAAATAAAATCATTTGCTACGCAGCTTTTTAATGAATGGGGGGTTGGAAAAGCAAAACAAGACAACGGCTTATTGATATTATTTGTTTTGGACCAACAAAAAGTTACTTTCGAAACAGGATATGGACTGGAAGGAATTTTGCCGGATGCCATTTGTAAACGTATCCAGGTGCAAACGATGATTCCTGAATTCAAAAAAGGAAATTATGATGCGGGTTTTTTAGCTGCAATAAAAGAAATAAATTCTATTATTCTTCATGAACCTGTTCCTGAAAAAATTGTCGAACCTGTTCATTGGAATGAAATTTTACCAATGGCTTTAATTGTTTATTTAGTATTAATATCAATTACTTGGTTGTGGATAGAAAGTTCCATTCGTAAAATTAGAAAGAATGCAAAACTAAAGACTAACATTGCTCGTTACGTTGCCATTAAAAATGAAAAGAAAGGAATCATTTCCTTAATGTCAGTGTTACCTCTTATAATAGGTTTTATAGGTATTCTTATTTTTTCACAACCAATTTTTTTGTTATTGCTGATACCTATTCCTTTAACAACTTTACCTGCAGCTATTTATGCAAATATAAAAATGCGAAAAATCAGAAAAGAACCAATTCCTTGTAAAGTGTGTGGTGGTCAAATGCATATTTTATCCGAGAAAGATGATGATGCTTATTTGAAATTATCTCAGTGTTTTGAAGAACAACTTCATTCAATAGATTATGATGTTTTTGTATGTGATAATTGTAAAAATGAAGCTATCTTTTTACTGGATAAACCAAGTGCTTATACTAAATGCCCCAAATGTGGAACAAAAGCATTTATTTTAAAAGATAAGAAAATTATTGTATCGCCTACTTATTTACATCCTGGAACAGAACGTATTACGTATCATTGTCTTTATTGTGGTTACGAAGAAAATCAAAATCGACGACTTCCTCGTTTGACCCATTCACGAAATACCATTATTGCGGGTTCTATTCCCGGAGGAATTTTTAGTGGTGGTGGAGGTTTTGGTGGAGGAAGTTTCGGCGGAGGTATGTCAGGTGGCGGTGGTGCTACCAGTGGCTGGTAAATTTAGATAAAAAACAATTGAAAATTGATCAAAAACAAATAAAAAAATTATTTTATGAAAAAGAATGTTGTTATTATTTTAATTATTGTAGCAGCACTCGTCTTATGGGGTGTTTCTATGTACAACAGTTTGGTCTCTTCTGAAGAAGCTGTTTTAAGTCAATGGTCGAATGTAGAAAATCAGTACCAGCGTCGAGCAGATTTAATCCCTAATCTTGTTGCAACGGTTAAAGGTTATGCTGCTCACGAAAGAGGAACATTAGAGGAAGTAGTACAAGCTCGTGCTAAAGCAACTCAAATTACTGTTGATGCTAATTCATTAACGCCTGAAAAACTTCAACAGTTTCAACAAGCACAAGGAGAACTAAGTGCGGCTTTGGGCAGATTATTAATGATTGCTGAGAATTATCCAGATTTAAAAGCCAATCAGAACTTCATTGAATTGCAAGCACAGTTGGAAGGAACAGAAAACAGGATTGCAGTGGAACGAAATCGCTTCAACGAGATGGCTCGAAATTACAATGCATCTATCCGGCGTTTCCCAAAATCAATTATTGCTGCGTTATTTGGTTTTGAAAAGAAACCTTATTTTGAAGCAGAAGCTGGAACAGAAAAAGCACCCGAAGTTGAATTTTAAAATCAATTTAAAAGAAAAACAAAACTATGACAGATCCTCTTTATACTCCCAATCCTGACCGATATATTCATTCCGTAGGTTATCGGTTTTGTGGAAAAAGTGGGCTACAATTACCAACCATTTCTTTAGGTTTATGGCACAATTTTGGGGATATGGACGATTTCCAGGAAGCTGAAAAAATGATAAAATTTGCTTTTGATCATGGAATAACTCATTTCGATTTAGCAAATAATTATGGTTATCCTCCTGGAAGTGCTGAGAAAAATTTCGGGAAAATCCTGAAAGAAAATTTTTCTTCATATCGCGATGAAATGATTATCAGTACAAAGGCTGGTCATGAAATGTGGCCGGGTCCTTATGGTGATGGCGGCTCCAGAAAATATATGATTGCGAGTCTTCATCAAAGTCTGAAGCGAATGGGACTTGAATACGTTGATATTTTCTATTCGCATCGTTACGATCCGAATACGCCTCTTGAGGAAACGATGGGAGCATTGAGCGATATGGTAAAACAAGGCAAAGCTCTTTATGTGGGTATTTCAAAATATCCTGTTGAGAAGGCAAAAGAAGCTTTTCAAATTTTACGTGCCAATGGAACACCTTGCTTGATTTATCAGGATAGATATAATATTTTTAGTCGTAACGTTGAGTTTAATATGTTTCCTATTCTGAAGCAAAATGGCGTAGGATTTATTGCTTTTTCTCCTTTAGCACAGGGAATTTTAACTGATAAATATTTGAATGGTATACCTGAAAAGTCAAGAGCAGCCAGTCCATATGGGTTCTTACAAAAAAGTCAGATTACACCCGAGGTGATTGCTAAAGTAAAGGAATTAACTATCATTGCTCAACAAAGAGGTCAAACACTTGCTCAAATGGCTTTAGCGTGGTGTTTGAGATTGCCTGAAGTTAATTCTGTCATTGTTGGAGCAAGTTCTGTTAATCAATTACAAGATAATATTGAAGCAATTAAAAATATTTCTTTCACTGATGACGAACTTTGGAGAATCGGTGAGTGGGGTGCTTAATCGACTAATTTAAAAAATGATCAAAGAAGAGTTAAGGAATTCCGAGTTTTGAGGTGCGAGTTATGAGGTTCGAGCGAATGAAGAAAAAATCTCGGTATCCCATTTTTCGGCGTAGCCTCTTGGCTACCTTGCATAAAAAATAAAATCTTCTGATTTTAACTGCTGATAAAATCAAACATTTTGCTAAACAAATATTTATCATAAAAAACTTTATCGAGAATCTTTAACCTTCATAACAGGGAATGTTTCCTCCAGCTTACAATTTTGTCACCTTATTGGATTATTTTCTATTTTAATCTTTCCCGCTTTTTTTATTTTGTTCAGTTTTTAATAAGGTTAACTTTTTTGGAGGATTTGTTTTGTTACTAAGGTTTAAGCAAAATGAGGTTGAATAAAACAACGTCAAAACAGGTTTGGAAGAGATAAGACCTATTCATTTGAGAAAAGAAAAAAGAACCAGAGGACATGTTTTTGTTTGTATGCTCGCCTACAAAATTCTATTCCATATCTGGCAATACTTTAAGAAAGATTTATTACTCACTGGCAAGCTCAGAGGCACTTTCACACAACAATACATTTTAGATTGTTTAGATAAAATAAACTATGTTGAATATCAATTTGAGGATAGAACCCTCAAACAATTACCTAAAATATTAAACCCTAACTTCACAATTTATACGTAATTGAATTAAAAAAGTTGCTATATATGTTTGTATATGGCAATTTTTTTATAATTTTGCAATTACGTATTTACGTAATAGAACGAACAATTAAAATCAAAAATCATCACACTATGGCTAAACATC
>DAOOVG010000093.1:0-6740 GCA_035369865.1 Paludibacteraceae bacterium | reverse complement strand
CTAAAGTCTTGCACTAAAAGTGCATAGTTTTAAACTAACGTTCTTGAAAAATAAATCCAGCTCAAAAGTTTGGTAAAGATAAAGAAATTGACTGAGTTTTTAGAAGAGACGAAAAGTAATTTCTCCCTAAATTGAAAAGGTTTTTTGGCAAATTATTTAATGATTATCCGTATAATGACCTATATCTGGATATTCTGCTTCACGAGCTGAATTCCGATATCTTAATAGATTTTTAAAGAACACGACTATACTACTCTTTGAAGATAGGATTTGCTATATGATAAAATTTATATAGTTGAAAGAAAACAACTTTTGAATCGCAACTAATTAAAACATTTAAGTTTTTTGCTAACATTGGATATACTTTTCTCGCTGATTTGCGCTGTATTTTTTTCTGTGTTCATCTGCGTTTTTTATCTGCGGTTATCTGCGTGAAATATTCTTTATTTTCTATTTTTGAAGCGAGGTTCTGCAGTTTCCCTAAATTCAGCATTTTAATCAGATAATTTCTAATAATAGGTAGTTTTGCGGAGAATCAAATAAATTTTTAATAATCAATTTATTAAGTTGTTGATAGCCATTCATATTTAAATTTTTTATACGTTGACCTTGATTCATAAAAGTTTATTACTTCTTAATCCAATTTAATTTCGTAATTTTGCAACTTCAAAAAAATAGTATATCAAGTACTTTCGAATATGAAAAAATTTGCAGAATATTCAGGTTTAAACCTTTCTGAAATCAATAAAGAAATACTTACACGGTGGAACGAACAAAATACATTTCTCCAAAGCATTGCTATACGCGAAGGAAAACCTTCTTTTGTCTTTTATGAAGGTCCCCCTTCAGCCAATGGTATGCCAGGCATTCATCATGTAATGTCACGTACCATTAAAGATATTTTCTGCAGATATAAAACAATGCAAGGATTTCAAGTAAAAAGAAAAGCGGGTTGGGATACTCACGGACTTCCTGTGGAATTGAATGTGGAAAAATTATTAGGAATCACGAAAGAAGATATTGGGAAAAAAATCAGCATTGAAGAATACAATAATGTCTGTCGCCGCGAAGTAATGAGATATACGCAAGAATGGGAAGATCTTACCATGAAAATGGGTTATTGGATCGACATGAAACATCCTTACATTACCTACGACAATCGTTACATTGAAACAGTATGGTGGCTGTTGAAGCAACTTTATGAAAAAAAATTGCTTTATAAAGGATATACTATTCAACCCTATTCTCCTGCTGCAGGCACGGGATTGAGTACGCACGAATTAAATCAACCGGGTTGTTATCGCGACATAAAAGATACCAGTTGTGTAGCTCAGTTCAACATCAAAGAAATTGAAAAGTTACCTTTCAAGGATAAAATTGATGGAGATTGTTATTTCTTGGCATGGACCACTACACCCTGGACTTTGCCTTCTAATACAGCTTTGTGCGTTCATCCAAACATTTCGTATGCTTTGGTTAAAACAATTAATCCTTATACTTGTAAGCTTATTTATATTATTTTAGCTAAGGACTTGATTGATAAGTATTTTTCACCTAAAAATGCTGATTTATCGTTTGAAAATTATCAACCCGGCGATAAAAATATTCCTTATAAAATTCTGGCAGAATGTACTGGGAAAGAATTGGTAGGCATTCATTATGAACAACTTATTCCGTGGGTAAAAGTAGAAGGTGATGCTTTTCGAGTAATTTCAGGTGATTTTGTTACAACCGAAGAAGGAACAGGTATCGTTCATATTGCCCCTACTTTTGGAGCAGATGATGACAGAGTAGCAAAACAAAATAATATTCCTCCGCTGTTGTTGAAAGATAAAGATGGCAACTGGCAACCAATGGTGGATAAAACAGGTAAATTTTTCAAATTGGAAGATTTGGATCCTGATTTTGTAGCTCAAAAAATCAATGTAGAACTTTATCAACCTTATGCTGGTAGATATGTAAAAAATGAATACCTTCCAGAGGAAACGCAACTGGAAAATTCCACCACAACAGAAAATGGAATAAATGATGAATCAACCCTGGATGTTGATCTTTGTGTGATGTTAAAACAGCAAGGCAAAATTTTCAAAATTGAAAAGTATGTTCATAGTTATCCCCATTGCTGGCGTACCGATAAACCCGTTTTATATTATCCGCTGGATAGTTGGTTTGTAAAAACTACTGCTTATCGAGATGAAATGATTCGCCTTAATGAAACTATCAATTGGAAACCAGCTTCGACAGGCACAGGACGATTTGGAAAATGGTTGGAAAATCTTCAGGACTGGAATTTGTCGCGAAGTAGATTTTGGGGAACACCTCTTCCCATTTGGCGAACAGAAGATGGATCAGAAGAAATTTGCATTGGCTCCGTAGAAGAATTGATGGTAGAGATTGAAAAATCTGTTGCTGTGGGATTGATGAAAAAAAATCCTTATAAAAATTTCAAAGTTGGTGTTTATACTGATGAGAATTATTCAATAGAAAACATTGATTTGCATCGTCCTTACGTCGATGAGATTATTCTTGTGTCAAAAAGTGGCAAACCGATGCGAAGAGAATCAGATTTAATTGATGTCTGGTTCGATTCTGGTTCGATGCCTTTTGCCCAATTGCATTATCCTTTTGAAAATAAAGAAGCCATTGATAAACATAAATTTTATCCAGCCGATTTTATTTCTGAAGGAGTGGATCAAACTCGTGGATGGTTTTTTACATTACATGCCATCAGTACCATGGTAAAAAATTCTGTTGCTTTTAAAAATGTGGTTTCCAATGGTTTGGTTCTTGACAAGAATGGAAATAAAATGTCGAAACGCTTGGGAAATGTTATCGATCCTTTTGCAACAATCGAAAAATATGGTTCCGATCCTCTTCGCTGGTATATGATGACCAATTCTTCACCGTGGGATAATTTAAAATTTGATATTGATGGGGTGGAAGAAGTTCGTCGGAAATTCTTTGGAACACTTTACAATACTTATTCCTTTTTTGCTCTTTATGCCAATGTGGATCATTTTACCTATGCTGAAGAAGAAATTCCGATGGAAAAACGTCCTGAAATTGATCGATGGATAATTTCCCTTCTTAATACTTTGATCAAAGAAGTTACGAATGATTATGATGATTATGATCCTACGCGAGCTGGACGTGCCATTGCAGATTTTGTCAATGAAAATCTAAGTAATTGGTATGTCCGTCTGAATAGAAAACGTTATTGGGGAGGTGAATACGACGAAGATAAAATTTCAGCTTACCAGACACTTTATACCTGCTTGGAAACTGTTTCCCAACTGATGGCACCCATTGCACCTTTTTATGCAGATCAATTGTTCATCGATTTGAATGCAGTGACGGAGAAACATAAAGAAGCATCTGTTCATTTGACTGATTTCCCAAAATGCAATGAAAATCTTATTGACAAAAATCTGGAGGAATGTATGCAGCTTGCTCAGCAGGTTTCTTCAATGATTCTTTCATTACGGAAAAAAGCCAATAAAAGAGTGCGTCAACCATTAGCAAAAGCCATTGTGCCTGCGCCAGACGATAAAACGTATCAACAATTGAAATATGTAGCGGACTTGATTAAAACAGAAGTCAATGTTAAGGAACTGGAAATCATCCCGCAAAATGGTGAAATGCATAATTTGATAAAGAAAGTAAAGCCAAATTTTAAATTGCTTGGTAAAAAATATGGCAAATTAATGAAAGAAATTACGGAAGCTCTGGCTAATTTAGGAAATACAGAAATTGCAGAAATAGAAAAAAAAGGCGAATATGTTTTGCAACTTTCAGCGGGAGAAGTTCCTATTTCTCAGGAAGAAGTAGAAATCATTACAGAAGATATGCCAGGCTGGTTAACCGCTAACGATGGCAAACTGACAGTGGCACTCGACATAACGGTGACAGATGAGCTGCTAAAAGAAGGTATTGCTCGTGAATTTGTCAATAGAATTCAAAATATTCGAAAAGCCAATGATTTTGAAATTACAGATAGAATTACCATTGAAATAGAAAAGCGGGCTGAAATTAATGAAGCAATAAATGAATTTTCAAATTATATTGCCAGCCAGACATTGGCAACCTCTATTATGTTAGTAGATAAACTTGATAATACTACTGAATTAGATTTTGATGATTACTTTGTAAAGATTAAAATAAAAAAAACAAAGGAATTCATTTAATGAGTTTTTAAAATTATTGCTAAAGAGAAAAAAAATGATTATTTTCGCAGATTATTTTAAATGCATTAACCAATCCGAAAGGATTATTTTTATCATTCAATGAACGATGGCAGAAAAGACAAAATATTCAGATGAGGAATTGGAAGAATTTCGCCAAATTATTCTTGAAAAGCTTGAAAAGGCTCAGAAAGATTACGAAATACTTCGTAATGCAATAACTAATGAAGCCAGTAATGATGTTTCAGATACTTCGCCAACATTTAAAGTGTTAGAAGAGGGTGCTACTACCCTTTCAAAAGAAGAAGCAGGAAGATTGGCTCAACGGCAATTAGAATTCATCCGGCATTTACAGGCAGCATTGGTGCGTATTGAAAACAAAACTTACGGAATTTGTCGTGAAACAGGAAAATTGATACCCAAAGAGCGATTGCGTGCCGTTCCTCATGCTACTTTAAGTATTGAAGCAAAAAATAAGAAAAAATAAATCTTCAAGCAAAAAGTCGGCAGCAAAAAACTTGCTGCTGAACTTTCATAATGACCTCCAGATGAAAATGTCTATTGCTAAAAAATCTGCCCTGTTGATTTTTCTTGTTCTTTTTATTGATCAGGCTTCAAAAATTTATGTAAAAACCCATTTTGCTCTGGGTGACCATGTGGATATATTCAACTGGTTTCAAATTTATTTTATTGAAAACAGCGGAATGGCTTTCGGGATACAATTCATTGATAAACTTTTTCTTACCTTTTTTCGTATTGTAGCAGTTGTCTTAATATTTTTTTATCTTCGTTCTTTAATAAAAAAACAATTTCCCACTGGATATATTTTAACAATTTCTCTTTTGTTAGCTGGTGCTGCGGGAAATATCTTTGACTCTGTATTTTATGGTGTCCTTTTTAGCGACAGTTATGGTAAAGTTGCTACTTTTTTACCTCCTGAAGGTGGTTATGCTCCCTTGTTTTATGGCAAAGTGGTGGATATGCTTTATTTTCCATTGATTAAAAATAGTGCTGGGGAAGTAATTTTTTTCAAACCAATTTTTAATGTGGCAGATTCTGCGATAACTATTGCCGTTTTCATCATTTTGTTTTTCTACCGAAAAGAATTGAATCAAAGTTTTGAGAAAAAACCAAAACAAAATGTTTCATCAGAAAAATAATTTTTTTCGATTTTTCTTTTTAATAAGCATTATTCTATTGCTAATAACCGCATGCAATCGACGTCCTAAAGATGTGCTAAGTAAAAAGGAAATGGTTAAAGTACTTACTGATTTTCACATCCTCGATGGAGTGCTTTATGTAAAAGATAGCCTTTACATAGGTAATTATAATACCTATTATTATCAATATGTTTTAAAAAAACATGGTATTACTCAGGCTCAATTTGATTCGTCCCTTGCATGGTATGGAAAAAATCCCAGAGAATTTGAAAAAGTTTATACTGATGTGATTCTTCGGCTAAATCATTTACAAGAAGACATTAAAAAAGGAAAATATCATCCTAATTATCTTGAAACTACTAAAACAAATCTCTGGTATTTGCCTACACATTACCTTCTTACGAAAGATTCTATCAGAAGAAATTTGCTATTTAAAATCCAGCAATCTGACCTTCTTTTCAATGATATTTACGAATTGAAATTATTACAACGAATTGCTCCCGAGGATTCTTGCGAAAATCGTTATATAGTTTTAAGAATTCATTATGCCAATGGGAAAGTTGACAGCATTTCTCACATAGCCTATAACGATAGTTTGTTGCGTCGTTATACTTTCCGCTTACGTGCAAAGCACCCTTATAAAATTGACTCACTTACTGGTTCGTTGTTGAACAGTAAAAATTGTAATGAAAAACTGAATGTTGAGATTGATAGTGTGAGTTTGATACGTGAATTTGTTCCAGTTTGGCAGGATAGCTTGCGGAAAATTGTTAACAAAAATGATTCCATTTCCCGGGCAAAAATTAATAAAAAAGTAAGCGTAAATTCTAAACCTCTCAAGGTTAGATAAAAGGTAGATTCTGTTTTTTTATTGTTTTCATCGTTTTTTATAATTTTTGTAGTCCTTTTTATAATAATTTTTCCCCAATTCAATAATGAATAAACAAGAATATTTTGGGGAACACTACCATAAATCATCAATTCTGAATTAACTTTTCATGAGCAACAATTAATTTTTCCACTTTCCTTATGTGATGAGCATAAATAGTTAATAAATAGATGCCGTTGTTTAAATCGCTGATATCGATGGTTCCATCGCTATTTATTTTCCCATTTTTCAAATAGATTCCACTTAAATCATAAATCATAAAACTGGCTTGTTCTGGTTGACTGATTTGAACACTCACATAAGAAGAAGCAGGATTAGGTGAGACAACAAAATTTGAATTTCCTATTCCTGGTCGCCATTGCTCTCCGTTTCTGGTTCCCCAAATAAAATCAACAAGTTCAGGATAATCAATGAAAGGATTTCTATTTTCCTGAATTATATTAATACCATCATTTCGATTGGTTTCCTTGTCGCTGACCGGATCATTCCTGCTCCACTCCAGCAACATTT
>DAOOVG010000092.1:0-6750 GCA_035369865.1 Paludibacteraceae bacterium | reverse complement strand
GTTAAACAAATTAATTTTTATGACCATGAAGAAATTTACTTTATTCGCAATGGCTGTTATTATTTCAGCATTCTGTGCAACTGCACAACAAACAGTGAACAATCCGAAAGATGCAGAGGGATTTTATATTGTAAAATGGGACTGTGCAAATGAAATTTTTGCTACGGCAAATGATTTTGAAGTTGACGAAACATTTACTTTTGCTGTAGATATTACAGGGACTCCATGGGTAGCATGGCTTGCAGAAACTCCTACCAATCCAGGTGCTTCACGTAGTCTTGCTCTTAACAAATGGACCGGTTTTGGCGATGTAAGTGGAGATAGTCACCGGTTAAAACCAATCCCAGGTAAACCTAACATTTATGCTGCAACGTGGAATTTAGCTCAACTGGCTACAACAATGGATTTGGCTGCTGCTACAACCCAAGGTGCACGTACTTACGTGTTTGGTCAACTTTTTGGATTTGAATATACTTCCGACAATCCTGGTGCCGGTTGGTGGATGTGGCCTTCATCAATAGCTGTTGGCTCGAATGTAAACCCGGGTACAGAATCTGGAGCAATTTTTGCAACCCTGCCTTATACAGGAACAAAAACAAGTGAAGAATTTTATAACGATGATTACGATAATGAATTGTTTGGAGATGCTTATCCTGTGAAAGGTTATGCTCCTGCATGTGCTGTTATAACTGGTATAAAAGATGTCCTTACTTCTGATATTCCAATTGCAAAATATGAATATTATAATTTACAAGGAGCTAAATTAGCAAAAGAACCGGAAGAAGGATTATTTATAGAAAAAGCCATTAGAATTGATGGTAGCTTTTCCACAAAAAAAATATTGAAACCCGCAAAATAATTTTTTCAATAACCAAAAGGAAAAGCGAGGAAGTAAACCTTCGCTTTTTCTTTTTCCTTCTTAGTCAATATATTAACTTTAATAAAATATCATGAAAAGACGATTTTATATTCTTTTTATCTCTATTGTTTTTTGTAATTTTTTTAGTTTGAAAGTCTTTTCACAAGAAACAATAACCATAAAAGGATCGGTACACGATGCAAAAAATGAAGCTATCATTGGTGCTTCAATTACAATTGAAGGAACTACCATTGGAGTTTCAACTGATATAAATGGAAATTTTACTTTATCAGTGCCTGTTGGGAGTATGTTAAAAGTTACCTACATTGGATTCAAACCTTATACTGAAAAAATTTCAAGGAATAAAACATTTTACAATATAGTTTTAGAAGAAGATACGAAATTATTAGATGAAGTGTTAGTGGTAGGATATGGAACCCAAAAACGTTCTGATTTAACAGGCTCCATTTCTTCAGTAAAAGCCAGCGATATAAAAGATTTCTCATCAAAAAGTTTAGCTGAATCTTTATCGGGTATGGCGGCTGGTGTAACGGTTACCAAAGGTGAAGGAACTCCTGGAAGTTCAGCCGAAATTTTTATCCGAGGGGCTGGTTCTCTAAATGGTATGAATCCTTTATTTGTTGTTGACGGAGTAGTTCAAGACGCTGGTTTTAACTTTAATATGAGAGATGTAGAAAGTATTGAAATATTAAAAGATGCTGGTTCTGCTGCAATTTACGGTTCCCGTGCTGCGGGTGGTGTTGTATTAATTACAACAAAACATGGGGAAAAAGACAGGAAAGCAATAATTAATATTGTAGGAAGATATGGCTTACGAAATATTTACACTAATATTAAGTTATTGGGTACACCAGATTGGGTAAGGGCACGTGATGCTTTTGGTACGACTAATACTTTAGCTTTACTTGGAGCAAATAGTGTAGACGATTTGCCAAATACAGATTGGATGAAAGTTATGTTTGGAACTGGGACAGAACAAGAATATAATGTATCATTGTCTTCTGCTTCAGATAAAACAAGCATTTTCTTATCTGGCAGCTATTTGGGAGAGAAAGGTGTATATATGGACACAAGAGCTGATCGTTTTTCCATTCGTAATAATTTAAATTACAAATATAACAATCATATTACTATTGGTGAATCTTTTTATGGCACTTATACTAAAACTAATCCTGCTACTAATTCTTCAATATATAATCATACTATCCCATTTCGTACTGTTCCAGTAGCTACAGTTTATGATGAAAATGGTGATTTTGCTAAAACACCTGCTTCAGTTGGAAGTGGTCCTAATTTTGCTGGATTGGAACATGCTTTTCATGTATTCAATGACAATAATTATAACTTAAATGCTCAAGTATATATAAACATTAATTTTATTAAGGGCTTGGACTGGAAAACAACAGGAGCCGGTCAATTTTATGGATTTTCAAAAAATACTTTTACAGAATACCAAAATTTTGGTCCTGTTGAGGTAGGTCCTCAGCAAATGAATTCATATGGAGGTACTTCACAAAATCTTATGTTTAATTCCGTTCTTACTTATGAAACAAAATTCGGTAATCATAATTTTAAATTGATGGGTGGTACAGAAATGTGGAAATTAGATGGGTATAATATAACTGTTACTTCTTATAATTTTTCAATACCTGTTGCAGAGTCTATCTCTTTAGCTTCTGCAGGTCCAACAAAAGATGCTTCTGATAATATTCCTGTTGAAAGGAGAGCTTCTTTTTTTGGACGAATAAATTATAATTATCTTAGCAAATATCTTCTGACAGCCAATTTTAGAGCCGATGCTTCTGATCGTTTTGTAAAGAAAAATCGTTGGGGATATTTTCCATCAATTAATGTTGGCTGGAGAGTAAGCGAGGAAAGTTTTGTAAAACCGTTTACAGAGAAATGGCTTGATAATGCAAAAATTCGCGCTAGCTGGGGTATATTAGGAAACGACATGAGTGTTCCTCAATTTATGTATAGTTCAAGTTGGTCAGGAACAGGCATAAGTCATTCTTTTGATGGCACTTCAACTCAACAGGCTGGTTACTGGATAGCTATTGTAGGTAATGAAGATTTGAAATGGGAGCAAGTTAATCAGACAGATATCGGAATTGATTTAGCTTTTCTCAAGAATCGCCTAACTATCAATTATGATTATTACAATAGATCAACTAAAGACATGCTTTATAGAGGTTCTTTACCTATGTCTGGAGGTATGAGTTATTATTTTAGCAGCGATGATCCGGCAAATACGCTTCCTGTTTATTTAAATGCAGGTGTGGTAAAAAATCAAGGACATGAAATTACAGTAGGATGGAGCGATAAAATACAAAATTTCAAATATACCCTCAGTGCAAATGCCTCTTTTAACTCAAATCTTGTAAAACAAGTAGGTCCCAAGCCAGGAGCAAATCCAATAGATAGAGGATTGGATAATCAATGGAATCTTGTATCTCGCACACAAGATGGATCCCCAATGGGAATGTTTTATGGTTACGGAGTAATAGGTATTTTCAAAAATCAAGCTCAAGTAGATGAATACAATCAAAAAGCGTTAGATGCATGGAAGGCTGCTAATCCAGATTATCCTTTTGGATTTGATCCAATAACAGGACAACCCTATACTGATGCTACTCACAAAAGTGTAAAGGGTATTTACTATCAGACAGCCCAAACAGGAGTAGGTGATTTGATTTTTGATGACAACGGACAAGGAAGAGTTACTCCAGAATCCAGAAAATTTATTGGGAATCCATGGCCTAAAATGAACTTAGGCTTTAATCTAAATATTGAATATAAAAATTTTGATTTAAACGCCGTATTTGAAGGCGCATTTGGATTTGATATAATGAATCTGCTTAAACCTTATACTCAAATGTTTAGTTCCGATAATACCACGGCAGACATTTTCAAAACCTCATGCTTTGGAAAAGACAATACGACAGTTACTAACCTCCCACGAGTAGGATTTCTTGATACTAATGGCTCATTTATTGGGGATGGCGCAGCAAATAAAAATTATTCTACTGTTTCTTCTTACATGATTGAAAAAGGAGATTATTTAAAATTTAAAAACCTCTCAATAGGATATTCATTGCCAAAAAATATAACACAAAAAATTTCAATAGAAAAATTGCGATTATTTTTAAGTGGGCAAAACTTATTTACCTTAACAAAATATACTGGAATTGATCCAGAAATAGGTGGAAATGTTTTAATGAGAGGAGTAGATCATCAGAATCGATATCTTCCATCGCGTTTGGTTTCATTTGGACTTGATTTAACGTTTTAATTCATTTTAATAGAAATACTAATTATTATGAAACACATATTAAAAACCATCATTACTGTTGTTTTAATAACGGTTTTATCTGGATGCTCAGATTTTTTTGATATATCCAATAAGCAAACCCTATCTCTTGATAATTTTCCGGCAACATTGGATCAAGTAGATTTAGTACTTACTTCATGTTATGCTGGTCCTTATTCAATTGGGATGTATATTTTCTATTGGTTTCCAATGGGAATTTACTTGTATGATCATACAACGGATACCTATGGGTCATACGATGAGAGAGGAACAAGTATGGATAATTATACAGCTATTAATAGTCGATACACAACTCAAATATACGGAGATCTTTGTAAATGGGCTAATTTATCAACCACTGCATTGGAAGCAATTGAAAACTATCGACAAAAATATTCTTCTCAAAGTGAACAAGCTCAATTAGATTACATGAGGGGACAAGCATTGTTCAACAGAGCTTTGGCTTATTGGCATGCACAATTGTTCTTTGAAATCGATCCTAAAGGATGGGGCTTCCCTATCTTTGACAGGGTAGTTAACAGTGTTGAAGGAATGAAACGCAGACGTGCTACGACAGCCGATACGTGGGCATTTGTAATTAATGACCTTGAAGCTGCTATCCCGCTTTTAAATGGTCACAATGATAAATATCGAGCATCTGAATGGGCAGTGAAAGGATTATTGGCTAAAGTTTACATGCAGTCACTATATGTTTTTCCAGAAAATAAAACAAAAACAAAAATATTGATAGAAGATATTATTAATAATAGCGGCAAACAGCTAGTTCCTTTTGAAATATATAGTGATATGTTTTACGGAAATGAAGCGAATGAGTTTAATTCAGAATCATTGTATGAACTGTGTATGACAGTTAACCGAAATCAAACGGGTCCTTGGGCTGGATACACAACCGGAAGTGGAATGCCAATGGTTTTTGCACCCTGGTATATGGACCTATACATCCGATTTAGACCAAATGTAGAAGGACTGGTTGACCCCTTAACAAAGCTTCATGATATAGTTACTTCGAAAAAAAGTAGTGAATGGGGTAACAATTTTATTCATGATGCAAATATAAAACGTTTTGGCTTTCACGGAATTGGTGGCGATACTGTGCCAAGACGAACATTTAATCCAAACTTCAAATCTTCACAACCGCGTTCTATTAACAATTACCCTTACATGTTAGCAAATACAACTTATCAACCACAAAGTTTGGATTTAAAAAACAACAAGGATTTGGTTGATCCCAGATTACAATTGTGCACAGGTCAACCATATGTAGATAAATACATAAATGAAAAAGGAGACACTACTTATTATGACCGCTCCCTTGAAGTAAATGATCGTCCTGATTTACTAACATGGCAACATCGTAAATTTACCAATATTCGAGGTGTTGAAATGGGACCTGCTCCTTACGGTAAAAATGAAAGCAGTGATGCTAATTATCCGATTATTCGACTGGCTGATATTTATCTTCTGTATGCTGAACTTATAAAAGATGATAATCCTGCTACAGCACTTGAATATATCAATAAAGTGCATCGGAGGGCTTATGGATATTCTCCTGACTCGCCTTGTCCCTATGACTATAATTCTTTAACCGATAGAACTAAAACAGCCGATGATAATGATATTTTGGCACATGATGTCCTGAAATACGAGCGTTGGGCAGAATTGTTTGCTGAAGGTCAGTGGTGGTGGGATGTTCGGAGATGGAAAATAGGACCTGCGGAAGCGGCTTTTTATAAACAAACAAGACATGGGCCCATCACTTGGAAAGGAGATGAATCTTATGTACAACCTATTCCGCAAATTGAATTGGAAAGAAACGAAAATATTCAACAATCGACAGGTTATCCAGGCGTAAGATAAGGCAAAATGAAAAATTAGGTGTTTAATATTTAAGTCTAATAAGATAGTTAATGCAATAAATAAGTAAATAAATAAAATTACCTGTCTTTTGTACTTTTTATTCCAAAAATTGTTATTAAAAACAAATTTCCTAATCTAAACGAAAACTATATTCTGTAAAATGTTGAAAATCATTGCAAATATTTTTTATAAAATTTCATTCCTTCCTCAAATGAATAAGGATTTTTTTATTTTCTATATCAAAAATCGTCTCAATTTGTTAATATGTTTATTGTAATTCAAATAGTTATGAATTTTTTTTAATGACTACTATTGGAAATTTTATCTAATCAAAAAGTTGCATTTGTAACTTGAATTCAGCTTATTTTATCTCCTTACAGGTAAATAAAGCTAAAGAATTAATGAATTCGCTTGAATAAATTTTAATCATGTTGATATTTATTTTTGTAAATTATCTGCCATACTTCTTTATGAAAAAAAAGTTTTTTAATAATTTGTTTTTAAAATCGAATACTTAAATTAATAATCATTTTTAATAAATTTATAAAAATCAATATAAAAATAATATGATGAAGAAAAAGAAAGGATATCTTGTGATAGTTTTAGCATTAATGATGTTTGTAGGTAATGCTGCCACATTACTTTCACCCAACAAAAGTTTTCGTCTCGAATTTCAATTAAC
>DAOOVG010000091.1:0-6874 GCA_035369865.1 Paludibacteraceae bacterium | reverse complement strand
AAGCTGACGAATATCATTGCTGTTCATAATCTGGTTATTTTTAGAGTTTTATAAAATCTAAATATTTATTCTAATGTAAATTCAAGTCACAAATGCAATTTTTTAGTTAGACAAATTTCGTAATAAAAATTCATTTGGTGTTAAGAAATTTAATTTTTTTCTTGGTTTGTTATTTAAAATATCTTCTACCTGTTTTATATTCTGCTGATAAGAAGACAATTGTTTTAT
The DNA here is from genome assembly GCA_035369865.1 of Paludibacteraceae bacterium. Taxonomy (GTDB): domain Bacteria; phylum Bacteroidota; class Bacteroidia; order Bacteroidales; family Paludibacteraceae; genus MVYY01. The sequence continues at coordinate 6,646 of DAOOVG010000091.1, read as the reverse complement.
GGCTTTTTTGAGTAAATTCTTTGGTATTCTTGTCATTGAATTTTTTAATTATAACATGACTACTTGCCTTGTTGCTAATCAAAAGAATTCCTCGAGACTTGCCTCGGGGTTATTCATTTTTTCAAAATCCTCCCAAAAATGAGGATAAGATTTACTCACTACTTCTGCGTTTTCGATAGTAATGGGCATTATGAAGGAAACCGGCGCAAAAGCCATTGCCATGCGATGATCTTCGTAAGTACCAATCGAGATAGGCTTTTCTTTTAACAAAATTGATTTTTTTTCGCCTGACCATACTAATTCTCCTTCATTGGGTTCCTGTAGAATGTAACCCAATTTTTCCAATTCATTGATGAGAGCAGCTACACGGTTGGTTTCTTTTATTTTCAAACTTTCCAGTCCTTGAAAATGAAAAGGAATGTTTAACAAGCAGCAAGTTACAACAAAAGTTTGAGCTAAATCTGGTTGATCAATAAAATTGTACTCAAATTTACGGATATATCTTCCAGTAGGTGTAAGTAAAACACCTTCTGACAGATAGTGAGTGGAAACTCCGAGCATTTCAAATAATTGAGCTACTTTGCTGTCGCCTTGATAACTGTTTTCATTCAAACCTTCCAGAAAAATTTCACCTTTCCCGACAATGGAAAGCGTTTCATACCAATAAGAAGCGGCTGTCCAGTCACTTTCTACTTCATAATGAATGGGTTGGTAAACTTGTTGAGGAATAATAATCCTGTTGTTTTCAAATTTTACTTTTGCTCCAAACTCTTTCATCAAATTTTTAGTCATTTCAATGTAAGGCTTTGAAATGATTTTTCCTTCTAATACAATTTCTAAACCCTGTTTCATATAAGGAGCAATCATCATCAACGCAGAAATATATTGGCTACTAATGCCACCATTCAAGTGAACAATGCCACCACTCAAATCGTTTCCATATATTTTTAAAGGAGGAAAACCTTCTTTTTCAAGATATTCAATTTTTCCGCCGATGCTGTTAAGAGCATCCACTAATAATTTGATAGGACGCTGTTTCATTCGTTCACTCCCAGTAAGTGTCCATTCTCCTTCTTTTAAAGCAAAATAGGCAGTAAGAAAACGCATAGCGGTTCCTGCAGCTCCTACATTAATAAAATTTTTTGTTGAATTTAAAGCATTTATCATAACCACCGTGTCATCCGAATCAGAAAGATTTTCAATCGGATAAGGATTTTTAGCCAGTGCGTTCAAAATCAAAGCTCGATTGCTTAAACTTTTAGAGGCAGGCAGTTTAATTCTTGCCTGAATTTGTGATATTTTTTTATCTAAATGCTTGTTCATCAAAAAAATATTTAATAGCGCTTGCTTTATTTTTGTATAAAGCTATATTTTTTCATTAAAAAGTGTTTGTTATCTTATCGAGTTTTTGTATAGACATTACCCGGCGAACCAAAAAATAATTGAATTTGCATCTAAAAAATCCAATCTTAATAAAATAATTTTCTTTCGGGGTTAATTGTCATACAGCTAATTCATAAATTTTTCTTACATCATTTTCTGTTAATTTCACAAAATTACCCAGCGTTTTATTTCCCAATTGCATGTTTTTTACCAGCAAAGGGATATCTTCAGCTTTGGCACCTAATTGAGCAAAGCGAATAGGCATACCAATGGAAACCAGAAATTGTTCCAGCTTTTCAATTCCCTTTTTAGCCGTATTTTCAGGATGCTGAAAATCCATTTGGCAACCCCAGATACGAACGGCAAATTGAGCAAAACGCATAATGTCATGATGCATCACGTATTTCATCCAGGCAGGGAACATTACTGCTAAACCAGCTCCGTGAGCTACGTCATATAAAGCCGACAATTCATGTTCCATTCCATGAGTTGCCCAATCTTGTTCACGACCAACGCCGCAAATATCGTTATGTGCAACCATTCCAGCCCACATAATATTGGCTCGAGCTCCGTAATTATCAGGTTCAATTATTACTTTTGGAGCTTCGTTGATAATTGCTAGTAAAATTCCTTCACAAAGACGATCGGTAATTTCTACTTCTTTCGTATTAGTGAAATATCTTTCCATTACATGTGCCATCATATCAGTGATACCACAAGCTGTTTGGTAAGCAGGCAAAGTAAAAGTGAGTTCTGGATTTAAAATAGAAAAAATTGGACGCAAAGCATCGCCTTCGGCTGAACGTTTCAACATACCATTTTCGTTGGTAATAACACTGCTGTCTGAACCTTCGCTACCAGCTGCTGCAATAGTAAGGATTGTTCCAACTGGAAGAGCTTTTTCAACTCTTTTCCCGCAATAAAAGTCCCAGAAATCGCCATCGTATAAAGCACCTGCTGCAATAGCTTTTGCAGAATCGATCACACTACCACCTCCAACAGCCAGAAGAAAATCAATTTTTCTTTTTTGCAAATTTCTATTCCTTGATATACCAACCCACTGCGTGGATTAGGCTTCACACCACCCAATTCCAGAAAATTAATATTCTCCATTTTTAGTGATTTTTTGACCCGATCCAGTAAACCACTTTTAATAGCTGAACCTCCTCCATAGTGAAGCAGTACCTTTGAGCCACTAAAACGTTTTACGTATTTTCCTGCTTCGTTTTCGCGTCCTCTTCCAAACACAAAATAAGTAGGACTATAAAAATTGAAATTGTCCATATTTAAAAATATTTGAGATTAAAAATTCTGTTTGTAAATTTAAGAGATATTTTGGTAAATTTCTAATTCTTTTTTCACAATATTATCCCACGAATATTCAGTAGCTCTGTTTCTTAAAAAATTTTTATCTATTGGTTTTTCTAATATTTTTATCACTGCATCGGCAAATCGTTTTTCAAAATTTTCTCCTTCATTCACAACAATTCCACCTTCTCCAATTGCTTCAGAAATACCACCATTGTTGCTTCCAACAACTGGAACTCCACAAGCTTGAGCTTCCAAAACAACACAAGGAAAACCTTCATTTCTGCTGGGTAATATCAATCCATCCATCGCATTTAGATAATAAGGAATTTTTTCATGGGATAATTTTCCAGTAAAAGTGACATTCAATTTCTTTTTTTTACAATCTTTCTCAATTTTGTTTTTTAATCGCCCTTCGCCAATAATCAAAAAATCAGTCTCAAAATTTTGATTTATTTCCTCAAATATTTCTGGTAATTGATCCGCTCTTTTTACTGGCAAGAGATTTCCTACAAATCCAACTACTTTCTTTGTTAAGTGAAGTTCTTGTTTAATTTTTTCTTTATCCAGCATTTTAAATAAATCGATATTAACCCCATTAGGAATAATAACGGCATTTTTTCCAGAATAACCATAACTTTTGGCTTTATTTAAAATGGCATTGCTTACAAATATAACTTTTGCAGCCTGTTCAAAGGTATCTATATAAAGTTTAGGTGTCAAAGCCATTTTATAATTGATATCGCTGCCATGGCAGGTTATAATGTAAGGAATTTTTAGTTTTTCTGAAAAATGCTTTGCAAGTAATCCTGCTGGTGGTTCATACATCCCGTGGGCATGAATCAACTGAAAATCTTCATTTTTAATATCATTATATATTTCATTGAAGATTAAATCATTATATTCCAAAAAGGTTTTTTCTCTTTGTAATCTTTCTTTAAAAACGTTAAAAATATTCCTTTTAATAGAAAGATATTCATAATCAATCCCTTCTGTTTCAAAATGGGTATAGGAAGCATCGTAAATTTTTTTCCCACTCCTTTTTTTAAGCATCTTGACCAAAAGAGTGTCATCAGGAATAATGCCATAAACTTTGAAAGAAAGACCAATAGATTTCATTTCTTTTAATCGATTAGTCAAGAAAGATCCCCCTTGTAAATCATCGAAAAAAGGAAATAAATTGGTAAAATATAATACTTTCTTATTCAACATACTGGATATAAAATATATTTTCTCAAGAGAATATAAGAATCAAAGAATTAAAAAGATTTATTTATAACTTATTCTTTTTAATTTTTTTGCCAATCCTTCAATATCGGCATGAAAAAAACTGAAAATTAATCCTATTAGCGAACGAATCTTCCACAAAGGAGCATACCATCCAAATTTAAAAATTGATTTTAAATAATTCTTTCTTGCCCCTTGAAAATCTTTTTTGATCAATTTATATCTTCCTGAACGTGAGTGAGCCATCACCAAAAGTTTGTTATAATTTTTTTTTAGGGTTGAAAGGCTAATCACTGAATTTGCAAAAATTTCAGGATGAGCCTGATAAAATTCTATTGCAAACTGGTATTGGTTTTCAAAAATTTCAGCAGTATAACTTTTGGTCGTTTGAGAGGGGTACATTCGCCATTTTCCTAAGGGCTGATTAATAAAAATGAATTCTCCAGATAGAGATAAATTAAGCCATGTTGTCCAATCAACAAATGGCAAATGATGAGTTTGAACAAAACCGCCCAATTTCAACAGTGCCTCTTTTTTTATCATTACTGTAACAGCGGGTATAAAATTGGCAAATATTAAAACTCGTATAATAGAGCCAACAGGAAGATTATTAAGAATTTCAAAAGGATGTTTTATTTCTGTTAACGAATGAATATTAGATAAATCTTGAGAAACTTGATAAGCTTTTCCATAACAAAAAACGGCATTTTCGTTTTTTTCCAACGCTTCCACCTGTAATAAAAGTTTTTCGGGCATCCACACATCGTCGCCTTCGAGTATGGCAATATATTTCCCCTGAGCTACAGACAAAGCAAAATTGTATGTTTCAGCCAGTCTGAAAATTCCAACATTCTGCTGCGTAAAGACCTTGATGCGATGGTCGTTTTCTGCAAAACTTTTGGCTTTTTCGTAGGTATGATCAGTGCTTCCATCGTCCACGATAATCATTTCCCAATTTTCGTAAGTCTGCGAAAGAACAGATTGAATACAGTCGACAATATACTTTTCGTGATTATAAGTTGGAGTTATGATCGAAACAAGCGGTTTATTTAAATTAAGCATTGAATTTTTTAATGTAAAATTGATTTCATTGTTCGTAAGATAGCATTTTTTAAAAGAGAAATAGAATTCAGGTAATTTAAATAATGTCTCTTGAATGGGCTTAATTTCAAATCATCTGAAGCTAAAGGTAAATTTGATCTCCATTTTTTTACAATCATTTTATTAGCTTTATGAAACTGAGAATTATAGCTTCCTCGAGAATAATGGGCAAGCAAAATGTATCTGTCAACCACCACTTTATAACCATTCATATGAACCTGAAGAGAAAAATCAATATCATACCCATGAAAATCTGTAAAATTTTTTTCATCAAAATGACATTGTTCTAATACAACTTTTCTCGTAAATAGAAAAACACCATCAACACAAATAACTTCTTCTATTTCTTTAGGATGTTCAGAAAGGTCAAAATTAAAATATTCTTGTGAATTGTTTCCAACCTTAGCATATATATGACCTCGTTGAAATTTTTTAAAATGTGAACTCTGTCCCCATCCTGCTGGATAAGTTCCTTTAAATTTTGTGCCTGCAACACCTACCAATCCAATGGAAGAATCATTTTCTAAATAATTTACTATTCTTTTCCCCCAGTTTTCACAACCAAATAAAATATCATCATGCAAAAAAACTACATACTCAAATTTTGATTTTTTTATGCCAAAATTGTAAGCTTCGGCAAGCGAATATTTACCAGGATTTTCAATAAAGATAAGTTCATGAGGTAAGCCAATAGTTTCATGAATGTTTTCTTCAAATGGAAGTAACTCATTTTTATTTTTTTTCGTAGAAACTATTACTGAAATCATGATAAGATTTTGTAACTTGATTATTTTTCCCTAACTACTGTTGCAAATTGTTTATAACGAGCATCTTTCAGCAAACCAAAACTTAAAGCAATAAAAAGTTTTTCTTTCCAGCTTTTGCAAGGACGGATACCTTCGTGCACTAAAATTTCATATCCATTTTCTTCAAACATTCTCAAAATACTTTTTGAAGTAAAAAAACGAATATGAGTATCATCGAGAATGCCACCTTCCGGTTTGTATTGAAAATCTTTATGAAAAAGAATTTCGGTAATTAAATTGGAAATATACCGAAAATTTGGAATGGAAGTTACCAGCACTCCTTGCTCCGAAAGAAGATTTTTCACCAAATCTACCACTTTCCAAGGATTATAAAGATGTTCCAACACATCGTTGAAAATAATACAGTCGAAATAATGCTCCGGTAATTGCGAATAAACTTCCATAAAATCGCCTATTAACATTTGTTGGCAAAAACATTTGGCTATTCCTGCAGCATCAGGATTCATCTCAACTCCCCAGATTTCTCTGTCTGCTCTCATTAAATCAGCACAAAAAGCACCTTCACCACAACCAATTTCTAAAATTTTTTGTGCTTTTTCTGGGATGTATTTTAACATTTCTGGACGAGAACTATGAAAATAATTACTTTTTGTTTTAGTTTGAATTGAAATATTGTTTAATGGCTCGTTATACATTTTAATTCATTAATATTTATTGAAAATCAGCAATTTCTTTTACTGCTATTTCGGCTGCATGTCCATTCCCGTACAAATTTATGGAAAAATTCGATTTCTTGTTTTGAAGAACAGAAAAAGCCTGCAAAAGTTTTTCTATATTGCTGCCAACCAATATATTAAATC
>DAOOVG010000090.1:0-6895 GCA_035369865.1 Paludibacteraceae bacterium | reverse complement strand
ATGCTGGAAATGGTCAAATATGCTCATAATTCAAAGTTTGATGCAATGTTTGATTATATGTGTGCAGTGGTTGTGCTTTGTAAATATCCAATTATATCTTTCACATATAGGAATAGATCTTCATAGGCTTTTTTTGAAAAAATGTCATGATTTAAAAAATTTCCATTTTTATCTTGTTTATCCAAAATTGATTTATCATTATGAACAAATCCATTTCGTTTATTTATCAGTAAATAAAGTTGTTTTATGAAATTATGGTCATCTATCCTTTTCCATTTCTGAAAATAAATGCCTGCAAATTTTTGCCATTCTGGTGGTTTATTAACATTATTATATACACCTGAATTTATGTATTTGCTTGATTTGTCATCCCATTTCCAATCCAATAAATTGCCACAATCCTTTATTTCCCATTTATTATCTGTTGTTTGAGTAATAAACTCATTATTAATAATTTCAATGATTATACAAAGTGAAATAAAAGCATAACCAAACTGTTTCTCTCCTTTTGTCTTTTCCGAACTTAAACAATTAGTTGAACTACTATCATTTTTTGACGCTATTGAAAGTAGATAATAAGATAAATCTAATTGATTTTTAAGCGATTCTTTAAAATCCTTATTATATGTTATAGCTGGAAGATTATCGATAGTTAAATATATTTGTTTCAAATGTTTATAAATATCTCTTAAATAACTTCTATTAAAGCATTTTTGTACATCTGTTTTGAAATTCTCAAAATGTTTTTTTGTTTCATTGACAGAGTAATTAAATTCCGGTGATTCTTTAATATAATATGATGATACTCCTCTTTCTAATGCAGCATTTATATTCCAAATTTTATTCGATGCTGTTGAAACTATTATTTGATATCCTTCATTTTCGTTTAGAAATTCATCTATCAATTTGTACCCGGAAAATTCGTCTGGTTTAACTATTTCATTATCAATATCTTCTTTTTCCGGATTCAATCTCAGGTCAATAATTATTAAATCCCAGTCATTGCCTATATTAAAGCGACATTTAGTAAGAAAGCCTTCAAAATTATGGAATTGTTTTGTTTCTTTGTTTTTGTATTCTGCACTATCAATAAAAACAAAATTATTCTCTGCACTTTTAAAGATGTTTTTCATCAAAATACCCCAACCTTCATCAGTCTGATCATCTATAAATAGAATTTTTTTTCCATTACATTTAATAGGTGCAAGGTCAATACGTTTCTCCTGTGTAAAGGTATCATTATAACAAATTAGATATTTAGAATATAAATTTTTTAAATGTCCTGAAATAGCATCGTGTTCAAATATTACATCTCGGAAACCTGTAACCTGTGCAAGTTTATAGCATCCCCATGCATTGCTAATACTATGTTTACCAGTGCTCGCTTTAGGAAATATTTTTAACTTTTTTAATACCTGTTTTTGATAATTTTTCGGTTGGCAAGGCTCTGCCTTTTCAACAGTATTACTGATTTCCTCAATATCAAATGACGATAAATAGATTCCTTTTGTAAATAAAAGGTACTGAGGATTATTATCAGAGTCAAAATCAAATTTGGCAAGAATTTTTTCAACATTAAAATCTGACAATAAAATAATCGGAATTAACCTTTGGAATAAATTTAGCTCATAGTTTAAGCGGATATGCAAAGCAATTTTCAGTCCTTCTGTATTAATTTCTTTATCAGTAGGAATAGAAATAGGAATAATTAATTTATCTATTTTGTTTTCCATAAATAATTGCTTTGTCCAATCGTGCAATTCACTTTCAGTTCCAAAAGTTTGTAAAGAAATAATATTCTTTTCGGGAATTTTTAATTCTTGAATGAGATTCTTCATGTACAGTGAAAAATCAGACAGAATAAATGCTTCTTCCATAGCTAAATACTGTTATTAATTTCTTTAATAATGTCATTATTTGAAAATTGAGAATCAATCCATCTTTTAATTATCTTTTTTATATCTTGATTTGGATATAAAACACTCAATCCATTTTTTATGGCAGAGTTATTCTCAAATTCTGAAATATTAACCATCCTAATTTGCATTAGCATATTTTGAATTATTGTTAATCGTTCTTTCTCCTTAAAATTATTTCCCCAATATAAAATTTTAACTTCATAAATGTTTCGTTCTATTTTAAAATCAAGAAAAGATTTTAAATTGTTGTAAAACAAATCTTTATTAATTTTATTTGTTTCATAATTTGTTTCAAGTCCTCTGCTAAATTCAATTCTTTGAATTGATGCTTTTTTAACCTCATTCCATAATGATTCACAATATTTTGTATTATCTTCTATGTTTAATGGTCGTTCAGCATTGTTATAAAGCTGTAAAGTTTTGTGATTGCAAAAAACACTACAACCCTGCAATAATTTTATAATTTGAGAGATTTCTGTAGTTTTTATAATTGAAAAGACCTTACATATTTTTTGATACTGTTCTTCTTCAAGGTACCCAATGTCATGTCTGTTAATAAAAGTATCATCAACAATTATTACCATAGCTTAATAAAATTTTAAGATGTGTGAGAATCCTTCAACAACTTCAGATTCAATATCAATAGATTGATTTGATTTAACTATGACTTTATAATCTTCGTAGTTGTCTGTTAAAAATATTTTCTTTTTTTTGCCATCAGGAAATTTTGCTTTTATTTCATAATTACAAAGTCCCCATAGGTTATTCTGTATTGTTTTTAAATCGCCTTTAGCAAATGAAGGATCATTCGATTTTTTAGTTGCTTCAGAATTTATATGAGTTATAGTAATTACTTTAAAATCACCACCTTCTAACGTCTGGTTGTTGAACATAATCTTAATTTCAAAACAAAAATTTTTCTCTGCCCTGTCTTTTATAGTTGAAATAATATGGAATAATGCTTGTTTAAACTTATCAACATCAGTATAGAACTCAGCTGAATTCAGCTCTTCAATATTTATGTTGATTGTAAAATTATCTTTTGAATCTCCTAAAGCTAATGTAATTGCTTCATCAATAATTTTAGTTAAATTACCTGCTCTTACTTCGATTGTTTCCTTAAAGGGCAATATCATTTCTTTATTCCATTTATTGTCTGAACTTGGGTGAATATTATTTTTTGAATACCATTCAACAAATGATTTTTCAGACCACCCTTTTCGGATCGAAATTTTCTTATCTCCTTTTCTAATAAACCATTCTGGATTTTCTGAAAATGCAAATTCCTCAATACGTCTAATTAAAGGAGAAGGTACATCTTTATATTTTTGTTTAGCTTCTTCAAATTCATTCCGGCATAATTCAATAAAACTTTTGTAATCAGGTTTTTCATCATTAAAGCGGTGTGTTAAGTATTTTAGTCCTTTGCTATTATTAAATAATGACAAAAAGTTTTTGGTTTCCTTAGGTTTATGGGAGTTTTTAAGAGAACCTTTTTCATTTTTTTGTCTTTCATCTTTCCCCGATAGCTTTGCAAATTGTTTCTCAAACCTTCTTTTCAAAGTTTTATATGTCGAATCCTCTTCGCCTTTTACCATTTTTAAAAATTTCAGTTTTCCGTCCAAAACATTAATCAAATTTGGTTTCCCTTTTTTTACATGTCCTTTGTCGGTTATGTAATCTCGTGTAAATATTTGTTGGGCTTTTTCGTAACCGTATTTTTCCCAATAATAAAGCCACATTCGTATTTGTTTAACATATCTTTTCCTAACATTTACTTTTTCGTTTACAATTAAACCAGTAACTTCCTGACGATATGCAGATTTTTGCAAACGAGTCTTGTCCGAATTTATTTTTAAAGGCAGCCCAATAACTTTTTCATTTCCATTTATTTTCAATAGATTATCTTCCGAAATAATGCGTTCCAACTCCTTTTTGAAATCGCCATTATCGTTATAGATATTGTGAAGTGATGAAAAAGTAATATCATCGGCATATCGGGTATATTTTGCACCAAAACGTTTGGCAAGACCGGTCAATCGCCTGTCCATTTTTTTGCACAGAATATTGGTGATTGTTGGAGAAGTAGGGCTCCCTTGTGGCAATACATTTATTATTTCTCCATTTACTTCAAACGGATGCGTACATAAACATGCCAGCAGAAATGCCAAAGGTTCACGATCGCCGTTTAGATTGAAAGGTTCGAAAAGAAAGGCCATCTTCACCCTGTTTCGGTCGAAAGAATGAAAAAAATCTTTCAGGTCAATATTATATACATAATAATTTCCGACGTGAACTTTCGCATTGTCCACAATGGATTTGTTCAACACAAATCCATTGGCTGCTTTATGAGGTTCGTACATACACTGCAACACAAAGTTTAGCGAACGAAGAATAGATTTCAGTCCTTTCACCGGAGCATTTATAATACGTTCTCCACCCGATTTTTTCTTAATCGTAAAGATAGAATATCGTTTTTTACACAAATCGGGATTTGCATAGTAAGTTATGCTCCTTAATTCAAATGGTTTACATTCTTTTCCGTACAGAATATTCTTGGCCTCACTTAGTAGTGAAACGAGGTCTTCCTTATTCTGCATTGAAGCAAATTTTTGGCGTATTAGGTCGATATGTTGCTGTTCTATCTTCATAATTTTTTTACAATAAGCACTTTGAAAATACTTGCTTGATATTCTTTACGTATGGATAATTCAACATTTGAATTTAACTCCTATACTTTTCAATATATCTTTAATAAATTTCTATTAAAAATTTCAATACATAAGGAGGGACATGATATATTTAAAAAACATTAACAATCCCAAGCCTTTATTAATTCCTCAGTGACATTCATCCCGACCAGAGGTCGGGAAAACATGCCAATCATTGTTTTGTTGTTTCCAACAAAACCAGCATGCACGAGTCAATATCTTTAGGCAAGTATTTCAAAGAACTTATGCAAAGTAAACATCTATTTGTGCAACGAATGTGCACAGCATTTATTTTTTTATTTTAGACGGATAGTTGAGTTCGTAAAAGACAAAAATGTATTTATATAAGCCCGTATTAATATTTTCTTCTTTTTTTCTTTCCCGACTTTTTACATTTTTAAGACCATATATTTTTCAGTTGATTAAGATTTGAGTTTCCATTTTTGTCCTTTCTTACATATTCTTCCTCCAAGACAGGAGAATAACCTTGCCTTTCAAGTTCATTATACAATTCGTAATAGGATTGGTATTCTTTTTTAAATGAGTACAATAATACTTAACAAATTCTTTTATTTCTTCCCAAGTAGGATTCTCAATACAATCATTAATGCCTTCAATAAATCCATACCAATTATTGGAGGATGTAGCAGCAAAATAATAATCTGAATTTATTTTGTAACCTTTGTTTTCCCAAAATTGTCTTACTTGAAAATCTATATTTTTTGCTGTATTTTTATTGATTTTCATACTTTTTCCATGATTTTAGTTATATAAAATATGCATTTGCTTTTTTCGTTACAAATATAAAAATTTTCAGTGCAGTCGATCAGCACCAGTCAAATGTAATTTCTTAAAACTCTTTCAGCTTTTGTTTTTAAGATCGTTTTCAATTCCTCCGGTTCTTGAACAATTATTGCTTCTCCATACGAAAAAATTAATGAAATTAATTCGTAATTCAATTGAACAAACAATTCTATAATCGTGTATTCTTCGGTTCTTTGCTTTATCTTTTGCGAGCCATGTATTGGTTTACTTTCTATGTATGGAAAAAGTTCGTTACTTACTCGTAGCATTACTTTTACCGGTTCCTTGTTTTTTAAAACAGTTACGCCAACCACATCATCAAAATATTCCTCAAAATCGATTGTTTCATTTTCAATATAAGTTTTGTTGATTTCCTTAACATCAACAATTCGATCAAGAGCAAGATTTGAAATTGAATTCATCTGTTCGTTCAAGCCAAAAAGAAACCAGCGGTTATTGAATTGTTTTAAATAGTAAGGATGCAAACTCACATTTATCGGCTTTTCTTGTTTAAAACTCAGGTAACTTATCTCCAACGCTTTTTTATAATGAATGGCATTGAACAACTCCGTAAAGAAATTCATGCCTTTCAAATAGGGATTTTGCTCAAAACTAACGATCGGGCTTGAATTGATTTTTAGTTTGAATGCCGATTCTATTCTGACAAGCAGTTCTTCCATCCAATCAAACTGTGGCATTCCCTTAAACCGATTTAGGATAGAAAGTGTTTCAATTAACTGATTGGCTTCCGACTCATTGATAGGCTGATTCTTGATTGAAAAATTTTTATCGGAATAGCGATAGTAAACTCTTTTCCCATATCGAACTCTTTCGAGAGGAATCGACCACCCTTGTTCACTTTCCATGAACTTAATGTCTTCGAAAATTTGTCTTCGCTTTATGCCTTCTGATGTCCCGGTATATTCAAAAATAGCATCGTTGCAAGCATCAATTAAATCCTCGATGAAGAAATTTCGTCCAAAATTACTAAAACATTGGTCTAAAGCATGATATCTTATTGTTGCGTGTTTATTTGTTGCCATAACTTAATGTTTATGATGCTCCAAATGCGTCGCCAAGAAAACAGCTCTTTTATAAACTTTAGTTTGCTGGTCAAATAGTGGGGTTTGCAAATGTGCTATTTTTACGTTGGTTATTTATTTTATCGTTAGCAAATTGTCTGATGTTTCGTTTTTTACACGTGCCCTTAACTCCTCTGCAAGTACGAAACCGTTTCACTTATTTTACATCCATGTCAACAATATATTTTTTATTTTATTGATTTTTAATAAAAAATGTTTTCGCCTCAAATTTTATCTTGTTGCTCATATCCAATTTGTTAATCAATTTAAACATCTCATATATCCATCGGATTTTTTGTTCAAATCCTTTGGTGGTCCTGTATGTAAAAATTTCTGTCGTTTTTGAACTCTCATACACAAGCAAATCCTGAATTTACCG
>DAOOVG010000089.1:0-6919 GCA_035369865.1 Paludibacteraceae bacterium | reverse complement strand
CCTTGATTTTTATTTTCACGCGTTTGGAAATACTTGGATTTTCATGTAATTTTGCAAGTAATTTTAACATTCATGCAATTATTTTTAATTGAATTATAACTTATTGATACATAATTTTTAAACAAATTATCAAATGAAAGTTTTAAAATTTGGTGGTACTTCTGTGGGCTCGGCTGAACGAATGAAAAAAGTGGCAGAGCTCATCTCAAATGACGAACAGAAAATTGTGGTATTGTCAGCCATGTCGGGAACTACCAATAGTCTGTTGGAAATTGCAGATTATTTTTACAAAAATAATGTGGATGGAGCATTGGAACATATTATTGCTCTGGAAAATAAATATTTTGATGTTGTTGAAGAATTATATCAAACCGAAAAGAAAAAATCAGAAGCAAAAGATATTCTTAAATCCCATTTTGATTATTTGCGTTCATTTGCTAATGCCGTTTTTACTTTATTTGAAGAAAAGGCTGTAGTGGCACAAGGTGAATTACTTTCTACTAACTTATTTCAACTTTATCTGGAAGAAATTGGAGAAAATAGCATTCTTTTGCCCGCTCTGAATTTTATGCGATTGGACAAAAATGGTGAACCTGATATCGAATACATCAAAATGCATTTACTGGAATTATTGAAAGCTAATCCAGGTTTCAAAATTTACCTCACGCAAGGCTTTATTTGCCGTAATTGTTATGGAGAAATTGATAATTTACAACGTGGTGGAAGTGATTATACTGCTTCATTAATTGGTGCAGTCGTTGGAGCGAAAGAAATTCAAATATGGACAGATATTGATGGTTTGCATAACAACGACCCACGTTATGTAAAAAATACTAAAGCTATTCCAATGCTTAATTTTGAAGAAGCAGCAGAATTAGCTTATTTTGGAGCTAAAATTCTGCATCCAACGTGCATTCTGCCTGCAAAACTTGCCAATATTCCTGTGCGTTTACTCAATACATTACAGCCTGAAGCTCCAGGTACTCTTATTTCAACACAAATAAATAAAGGTAAAATTGAAGCAGTTGCAGCAAAAGATGGTATCACAGCCATTAAAATCAAATCAGGAAGAATGCTCTTAGCATATGGTTTTTTGCGAAAAGTGTTTGAAATTTTCGAATCATATAAAACACCAATTGACATGATTACTACTTCAGAAGTTGGTGTTTCTGTAACAATTGACAATACAAAATATTTAGAAGAAATTGTAAACGACTTAAAAAAGTTAGGAACTGTTTCCGTAGATAAGGATATGGTTATTGTTTGTGTGGTAGGTGATTTGTTTTATGAAAATGTTGGTTTTCAGGCAAAAGTGGTTGGTGCCTTGACTGATATTCCTATTCGAATGATTTCTTATGGAGGTAGTAATTACAATATTTCTTTTCTCATTAAAAAAGAAGATAAGGGAAAAGCACTGAACGCTTTAAGTAATGCTCTTTTCAACTAAAAAGGTAATATTGATGCAAAAAGTATTGGCTCTTTCTTTTAAAAAATTATGATCAAAGCACAATATCCCATAGAAAAATTTTCAAAATTACAGACTCCGTTTTATTATTACGATCTGGATATTCTACGCAAAACTTTACAGGAAGTGAACAAGCAGATTCAAAAAAGTAATTATATTGTTCATTATGCCATAAAAGCCAATGCTAATCCAACTTTACTTCACGAAATAAAAGATGCAGGATTTGGAGCAGACTGTGTAAGCGGAGGAGAAATAAATGCTGCAATAAAAGCAGGTATTCCTGTTTCAAAAATTGTTTTTGCTGGTGTTGGAAAAACAGATTGGGAAATAAATCTTGCTTTGGACAAAGACATTTTTTGTTTCAATGTAGAATCTATTCCCGAGCTTGAAGTAATTAACCAGTTAGCCAAAGTAAAAGGAAAAGTTACGAACATTGCTTTGCGTCTCAATCCAAACATCAATCCTCATACCCATCACTATATTACCACGGGATTGGAAGAAAATAAATTTGGCATAAATCTTTCCGATCTGGACGAAGTAATGAATTTGCTTCCTAAACTGAAAAATTTAAAACTCATTGGTGTCCACGCACACATTGGCTCTCAAATAACCGATATGAGTTCTTTTAAAAGCTTATGTGTAAGAATCAATGAAATTCAGCAATATTTTTTTGCAAGAAGAATCATTCTCGAGCATGTAAATGTTGGCGGTGGATTAGGTGTTAATTACGAACACCCCAACCATTTCCCCATTCCCGACTTTGAAAGTTATTTCAATGTATTTCGGCAACATTTGCTATTGCAGCCTCAACAAATTCTCCATTTTGAATTGGGAAGATCCATTGTTGCTCATTGTGGCAGTTTGATTTCAAGAGTAATTTTTGTAAAAAAAGGAGCTACAAAAAAGTTTGCTATTTTGGATGCTGGCTTTACCGATTTAATTCGTCCGGCGTTGTATCAAGCTTATCATCGCATTGAAAATCTTACTTCCGATTTACCGGAAGAAGAATACGATGTGGTGGGACCGATTTGCGAATCGTCCGATGTTTTTGCAAAAAATTATCCTATGAATCAAGCCAGAAGAGGTGATTTAATTGCTTTGCGTTCTGCTGGTGCTTATGGTGAAAGCATGGCTTCACAATATAATTTGCGACCTTTACCAAAAACTTATACTTCCGATCAACTTTTGCTGGAAGATAATTAAGATATTAATAAACAATGATTACCCAATAAATCTATTTATTCTGTAATGTTTTTTCAATGGAAATATTTAACATTTATTTTTCTCGGGCTGAATTATATTTTTTAGGTGGACTATTATTAACTTTTATTTATCAGATTTATTTTTATTTCCACTATATCAATGGCGTTATTCATTACAGAAAAAAAATTCAACATCATAAAATATCTTTTCTCAAAGAACAGCCGCCCGTTTCGGTAATTATTTGTGCAAAAAATGAAGCAGAAAATTTAAGCAAATTTTTGCCTGCCATTTTAGAACAGGATTATCCTGATTTTGAAGTTATCGTCATTAATGATGGCTCTGTTGATGATACTGACATTTTGTTAGGAGCATTCAGTAAGAAATATTCCAACTTACGAACCACTTTTGTTCCACAAGAAGCTCAAAATTTAAGTACGAAAAAATTAGGACTTACTTTAGGTATAAAAGCAGCTAAAAATGATTTGCTTCTCTTTACTGATGCCGACTGCGTACCAGCAAGCGACAAGTGGATAAAATTAATGGTACGAAACTTCTTACCTGATATTGAATTTGTTTTAGGATACAGTGGTTATTCCTCTCAAAAAGGTTTTCTCAATCAATTGATTACTTACGATACGTTATTTATTGGTTTGCAATATATGGGCATGGCATTGGCAGGGAAACCTTATATGGGAGTAGGTAGAAATCTGGCATATAGGAAGCAAACTTTTTTTGATCAGAATGGCTTTGCTTCCAGTTTAAATCTTCTTGCTGGCGACGATGATCTGATTGTAAACCGGGCTGCTAATAAAAAGAACACTCGTGTGGAAATTTCTCCTGAAAGTATTACCTGGTCTCAACCCAAAACTACTTTCAAAAGCTGGTATCAGCAAAAAAGGCGGCATCTCTCTGTATCATCGGCTTATACTAAAAAAAGTAAATGGAGATTAATGTTAGAACCTTTGACACGTGGTTTGTTTTATATCTTATTGATTGTTACTTGTATTGTTGGAAATAATATTACAAAAATTTTTGCTGTTTTTCTATTTTTGATTCGATATGCAATTCAAATTAGTATTATAAATCGTTCAGCCCGACATTTTAAAGAACGTCAATATTTTCTTACGCTGCTTATTTTTGATCTTTTGCTTCCCTTAATTCCTTTGTCTATTTTAGTAACAAACAGAAAATCAAGCAGATATAACCAAAAATGGTAATAGAAAAAATCAAAAAATCTTTTTTGAAGGATTTTCTTTAAAGAAAGTAAAATTTACTTTTCCGTAGCTTCGTTGTTCTACAAAATGAGGATGCTGTTGAAAATTGTATTTTGCCGAATGTTCAAGCACGAAAATCCCATTGGGTTTTAGCAAATGATAAGAAAAAATAAGATCGGGAATTTCAGCAATATTTTTCAGTAAATAAGGAGGATCAGCAAAAATCATATCATACTGTGTGTGGGTAGAGGCAATATATTTGAAAACATCAGCTCTGAAAAGAAAAAGATTATCAATTTTCAAATCACTGACAACTTTTCTAATAAAAGTACATTGATTCTTATCTGTTTCAATGCTCACTACCTTATTGCAGCCACGCGAAACAAATTCAAATCCAATACTTCCGGTTCCCGCAAACAAATCCAGCACATCAATTCCTTCCAAATCAATTCTATTTATCAATAAATCGAACAAGCCTTCTTTTGCAAAATCAGTAGTGGGTCGCGCTGAAATATTTATCGGTGCATAAATTTTTCTGCCTTTATATTTTCCACTGATAATTCTCATATTTATTCCCTCTTTTTCTCTATAATTTCACAATGCTTCATATATTTTTGTGTTAAATTATATAATTTTGAATGATATTTTTCATAATTGAACAATCTTATTTTACAACTATCAATATCAAAAGAAAGTTCTTCTATTACCCGCAATAGATAATAAACAAAGTCTTCAGGAGTTTGAAATACAAAACTATTTATTAACATCAACCGATTGTTTTCAATAGCAACTACGTCCATTAAATGCTCTCGAAGACACACATTCAAATTTTCCTCCTTATTTGTATAGACTTGTAAATTAATTAAAAATCGGGTAATATGATGTTCAATATTCAACTTTGGGAAAAATTGTTCAAAAACTTCATATATAATGCTCAGCACAGAAAAAATGTTTACAGCTTCAAAAGAGGCAATCGGATTAGATAACACTATTTCATTTTTTTCTTTTTTATGATGGAAGTAAAACAAACACTCAGCCTCTTCCTTTTTAAAAATCATTTGAGGAACAACAGAATAACGATTTGATTCATAAGTTAATTTAACATTTTGATAAGAAAGCTGCGTTTCCGGTTCTTTCAGCAAAAGAGGAATCAACTCCTCTTTGTTCATGACAAAAAGAGGAGCTTTTATATTTTTCGACGAAATCAAACGTTTTTGATCATCATAAACAAAGAAAGAAAATCCATTCGGTAAAAGCCGAATGGATAAACTATATGAATTACTCTGCTTAAAAAATTTATCTTGAGAAGATACGTTTTCAGAAAGCATGATGTATGTTTGTAGCTGAGAAATTATTCCCAGTTCCCAGCATTATTGTTCGGCTCAACAATAGAACCTACCTTTAAACCAGGATATTTGTTTAATTTTTTAGTACGATCAATTAAGTTGAGCAATTCTTGTTGATCTAAATCATGTAAATAAGTTTCATAAGGCGCACATGCTTCAAATAGAGGAATTCTAATTCCCGATTTATTTATATAATTATTGTTTACTCTTAATTCAAATTTTTTCCCTTGAGAATAAGGTATATAACATATTTGATCGATGGTTTGACGGGTATAATTAGGAAATACCTCTTCTAAAAGATCCACCTTTATTGTATCCCGACGAAAATTTTGCAAACCATATTTTTCAATTTCCTGTTTATTGCCTCGACGAACAATTTGAGCTGCTTTTTCCTCTGTTAAGCCTGCTTCCAGTTGTTCATCAGTAAGGAAACCTTCTTTTAATACAATTTTCTTCTTTGCTGTCTTTAGAAAATTTATCAAAGTATCAAAACTCGCCGTATATCTTCCATTTTGTTCTTTAAATTCAACTTCAGCTTTACGAATTTCTATTAACCGTTGAATTACATCTCTCTCCCTTTGAGCCCTTATCTTCTCAAAATTGATAGGAGTAAGAATACTCATCACACATAAATAAGCTAAAAAAATAGCAGAAAGTGATAATAAAACTTTAATGGTTGTTTTCATGTTTAATAAATGTAATTTAAATTTTTGAAATATGATTTTAAAATAATTTTTTTTTATCTTTTATATTAAGTGCAAATTTAAAAAAGAAAATTAAATATACCATTTTCTTCTATCAATTTTTTTATCTTTTCTTTTAATGCAATTTATTACCATTTGACCTGTCCTAATATTAAGACTTCCAAAAACTGTTTGACACTCTCTTTTACTTTGTTTATGGTATCACGGGTCGATACCAATGGGAAGAAAACGTAGTTGTATTACTGAGACTAATCTCATCTTCAAAAAGAACAACAGTACTTTCAGGTTCTTTCTGAAGTTTTTTAATGTTTCCTTAGATTCTTTTCTCTTCTATTTATCTGCTTCTGGAGCATAACCTTGAACTTTTAATGTTTTTCTTCCCATAATTCAGTTTTCAAAATTACTGAATTGTTTGTGTATTTATAAATTAGAATTTATATAAATAAAAACATTGTTTTTGTTCGATGAATATTCCAAACTGAATTTTAGTAGAAGTATGTTTTGTGACAGATATCATTGTGGATGGGTGGATATTTTCACACGTACAAAATATAAATACCATCATACTTGATTCTTTAACTTACTGTCAAAAAGAAAAAGGACTGATTATTTACGCATGGGTTTTAATGAGCAATCATCTACACACAATTGTAGGCAGCGCCGGACCATACGAAGTATCGGAAATATAGAGAGATTTCAAAAAATTTATAAGCAAGGAGGTCTTGAAAACATTAACAACAAATGTACAAGAAAACAGAATGGCTGAAAAGCAGAATCTTTAAAAAATTTAGAATATATTAAAAAATTCCTAAACCAAGATTCAAAGAAAGTTTTAAATACATTACATTCCCTTTGAAAGGTGCGTATTTATAATGAGCTATTACATTATATCCTCCATCCAATTTCAGACTCAAATAACCATTGGCAAAATTATCGTTTAAGTCGATAATTTTAAATTCGGTGTGTAAACCACCTCCGTATATGAAA
>DAOOVG010000088.1:0-7055 GCA_035369865.1 Paludibacteraceae bacterium | reverse complement strand
TTTCAATTTCTTCTTTTTTTACTTCGCTGTAAGCAACAGCCGAACGTTCGTTGGCACGTAAAGAAGTAATAATAATTTCATCCATTAAATAATCCTTAGATTTTAAAGTTATTATTATTTCACGGTCAACCTGAGTTGTTACTTTCAATGTTTCAAAACCAACATAGGAAACATCTAACTGGTAACTTTTTCTAGAAAGATTTTCAAAAAAGAATTCTCCATTTTTGTCGGTAATTTTTCCAATTCCTTCGCTTTTAATAAAAACATTAGCTCCTTCAAGAGGATGTTGATTTTCATCAAGCACTTTACCTTTAATAAAGTGTTGTCCAGTTGCTGTCATAGCAAAAAACAGCACAAAAGCTGTCAACAAAAAAGTTTTTCTCATTCTCATAACAAATTATAATTAAAAGATTAATAAATTGTTTTGAGAGCCTAATAAAAATACGGATGATTTTTCTTTTTCCCTTCACGGAATTACCCGTGCAGGTTCAAAGGGTATGATCTCAGCCCGAAATATTAAGGCACCCCATTTATAATAATGAAAGTAATGGAATAAAAACCGCGGATTTTCATTTCATTTTCACCACAAAATTACATAAATCTTTTTGTAGGAAAAAATTTCCGGAAAAATTGTTTAACACAATTTGTCATTAAGCGAGTAGAGACATTTCACAGAATGTCTCTACTCGCTATCAATCAAATTCTTGTATTTCGCACCTTTAAAAATGCTTATTTTTTTAATCTTGCCTGAATAGCTTTGGTTTGTTCTTCATAGCCAGGTTTCCCAAGCAAAGCAAACATATTTTTCTTGTATGCTTCTACACCAGGCTGATCGAAAGGATTAACACCTAAAAGATAACCGCTAATGCCACATGCTTTTTCAAAAAAATAAATCAACTCACCCAAATAATATTCATTCAATTTCGGAATTTCAATTTTAATATTGGGAACTCCTCCATCAATATGAGCAATCAAAGTACCTAATTCAGCCATTTTGTTTACTTCATCGATTCTTTTGCCAGCAAGAAAATTCAAACCATCTAAATTATCTTTGTCATAAGGAAAAATTTTCAAATAATTAGGTTCCTTAATTGAAATTACTGTTTCGAAGATAATTCGTTCTCCTTCTTGTATCCACTGACCCATTGAATGTAAATCGGTAGTAAAATCAACTGCTGCGGGGAAAATACCTTTATTTTCCTTTCCTTCGCTTTCACCATAAAGTTGTTTCCACCACTCAGAAATATAATGTAATTTCGGATGATAATTAACCAGGATTTCAATCTTTTTCCCCATTTTATAAAGTTCATTTCTTACAACGGCATATTGAGCAGCAGGATTTTCTCCAAAAGGAACATCTATATCGCAAATTTTCTCCATTTGAGCGGCTCCTGCTATTAGTTGTCGTATATTGAAGCCCGCAACAGCTATTGGAAGTAAACCTACAGGAGTAAGAACTGAAAATCTTCCTCCAACATCATCAGGAATGACAAATGTTTTATATCCTTCTTGTTCTGCAAGTTTGCGAAGTGCACCTTTTGATTTGTCGGTAATAGCAATAATTAATTTTTGTGCTTCTTTTTTTCCTTGCTGTTCTTCTAATTGAGTTTTTAAAAGACGAAAAGCTAAGGCAGGTTCAGTTGTAGTACCTGATTTTGAAATACAAATAATGCCAAATTTTTTATTCTTGAGAAGTTCCTGAAGTTCATAAAGATAATCTTCACAAATATTGTGTCCTGCAAAAACAATTAATGGTGATTTATATTTTGGTTGCAACCATTCAAAACTGTTTGAAAGTGCATCAATAACGGCTTTTGCACCTAAATAACTTCCTCCAATACCAATCATCACTACTATTTCGCAATGTTCTCTTAAATTTTTTGCTGTATCTTCAATGTCTTTTAACAATGTATCTTCAATAGTTGAAGGTAAATGCAACCAACCAAGAAAATCGCTTCCTTTTCCTGTGTGGTTATGCAAAGCTACCATACATTCATTAACACGTTCCTGATATTCTATTATTTTTTCTGCAGTGACAAATGCATTGTCAATTGAAAGTTTGATATTATCCATTTTCTATTTTATTTTTTGAAAGGTATGAGTAATTAAAAAAATAATCTGAAAATTTACCTTTGATTTTTTCAATTTAATTCGTCGGTAAGTTTCCGTATTTCAAGGATAGGTGAACTTTTATTATATAAAATTTGGTAAACCGCATCCACAATGGGCATATTGATCTGATAATTTTCATTGATTTCGTGAATACATTTCACGGCATAATAACCTTCTGCAATCATTTCCATTTCCATTTGGGCAGTTTTCACAGAATATCCCTTCCCAATCATAGTACCAAATAGGCGATTTCTGCTAAACTTGGAATAAGCTGTCACCAATAAATCACCCAGATAAGCCGATTCATTAATATCGCGATGAATAGGATTCATAGCATTGCAGAAACGACTCATTTCATGAATGGCATTTGAAAGTAACACCGCCTGAAAATTATCACCGTATTTTAATCCATGACATATACCTGCGGCTACTGCATAAATATTTTTCATAACCGAAGCATATTCAATGCCTATTACATCATCGCTAATAGAAGTTTTAACAAAATTTGTAGCCAAACGATTGGCAAGTATTCTGGCTTTTTCACGAGAAGTACAAGCAATAGTCAAATAAGATAATCTTTCAAGAGCAATTTCTTCAGCATGACATGGACCTGCTAATACAGCTAAATTTTCAGGTAAAATTCCATAAAATTGCTGAAAATATTCTGTAACAATTAGATTTTCATCGGGTACAATTCCTTTAATAGCTGAAACAATAAATTTTTTATTTAATTTAACCCTTAATTTTTTTAAATGTTGTTTTAAGAAAGGTGAAGGTGTGGCAAAAATGAGCACATCAGAAGAACGCACCACTTTGTTAATATCATTCGTAAAATTAATTCGTTCTGTATCAAACTTAACCCCTGTGAGATAAGATGGATTTTTGCTCAAACGAATAAATTCATCAATTTGTTCTTGACGACGCATGTACCAATTAATTGTGTCTTCATTTGTAAGAACAATTTTTGCAATGGCAGTTGCCCAGCTTCCGCCACCAATTACTGCAATTTTCCCTTTTACATTCATCGTTGAATCATGCTAAATATTAATTTTCATCTCACCAAATCATTGCCTTTTCTTTGTGAAAAAAGGACTTAAATTATTTTCTAATAAGCAAACAACGGATAATTGCTCATAGTTTTATTGACATGTTCTTTTACCGACGAAATAATTTTCTTATTGTCAATATTATCCAATACTGTTTCTATCATTTCGGCAATTTCTATCATTAAATCTTCCTTAGCCCCACGAGTAGTAATAGCTGGTGTTCCCAGTCGAATTCCAGAAGTCTGAAAAGGAGTACGGGAATCAAAAGGCACCATATTTTTATTGACGGTAATATCAGCTTCTACGAGAGTGTTTTCTGCTATTTTTCCGGTTAAATTAGGATATTTTGAGCGTAAATCTACCAGCATACAATGATTGTCCGTTCCTCCAGAAACAATAGAGAAACCTCTGGAAATAAGCTCATTAGCTAATGTCTCCGCATTCTTTTTTATTTGAAGTTGATACTGTTTGAATTCTGGTTGCAAAGCTTCTTCAAAAGCAACGGCTTTCGCAGCAATAACATGTTCCAGTGGACCACCTTGAACACCGGGGAAAACAGCCGAATCTAACAAAGAAGACATCATTTTTATCTCGCCTTTTGGTGTAGTCTTGCCCCAAGGATTGGGAAAATCTTTACCCATCAAAATAATTCCTCCACGAGGACCTCTCAAAGTTTTATGAGTAGTAGAAGTGACGATGTGTGCCCATTTTAAAGGATTTTGAAGTAAACCAGTTGCAATTAAGCCCGCTGGATGAGCCATATCTATCATTAACAAAGCTCCAATTTTATCTGCAATTTCTCTCATTCGTTTATAATCCCATTCACGCGAATAAGCGGAAGCACCACCAATAATTAATTTTGGGCGTTCACGCAAAGCAACTTCTTCCATCTGGTCATAATCAACTCTCCCTGTTTCTGCATCCACATTGTACTCAAGTGGTTGATATAGAATCCCTGAAATATTCACTGGGGAACCATGCGTCAAATGTCCGCCATGTGACAAATTCAATCCCAAAATTTTATCACCTGGTTTCAAACAGGCAAAATAAACTGCCTGATTGGCTTGTGAACCGGAATGAGGCTGCACGTTTACCCATTCTGCATCAAAAAGTTTCTTTAAACGTTCAATGGCAAGTTGTTCACTCTCATCTATTATTTCGCAACCGCCATAATATCGTTTGCCCGGATAACCTTCCGCATACTTATTAGTCAAAACAGAGCCCATTGCCTGTAATACCTGATCGCTCACAAAATTTTCAGAAGCAATCAATTCAATTCCTTTTAACTGTCGTTGTTTTTCTTGCTCAATAATATCAAAAATTATTTGGTCTCTTTTCATTTTTCTCTTATATTAATGATTTAAAAACTAACCAATTTATTTACAAAATAGAATTGCTCTTTTATTTAAATATTTTTTAATTTTTTGATAAATAATTATTTATGTTCCTTTTCTTTGATTGTCCAACCAATTTTTCCAATTTCTTCTCCTAATTTATAGTAATGACTATTTAGATTGGCAATTAATTTTGCCTTTTCCAAATGAAAAGAATGAGTTTTTAAATCAAAATATTTATTATCGACCTGAATATTAACTACTTCGGAAATAAACATATCATGAGAACCTAAAGAAATAATTTCTTTTACCTTGCATTCAATGTTTAAGGGCGATTCTTCAACAATGGGAGCATTTACTTTTTCACCTTTCAAAGGAGTAAGGTTCATCTCTTTAAATTTATTATAATCCTTTCCACTTTTTACACCGCACCAATCAGTAGCATAAGCAAGCTCTTCATTAGTAAGATTAATAACAAATTCCATGTTTTTTTTAATGATTGAATGGGAGTGCCGTTCAGGACGAACGGAAATATAACACATCGGCGGATTTGAACAAATAGTTCCTACCCAGCTTACTGTCATTAAATTATATTCGTCAGGGCTATTCCCACACGAAATAAGAGCCGCTGGTAAAGGATATACCATATTGACAGGTTTCCAACTTATTTTTGACATATGATTCAACTAAATAATTAAATTAATTAAAAATTAGCAATTTAAACATTTCTCGTTTTTCAAAATTTATTTTATTCTGACTTCTTCTTGAGAAATTATCCTTTCACAATAGTGACATTTAAGAAAAGTGCCTTCTGCTTCTTTCAAAACATAAAAAAAGGTAGGTACATTTTGATGATTGGTGATACAATTAGGGTTATTGCACTGGATAATATCATGAATTTCATTTGGTAAGCTTAGAGCTCTTTTTTCAATTACTTGGGCATCTTTAATAATATTAATATTGGCATTCGGTGCTATCAGAGCAATTTTATTGGTTTCATCCTCAGCAAAAAATTTTCCGGCAATTTTGATAATCCCTTTTTTTCCCATTTTAACACTATCGAGATTGTTGCCAATAGTGATTTGATTTTCACACCTATCCAGATGTAACAAAAAAACTACTTTATACAATTTATCTACCGGTATATGATCTATAACGGTACCATTTCGCAAAGCTGCAACTTTTAACTCTTTTTCCATAACATCTAATCAAAGTAAACAATATATAATTGAGAAGAGTGATAAAAAAAATTTTCTTATTTTGTATTAAAATTGTAATCAATTCATTATCAAGAAGAAAGCACTTTATTAATAATAGCTTGCCGAACATACAAACCATTTTTTGCCTGCTGAAAATAATAAGCTTTTTCATTTTTATCTACCTCTGGATCAATTTCAAACACCCGAGGCAATGGATGAAGAATGCGTAAATTTGGTTTTGTATTCTCAAGCATTGAATTTTTCAACATATATACATTTTTTACCCGCTCATATTCCATTAAATCCTGAAAACGTTCTTTTTGAACTCGCGTCATGTATAAAATGTCTGCTTCATTAAAATTATCGCTTAATTCATATAATTCAGTATAAGAAATATTATTTTTATCACAAAAAATCTTAAATTCATAAGGTATTCGCAATTCTTCTGGAGCAATAAAAGTAAATGTTGGATGAAAATGCGACATTGCCATTATCAGCGAATGAACTGTTCTTCCATATTTTAAATCGCCTACTATACAAATATTTAAATTTTCTAGTGTTCCTTGTGTTTTTAAAATTGAATACAGGTCGAGCAATGTTTGTGAAGGATGTTGATTGGCTCCATCACCAGCATTGATGATTGGAACTGGAGAAATTTCTGCAGCATAACGTGCCGCACCCTCATAAGGATGACGCATCACAATTGCATCGGCGTAATTGCTTACAATACGAATAGTATCATGTAATGACTCACCTTTTGATAGACTACTGGTTGCCACATCAGAAAAGCCGATAACAGAACCTCCCAACCGTACTACTGCTGTTTCAAAACTAAGTCTTGTTCTGGTGGAAGGTTCAAAAAACAAAGTGGCAATTACTTTCCCTTTCAAAACCCCTTGATTGGGATGTTTCTCAAATTCTTCTGCTGAGGATAGGATTTCCAGAATGTCTTCCTTGCTATAATCGGTTATGGAAACTAAACTTTTAATGCTCATTATTGCAAGTCGATTTTTTAATATTTACCAATTTTCAAACCTTATTATAGAAACATTTAAAACATGAAAATAAAAAAACCAATATATCTTGTACGGATTATATATTGGTTTTCAAAATTTTAACTGCTAATTTTCTTAATAAGCTACAAAAAACAAAAAAATATTGAAAATTTGTTTTTTTCATTCTCTTATATTGATCAATAAATCTTTTCAAAAAAAGAAATATTTGTTTTGCAAATATATTGATTTTTATTTAAAAAACTGCTTTTTTTGTTTTAAAAACTTGAACAGAAATTTATAAAATAACTCAAAATCTTTTATGATTATCCGCATGAATTCCTATTGTAAATTCTTGACTTGAAATCGGTG
>DAOOVG010000087.1:0-7070 GCA_035369865.1 Paludibacteraceae bacterium | reverse complement strand
AAAAATATGCCCTAATTTATCCCTCTTAAAGTAGGATACTTTGCGGATAATCATTTAATATTTTTATCCTTAAATCCTTAGCATATTATCACTATCGTTTTTTAAATGAAATCCAATTTCAGAGATGTAAAGCAAGTCTATCGGACTAAATCATTCTCAGGCAAGAGATTTGGATAAATTCTATTCTCACTTCAATGCATCCCTTGCAATAGTCAATATCACAAAAATTATTCATTTGAATCATATTAATAAAGGTGATAAACCATTTTCAATAGCTGACTGTAAAATACAAAGCACTGTATCACAACGCATTTTTATTAAACCAGTTTATTCAGGATTTCGGTATCAAACTAAAAACCCTAAAAAATCATCACCTTATCAAAAAACTACTGAATTTCGGAACTAAGGCAGCTTTATTATAATTTTTTTAACGAAGTGTTACCTACCTAAGAATCCTCCTTCATTTATTGATTGAAATTAATTAACTTTGCAAATTTAAACTAATTTGAATCTAAAGATTTAGGAGAAAAAAACTTAAATTAATAATTTTCAATTTATTATGGAATATAATTTTAAGGAAATTGAGGTAAAGTGGCAAAATTACTGGAACGAAAATAACATTTACAAAACTGAAATAGAATTATCTAAACCTAAATATTACGTATTGGATATGTTCCCTTATCCTTCGGGAGCAGGTCTTCATGTAGGACATCCGCTTGGTTATATTGCTTCTGACATTTACAGCCGTTATAAAAGAATGAAGGGATTTAATGTACTTCATCCGATGGGGTTTGATGCTTTTGGATTACCTGCTGAACAGTATGCTATTCAAACAGGACAACATCCAGCCATTACAACGAAGAAAAATATTGAACGTTATCGGGAACAACTCAATAAAATCGGTTTTTGCTACGATTGGAGCCGCGAAATTCGCACCTGTGATCCAGATTATTACAAATGGACACAATGGGCTTTTATTCAAATGTTTAAACATTATTACGACGAAAAATTACAAAAAGCCCAACCCATCACTTTGCTGGTTGAACATTTTGAAAAATATGGTACTGAAAATCTAACTGCTGTTGGTACGAAAGTATTGAATTTTACTGCTAATGAATGGAAAGCAATGAGTGAAAAAGCTCAACAGGAAATTTTACTGAATTATCGCATTGCTTACCTTGCCGATACGAAAGTAAACTGGTGTCCAGCTTTAGGGACTGTTTTAGCCAATGATGAGGTGAGTGAAGGCGTTTCCATTCGAGGTGGTTATCCGGTGGAACAACGCGTGATGCGTCAATGGTGTTTACGTGTTTCAGCTTATGCTCAACGTTTACTGGACGGTTTGGAACAAATTGATTGGTCTGAATCATTGAAAGAAACTCAACGAAACTGGATTGGAAGAAGTGAAGGAGCCGAACTTCGCTTTACCATTAAAGGGAAAAATGTAAGTTTCGATGTATTTACCACCCGACCTGATACAATTTTTGGCGTAACTTTTATGGTACTTGCTCCTGAAAGTGAGCTGGTTAAAATCTGCACTACACCTGAACAAAGCAAAGAAGTAGAAGAATATTTAGAGGCAACAAAAAAAAGAACCGAGCGAGAAAGAATTGCCGATAGACAAGTAACTGGTGTTTTTACAGGCTCTTATGCTATTCATCCCATTACTGGAAAAGAAATTCCCATCTGGATTTCCGATTATGTTCTTGCTGGTTATGGCACCGGCGCTATTATGGCTGTTCCTGCTCATGACAGTCGTGACTATGCTTTTGCAAAACATTTTAATTTGCCAATAATTCCTCTGATTGAAGGTTGCGATGTCAGCAATGAAAGCTTTGATGCCAAAGAAGGAATTATGATAAATTCAGAATTTTTGAACGGACTTCCTGTACCTGAAGCTATTGAAAAAATAAACAAATATATTACAGAAACAGGAATTGGTCATGTAAAAGTAAATTATCGCATTCGTGACGCTATTTTCAGTCGTCAACGATATTGGGGCGAACCCTTCCCTGTTTATTATAAAGACGGCATGCCTTACGTGCTGGACGAAAAAGAGCTTCCATTGGTTCTTCCCGAAATTGATAAATATCTTCCTACTGAAAATGGTGAGCCACCCTTGGCAAGAGCCAAAAATTGGAAAACAAAAGAAGGTTATCCGCTGGAAGTTTATACCATGCCCGGTTTTGCAGGCTCTTCTGCTTATTATTTGAGATATATGGATCCTCACAATGATGAAGCATTGGTAAGTCGTGAAGCAGATGAATACTGGCGAGACGTGGATTTATATCTTGGTGGAACTGAACATGCTACTGGTCATTTGATTTATAGCCGATACTGGAATAAATTTTTATTCGACATTGGTGTTGTTTGCGAAGAAGAACCTTTCAAGAAATTGATTAATCAGGGAATGATTTTGGGAAGAAGTAATTTTGTCTATCGAATTAAGGACACCAATACATTTGTTTCTTATCATCTTAAAGATCAATATGATACAACTCCTATTCATGTAGATATCAATTTGGTGGACAATGATATACTCGACATAGAAAAATTCAGGAACTGGAATCCTGAATATAAAAATGCTGAATTTATTTTGGAAGATGGCAAATATATCTGCGGCTGGGCAATTGAAAAAATGTCTAAATCAATGTACAATGTGGTCAATCCTGACGATATTATTGAAAAATATGGTGCTGACACATTGCGACTGTATGAAATGTTTTTGGGTCCGATTGAACAGTCTAAACCATGGGACACGAAAGGGATTGATGGTGTATATCGTTTCCTGAAGAAATTATGGAACTTGTTTTACAAAGAAGAACAATTTTTGGTGACACAAGAAACTGCCTCTTTAGAAGAATTAAAAACGCTTCACAAAACCATCAAAAAAGTTACTTTTGATATTGAAAATTTTTCGTACAATACTGCTGTTTCAGCATTTATGATTTGTGTGAATGAACTGACAGCCTTAAATTGTCATAAAAAAGAAATATTGGAACCGTTGGTTATTTTGTTGGCGCCTTTTGCTCCACATATTGCAGAAGAACTTTATCATGCGATGGGAAATAAAGGAACCATTTTTAATGCTTCTTTCCCAACGTGGAATGAAAATTATTTGGCAGAAAATAAGGTAAAGTATCCCATTTCTTTTAATGGGAAAGTACGCTTTACGCTGGAGTTGCCTGCAAATATGGAAACAAAAGAAATTGAAAAAGTTGCATTGGAACATCCTCAAACCATTAAATTGCTGGTAGGAAAAACACCCAAAAAAGTAATCATTGTTCCAGGCAAAATTGTCAATATTGTTTTTTAAAAAGTAAGCCTTTCTTTAGCAAAAAGAATATGAACATCAAATCCATCACTAAAAAAAATTGGATTACTATTCGAGAATATGTTCTGATTACTTTCGGATTATTGATGTATGCTTTTGCGTGGAAAGGTTTTTTATTGCCACATCAAATCACTGGTGGCGGCGTCACTGGTATTGGTGCGATTGTTTATTATGCTACAGGAATTCCAATTTTTCTGACTTATTTCAGCATTAATTTAATTTTGCTTATTGCGGCATTAAAAATCATTGGCTTTAAATTTAGTGTACGCACTATTTATGGCGTCATTGCTATCACGCTATTTTTTGCTGTCATTCCACAAGCTAAAACTGGCACTTTTGTTGCTCCTAACGATAATTTTATGGCTTGTGTGCTTGGTGGCTTAATTTCGGGAACAGGATTGGGAATAGTTTTTCTCAACAATGGCAGTTCAGGCGGAACAGACATTATTGCAAAAATTGTAAATAAGTATCGAAATATCACATTGGGAAGAGTGTTGCTGTATTGCGATGTTTTAATTATCTGTTCTTCTTATTTTTTCTCATTTGGAAGCCTGGAAAAAGTAGTTTACGGTTTAACCAACATGGCTATTGCTAATCTTTCTATTGATATGGTCATTAATGGAGTACGACAATCGGTTCAGTTTTTTATTTTTTCAAAAGAATATGATAAAATTGCTACGCGAATCAATGAAGAAATTCACCGTGGCGCCACCATTTTGGAAGGTACTGGTTGGTATTCCAAACAACCTGTCAAAGTAGTGACGGTTATTGCTCGCAAAAATGAATCGCAAAAAATTTTCCGAATTGTAAAAGAAGTTGATCCTGATGCTTTTGTTTCGCAATCGTCTGTCATTGCTGTTTATGGCAAAGGATTCGATGTGATGAAAACCAAGTAAATTTTACCTTTATTGTCAAAACAAATGGGTGATAATTTAAAACAAAAAACCCTCGATGCTCTTACCTGGAGTGCTATTGACAGATTTGGACAGCAAATCATTCAAGTCATTATTGGCATCATCGTAGCCCGTTTGCTGTCGCCTGACGATTATGGACTGATGGGAATGATTATGATTTTTGCTGCCCTGTCATTTGTGTTAGTAGAAAGCGGTTTCGGGCAAGCACTGATTCGTAAAAAAGACGCTTCTGAAATTGATTTTAATACCATTTTTTATTTTAACATTTTTATTTCCATCGCATTATATGTGCTGCTTTATTTTCTGTCACCTGCTATTGCTCGCTTTTTTCATCAGCCACAATTGACCAAAATAGGAAGAGTTATTTTTATTTCCTTGCTGTTCAATGCTTTTTATCTGGTTCCATTTACACAAAAAGTGAAAGAAATGGATTTTAAATCCATAGCTAAAATCAATATTCTCTCCGTTTTTTTAAGTGGAAGTGCCGGAGTTACACTGGCTATTTTGAAATTTGGCGTATGGGCATTGGTGATTCAACAAATTTCCTTTCATTTTTTTAGAATGATGGGGTATCATTTCTTTGTAAAATGGAAACCTAAATGGCTATTTTCTTTTTCCGTTATTAAAGAATTCTGGAGTTTTAGCGTTCATATTTTAGGTTCTTCCATCCTGACAGTTATTTTTAATAATTTATACGTTTTCATTCTCGGTAAATATTACCAAAGAAAAGATGTTGGATATTATTCTCAAGCCAACAAACTAAGTGAAACAGTCAATTTCACTTTTCAGCAAATATTGGGAAGTACTTATTCCATGTTTAGTCAAATTCAGGAGGAAATCGAACGATTGAATCGTATCTTTAAAGTTGTTATCAAAAGAACTGCTTTGGTGACTATTCCTGTGATATTTACTTTTATTGTAATTGCCTATTCTTTGATTTATGTTCTGCTTTCAGCAAAATGGCTGCCTTCCGTTCCTTATATTCAGATTCTGTGCCTGGCTGCGTTATTTAATCCTTTTTATACACTCAATATTAATGTTTTAAATGCCAGAGGAAAATCAAAAATCACTTTTCGGCTCGAAATCATAAAAAAAGGGCTCATTTTACTCTCAGCCATTATTTGTTTTAGATGGGGAATATTCATCATGCTGGGTGCTTATGCTTTTATCAATTTTGTGGTTTATTTATTTTCTATTTATTCCGTCAAAAAAGAAATTCACGTAACCATCAAAAGTCAAATCGAAAATATTGTTCCTGGTTTTCTAATAGGTTTGATTCTTGCCTTATGTGGAGTAGGAATTGCCTGGCTATGTAAAAATCTTTTTGTAGAACTTTTTGTGCAATTGGTAATTATTTGCTCGCTTTACTTTTTCATTATAAAAAAATATCAAAATGACTTTTACAACGAAGCCATTGAATTCGTTCAAAGTAAAGTAAAAGTTTTCAAGAAATAATTCTTCACTATTTACTGTAATTTTTTCTTGTTCGCCATATCTTTTGGTTATCACTGAAATACACAGAAAACTTTGCTTTCTTACAAATCATTTGGACTTATTTTTCTATTGTCAACCAAGTAACATGTTTAAATAAATTGAACAAAAAAAATCGACCAGGCAAAATACCTGGCCGAAAAAATGAGAAGATTCTGTTATTTTATCAGCTTCCCCTGATAAGTTCCTTTTTCAGTAGTGATTTGATATAAATAAATACCACCTGCAAGTTTTTCCAAATTAATTTTTTTATCTGAACCAATATTTTGGGTCACCAACAATCTTCCCTGCAAGTCAAAAAGTTTAAATTCTGCTTGCTGAATGTCATTTGATAAGTCAATGTTCAAATCATTTGCTACCGGATTGGGGTAAAGTTTTATACTTCCTATTGGGATGTGGGGTACTGCTGATTCTAAGTCAGAGTAATAGTAAATTTCCTTTCCACTTTCTTCCCAAGTAATACCATCTTCACTTTCATAAATAATAACGTTTATAAGTTTATTTTTAATTGATGCACCAAATGGTAATAAAAGATTTTCTCTTGAATAATTATAATCGTAAGCAACAACATATTTAGATTTTGCCTGCCATTGTTGATTAATATTATTCCAATTATACTCAATTCTTAATACGATATTTCCATTTTTATCATAAGCATATTCATATTTGTCATATCCTTCCCATTGTTCAGTCTCCCAATTCCAATAATAAGATGCTGCTAATATGAAATTTCCCCTTTCATCATAAGCATATTCATATTTGTTAAATCCTTCCCATTGTTCAGTCTCCGAATTCCATTGATAATATGTTTCTAATATAAGATTTCCCCATTCACCATAAGCACATTCATATTTGTAATCTCTTTCCCATTGTTCAGTACCCGAATTCCAATAATAATATATTTCTAATGTAAGATTTCCCTTTTCATCATAAGCATATTCATATTTGAAAAGTCCTTCCCATTGTTCAGTCTCCGAATTCCATTGATAGGCTGCTTTTAATATACGATTGTCTCTTTCATCATAAGTATATTCATATTTGTCAGATACTTTCCATTGTACAGTATCCGAATTCCATTCATAATCTGTTTCTAATATAAGATTTCCATTTTCATCATAAGTATATTCATATTTGTCATCTCCTTCCCATTGTTCAGTCTCCGAATTCCAATGATAATATGCTTCTAATATAAGATTCCCTCTTTCATCATAAGTATATTCAGATTTGTAATATCCTTCCCATTGTTCAGTCTCCGAATTCCATTGATAGGCTGCTACTAATATAAGATTCCCTCTTTCATCATAAGTATATTCATATTTGTCATCTCCTTC
>DAOOVG010000086.1:0-7299 GCA_035369865.1 Paludibacteraceae bacterium | reverse complement strand
ATATAGCACAACAAGGTCTAAAAGGTTGCTTTAGACCTTGTTTTTATTATCTCTGAAAGAAGAAGTTATGATAAAAATGTAATTAAAATTCATATCCTATTATGCAGCTTCAATTAAAAAGACCATTAGCGTTTTTAGATCTGGAAACAACAGGTATTAATATCGTTACGGATAGAATTATTGAAATATCTTACCATAAAGTTTATCCAAATGGCAGGGAAGAAACTAAAACTATTCGAATCAATCCTGAAATGCACATCCCTGAAAAAGCTACTGCCATTCATGGAATAACAGATGAAGATGTAAAAAACTGTCCTACTTTCAAAGAAG
Organism: Paludibacteraceae bacterium; assembly: GCA_035369865.1. GTDB lineage: Bacteria > Bacteroidota > Bacteroidia > Bacteroidales > Paludibacteraceae > MVYY01. Next base: position 6,969 of record DAOOVG010000086.1, on the reverse strand, counting down.
TTGCAAAAGAAATTGCGCGAGACTTAGAAGGTTGTGATTTAGCTGGTTATAATTCAAATAAATTTGACATCCCTCTTTTGGCTGAGGAATTTTTACGTGCTGGTGTCGATATTGATTTAATGAAACATAAATTTATAGATGTTCAGGTTATTTTCCATAAAATGGAACAACGCACTTTATCAGCAGCATATAAATTTTATTGTGACAAAGATTTAACGAATGCACATGGTGCTGAAGCTGATGCTAAGGCTACTTATGAAATTTTAAAAGCTCAACTGGATCGGTATTCAGATTTGAAAAACGATGTAGACTTTCTCGCCGATTTTACCACACAAACTAAAAATGTTGATTTTGCTGGACGAATTATTTATAATGAAAACGGCGAAGAGATTATCAATTTTGGAAAATATAAAGGACAAAAAGTTACCGACGTACTAAAAAAAGATATAGGATATTATGGTTGGATTATGAATGGTGATTTTTCATTACATACTAAAAAAATACTGACAACTATTAAATTACGCGAATTTAAAAAATAATTATTCCCTTTCCTTTTATTTTGATTTATAGTTGTTTTTAATTTTTTTTCTTTCCTTAAATTGATGACCAAATAAGTTTTTATTACCCTTTAAATTTGCATCAAAAGAGGTTAAAAAAATCGGGGAGTTCTGAAAAGGCTTCAAGGTTTACTTGCAGATTTTAAGAATAAATAAATTTTTTCTATAACAAAATGATAATAATTTCGAATCCTGTTGTTTTTGTGGGTATTATCCCGGCACGTTATGCTTCAAGTCGTTTTCCAGGTAAACCATTGGCAGATATTGGTGGTAAAAGTATGATTCAACGTGTATATGAACAAGCCAGCAAAGTTTTGTCATTAGTTTATGTTGCCACTGATGATCAGCGAATTTTTGATGCAGTAAAAGCTTTTGGTGGAAAAGTTATTATGACTTCAACAGAACATAAAACTGGAACAGATCGTTGCTATGAGGCTTCTACAAAAATAAGGGAGAATTTTGACGTTGTTATTAATATTCAAGGAGATGAACCTTTTATTCAACCCGAACAAATTGTAACGTTGCAAAATTGTTTTCAAGACAACACAACAGAAATTGCCACACTTGCAAAATTAGTTACTATTCAAGATGGTTTTGAGTATCTTGCCAATTCCAACCGTCCTAAAGTGGTTATTAACAAAAATAACGAAGCATTGTATTTTAGTCGTTCCATTATTCCTTACATTCGAGGAAAAAATAATTCAGAATGGATTGAAAGTCATAAGTTTTACACACACATTGGAATGTATGCTTATCGAAAAGATGTGTTACAAAAAATCCATTCCTTGCCGCCATCGCCGCTTGAAACAGCCGAATCGCTGGAACAACTCCGCTGGCTGGAGAATGGTTTTCGTATTAAAGTAGGTTTTACAGATAAAGCATCTTTTAGCATTGACACACCTGAAGATCTGAAAGAAGCACAAAAGTTACTTAAGAGTTTAAAAAATTCATAATTATACGCAAATTCATTCTTTTGGTGATACACATTATTATCAGGTCTCATGGTTTAAATTTGTCATATTCAATTTTTTCTTTCGATTTCCTCACATTCATTTCCTGAAAGATGAATCAAATTGTTATAAACATATAAATCAATGGGTTCGCCTTTTATTCGTTGAAGAATAACTTTCTTTTTCTCTACTCTAACTTTTAATTGTGTTCCTCTAAAAATAACATTAAAAGCATAAGCTTCCCATTTTTTAGGGATATGAGGATTAAAATGCAAATGATTATCAATAACACGCATACCACCAAAACCTTGAACAATAGACAACCATGTACCAGCCATACTTGTAATATGTAATCCTTCGGCTACCTCGTCGTTATAATCGTCCAAATCAAGACGTGCGGTTCGTAAATAAAGATGATAACCTTTTTCAATTTCGCCAATACTGGAAGCTACAATGGAATGAATACAAGGCGACAAGGAAGATTCATGAACGGTAAAAGGTTCATAAAAATCAAAATTTTGGCGTATGGTTTCTTTGTCGAACAAATCTTCAAAAAGATAAAGTCCTAACACTACATCAGCTTGCTTAATAAACGGTGATCTTAAAATTCTATCCCACGTCCAATGTTGGTTAAGTGGCAATTGCGAAGCTGGAATTTCAGATGCTTTTACCAACGTTTTATCAAAAAAACCATCTTGTTGAAGAAAAATATTTAGTTTCTTATCTTCTGGGAAATACATATTTTCTGTAATATCTTTCCACAAAAAGACTTCTTCATTGGAAAAATTGATACTTTGCGACAAATCACCAAAAGCTCTAAAATCTTTCTTTTTCACATATTCAATGGTTTCCATTGTAAATTTTAAACACCATACGGCTATAAAATTAGTAAACCAGTTATTATTAACATTGTTTTCATAAGTATTTGGACCCGTCACACCTAACAAGACATATTTCTTCTTTTGATGGGAAATATTGACACGTTGAGCCCAGAAACGAGCAATGGCAATTAAAATTCTTAATCCGTGATTGACTAAAAAATCATTGTCGCCCGTATATCGAAGATAATTATAGATAGCATAAGCAATAATGCCATTCCGAAAAACTTCTTCAAAAGAAATTTCCCATTCATTTAGACATTCGTTACCATTAAAAGTTGCAGCAGGGAATAAAGCAGCTCCATTCGTAAAACCAAGTTTTTCAGCATTTTGTATTGCTTTTGGTAAATGACGATAACGATAAAGCAATAAATTACGTGCAACGTTTTGAGGAGAAGTTGACAAATAAAAAGGCACACAAACTGCTTCGGTATCCCAACGAGTTCCACCTCCAAATTTTTCGCCTGTAAAACCTTTTGGACTAATATTTAAACGATCATCATTCCCTGAATAACTTTGATTCAACTGAAAAATATTAAATCGAATGGCTTGTTGAGCTGCTACATCGTTTTCAATCATCACATCGGATTGCAACCATTTTTCGTCCCAGACAGCCTTATGTTCATCAAACAATTTATCCCAACCTTTTTGTTTGGCGGCACGAGCTAAATTACGTGCTCTATCTGTAAGTTCTTCTCGGGGATGATTCAACGAACTCATTACAGATACATATTTTTTCAAGCAAACTGTTTCTCCTTTTTTAATATCGGTGCCCACACTAAATCCTGCTACTCTTTCTTTTTCAATCTTTATAGGATTAACATTCAAAAGCGTATTATTTTTATAAAATTCATAAGTCAATGCCGCACATACATGAAAATCAAGACGCCGAGTTTGTGCCCATAAATGAGAAACATCCTGCTCGGTTTTAGTTTGCAACACATTCCAGAAAGGTTCGTTATAATTGGTATAATAATTTCTGACATTGCCATCAATCAAAGGTAAAAATGAGATTCTTCCTTCGTAATTGATAGATTTTATCATGTAATTAATAGCTCCGATTTCATTTTCTGCCATACTCAAAAATCGCCTCACCGTAGCCTGAATGCGATAACCTTTGGGAGAAGTAACTTCAAAAGTACGTTCTAAATAACCTTCACGCATATTTAAAACGCGCCTGAAATTATGGATATCCCACGAACCTAAATCCAGTCGTTCATCATTTAAACGAACACTGATACAAATCCAGTTTGGTGCATTGACTATTTTGTCATTCGTTTCAGAGTAACCGTTTTTCCAGTTGCTTCGATCTGCTCGTTCAGGGAAATAAATTCCTGCTACATACGACCCTAACATGGTTTCTCCAGAATAATATTCCTCAAAATTACCACGTTGACCTATGTGTCCATTACCTAAACTAAAAATACTTTCTGAAGCAAGCTGGCTGTCCATGTGAAAACCTTCTTCTATAATACACCAGGGATCATGTTGCAAATACTTATTCATAATATTTTGATTTTAAAAATAAACTGAAAAATCAAGACTTTTTCTTTATTGGAAAAATAGTTTTTACCGAAAAATTTTAATCATTTAACATAATACTTTTGTAGACAAAAAAACAAAAGAATTAAAAATTATTAGTATCTGCAAATATATTTTATTTGTTTGATTTTTACAGTAAAAAAACAACAATATTTCATCAAGAAAATCGTCTTTTTGAAAAAGTTCACTTCAAAAAAATTGAAAACACACAATTATTATTAACATCTTGTCGCATTTCAAAATAAAATTAGAGAAGCAAAATCAATCTATAAATTCAAATTATAAAACTTTTTAAAACAATTTATTTTTCAAAGAACTTTATTTACTTTGCCTTTCAATGTGTATATTTGTCATACTTTTAAAAAAGAAACTTATTTTATTGTTTTTTTAATTTTCAAAAAAGTTTTCCACCTACTTTTAAAGTTTTTTTCATTGATTAATAAAAGATTATGAACAACTTTATCACTAACAGTACTAAAAAACAACTCAAAACACGTCTTATTGAACTTCTTTCTAAAAGTGAGGAACTGAAATTTCTGGTTGGATTTTTCTATTTCTCTGGATTAAGAGAATTGTACGATGGCTTGCAATCAAACGATAAAGTAAAACTAAAAGTGCTGGTCGGCTTGAATGTAGATAAAACCATTTACGGACTCATGGAATATAGCGAAAGAGATAAAAAACTTTCTGACGATGAACGAATTGAAAACTTTTTTACTTCCATCCGAAAATCCATAAATTCAAACATTTTTGACAATAAAGATTTTTATGGGCAGGTTAAATTTTTCCTTCAAAAGATAAAAAATGACGAAATCATTCTCAGAAAAACACGTAACCCCAATCATGCCAAGCTCTACATTTTTAAACTGGAAGAAGGACAAATCGGGCGAGACAGACTTTTCATCACGGGAAGTAGTAATCTGACTTCAGCCGGATTAATGTCGCAAGCAGAATTCAATGTAGAAATTAGCGATTATGGTTTCGATGATGCTGAAAATTATTTTGATGAACTTTGGACGGATGGCATAAAAATTACTGAAAACGAAGAGGTGAAGAAAAAAGTTATCGAAATTATTGAACAGGAAACTTTAATCAAAGAAATTACGCCTTTCGAAGCTTATCTTTTTGTCTTGAAAAATTATCTTGACACTTTTCGTGGAAAAGAAATCACGCGACGACTTACCGAAGTACTTGAAGAAAATGGATACAAACCCTATCATTACCAGTTAGATGCTGTTCAGCAAGCACTCTCCATTATTGAAAATAACAACGGCGTTATCATTGCAGATGTAGTGGGACTGGGTAAAACCGTTATTGCTTGCAGTATTGCTTTTGAATTGAAAAAACGTGGAATTGTTATTGCACCTCCGGGAATTATTGGCGATAAAACCAAATCAGAAGGATGGAAAAAATACCTCGAACAATTTCACCTCGCTTCTCTTGGCTGGGAAGCTTTTTCACTCGGTGACCTTGAACACGTCTCGGAATTTGTTTCAAAAACCAACGATATCGAAGTGGTAATTATTGACGAAGCCCATCGATTCAGAAATGAAGATACCAAAGATTACGAGTACCTGAAAAATATTTGTCGGGGCAAAATCGTAATTTTACTTACTGCTACTCCTTTCAATAACAAACCAGCTGATATATTTTCGTTGCTCAAACTGTTTATCGTTCCCAAAAAATCAAGTATTACTCTCGATGATGACTTGGAAAACAAATTCAGAACATTCAAATCGGAATTTGATAAACTTTCTTACATCAAGCGATATTACCAATCGTCTGACCAGCAAAAGCGAAACAGAGCCCTTTTTTATTATACTGATCTATTTGGCGAAAAAACAGTCAATTCAACAAAAATAAAAAAACGAACAGAAATTCTGGCAAAACAAATTCGCGATGTCATTGAACCGGTGATTATTCGCCGAAATCGATTGGACATTCAAAATCATCCTTATTATAAAAACGAAGTAAACGAACTATCAATTGTAGAGTTTCCAAAGGAATGGTTTTATGAACTGAACAAGGAACAATCGGTATTTTACGACAAAATCATTCAACAATATTTTGCCTTGCCTGATGACGGAGGATGGTTTAAAGGAGCTATTTACAAACCTTTTGAATATGAATTTCCAAAAGAAAAAAAAGGAGAGCTGGGTAAGGAAGAAAATTTCCAGTATTTGCAGCAATTCAATTTGTATGACTTTATGCGGCGATTGCTGGTAAAACGTTTTGAAAGTTCATTCGGAGCTTTTGAACAAAGCGTGAAAAACTTTATCAACATCCACCAAATTGTGCTGGAATTTATCCAAAAAACCGGTAAATATATTCTTGACAGAAGTCTACTGGAAAAGATTTATGAATTGGATGCCGACGAAATAGAAAATTATTTGCAAGAATATTCCGAAAAAATCAAAAATAATGAATATCCTAAAAACCATAAAGTATATGAACTGAAAAAATTTGAACGTGAAACTGATTTTATCAATGATATTCAATCAGATATTGCATTATTCAAGCAGATTCTTGATGAATTGCGTGCGCTGAATCTGGTAGCAAAAGACCCCAAATCTGAATGTCTTATTGAAAAAGTGAAGATGGTGCTTACTACTTCACCTGAAAATCCACGAGAACTGAAAAGAAAAGTCATCATTTTTTCGGAATATACCGATACAGTCAATTATCTGGCTCCCTTGCTCACTCAAGCTTTCAACGGACGTGTATTGGTAGTAGCAGGAAGTTTGCCAGCCAGCAAAATTAAGGAAATCAATAAAAATTTCGATGCCACAGCAAAACAACAAGCTGATGATTATGATATTTTGCTTGCTACTGATAAAATTTCGGAAGGATTCAATTTGAATCGTGCCGGCATGGTGATCAACTATGATATTCCGTGGAATCCAGTACGCGTAATTCAACGTGTGGGCAGAATCAACCGCATCAGTAAAAAGGTTTTTGACAAACTTTACATTGTCAATTTTTTCCCTACCGAAAAAGGATCAGATCTGGTTCATTCAAGAGAAATTGCAGCACAAAAAATGT
>DAOOVG010000085.1:0-7456 GCA_035369865.1 Paludibacteraceae bacterium | reverse complement strand
CGAAACATTTCTTCAGGTTCACCTCCCATGACAGCTACCAAATCGTATTTTGTGGTAGAATTATTTGTTTGAAACGATTGGGTAAGAATACTCATCGCTTTACTTTCTTTTATGGTTGTTAATGCGGCGCCCGTTAGAGCAATTGCTCGTAAAAAATCACGTCTATCCATAATTTGTTTTATTTTGATAGGATTTTAGATATTAAATGAGGATATGTTAAATTAAATTGATTATAAGTTTTAATTAGCTAAAAAATAACTTTTAAAAAGCTATTGAAATACATTTAATTTTACAGCAACCATGGAAATCTGAAACAGGGTTCGTCATATAGCGAATAATCGGCCTTTCCGTTTACCGCAAAGGTCTTTATTTGCCCGGCATCATGTAAAAGATCGATGGCGAATTGTACAGTCGCCCCTGTTTTGATGCGATCTTCCACCAAAAGAATTTTTTTGCCTTTGTACTCGAAATCGATAGGTGAAACAAGTTTCGGTTTATCATATTTCATCTTTTGGTCAGGATTGCGGAAATTTATTTTTAAAAGTTGAATATCAATGTTCAATCGTTGATTGAGAATGGCAGCAGGAATGATGCCACCATTCGCAATGGCAACAATCATGTCGAAAGTTTCCTGAAATTCAATTTTACGAAAACGTTGCAAAATTTCTTCCCATGATTTTTCTGGCAGCATACTCAATTTTATATTTTAGCTATGGCTTTCAAAACAAAATAACCACCTACAAGCTGAATCACCATTCCTGGTAAACCTATTCGAAAATCTTGAATAGCGACGACAAAATTTTGTGTCATTAACCATTCTACTCCCGTACCTATAAATTGATAAGCAACGATCGAAAATAAAATTCCCCAAAAAGATATTTTTCCAAAATGCTTAGCAGCCATTGCAGCAGCGATGGCCAGAATAACCGATTTAAACAAAATGATCGGCAACGTGCTCATTACAGGCATACCAAACAAAAGGCTATTCACAAGTGGAGACAGAATTGCTGTTATTAATCCAACATGGATGCCATATTTATAAGCAGCAATCAATGTGAAAAAATAAATTGGAAGAAAAATGAGTCCGCCATTTGGAATAAGATGTGCTAACTGCGGAAAGAGCAAATTTCCAACAACAAAAAGTGCTGCAAAAATGTAGGTTTTTAAATTGCTCAGGCTAAAAGAATACAGTTTTATAGTATTTGCCATATTTTAAAATTTGAAGTTGATTAAACATCTTTACTACAAAACTATAAATAATTGATTGAATATTTCCTTAGGTACGCTTATTATTTTTATTTAAAACATATAAAATTTATTAATAATTTGTAATTTTCTAAGATTAAAAACTGAGCAGAAATTTATAAAATTTCATTGTATAGACAAAATATGTAAATAATCATAAATAAATTTTTTTTACTAAAAAATAAATGTGATTAAATTAATTTTTTACTATCTGAAATAAAAAGGTTATTGGTTTGATAAAGAAAAAGTTAATGGTTAAATTTGTTTGAATCTTTTATTTTACAATTTTTTGATGTATGAAGTGAATTTAGCTATTTTTTATGATATCAAAATAAAATATTGTTAAACTTTGTTTATTTTTGAAGAATATTCAGAAAATGATTTTATATTTACATTTATTTTAAAAAATCTCTTTTAATAAAGTCCTAATTTGTAAATTACTGAATATCAATGCTAAATTTTAAAAGAAATTAATAAAAATTGGTTTTTTAAAATAAATTCATATTAATTAATAAATAAAAAAAATTCTTATATTTATTATTTTTAGTGTATAGTTATTAAATAAAACAAATGTTTTTCAATGATTTACAAAAAACAAATGAGTATGAATAAAAAAATGATTTTTTTGTTATTCCTATTTAGTTTGAGTATTGGAATAACATATGCACAAACCCGAGTGACGGGAAGAGTGATAGATGAAGTGGGTGAACCTGTTATTGGGGCATCCATTAAAGTTAAAGGTACCACTGTGGGAACTATTTCAGACAATAATGGAAATTTTACGTTAATTGTTCCGGAAAATGCCAAAACATTGATAATTTCATATGTAGGCATGAAGACACAAGAAGTGCCTGTCGCACCTAACATAAGTGTAGTATTACAATCTTCTACAGAAATTCTTGAAGAATTAGTAGTGGTCGGCTATGGTACGCAAAAAAAGGAAAATTTAACGGGTGCTGTCTCAACGGTCGATGTTTCTAAAACATTAGAAGCACGCCCTTATGCGGATGTGTCAAAAGCTTTACAAGGAGTTGTACCAGGTTTATCTGTTATCAATAGTAGTGGTAAATTAGGGGCGCAACCCGAAATTTCTATTCGAGGTTTGGGTACTTTAAGTAATAAAGAAAAGAGTAAACCTCTTATCGTAGTTGATGGCGTTCCAATGGAAGATATTTCCTTATTGAATACGCAAGATATTCAAAATATTTCTGTGTTAAAAGATGCTGCTTCTACTTCAATTTATGGTACTCGTGCAGCTTTTGGTGTAATTTTAATTACAACCAAATCAGCTAAAAGAGTAGATCATGTTACTTTAAATTATACTAATAACATTGGTTGGGAAACTCCAACTATTCTCCCCAATTATCCTGATGTTCCTACTCAAATTAGAGCTTTGATGGTTGCTAATAATCGTGCAGGCTTCCCAAATGAACTTTTCGGTATGTATCTTGATCAAATGCTTCCTCTGGCTGAAAAATGGGGAAAAGATCATAACTGGAAAAAATCCGGTTATCGGGAAATGATATTAGGTGAAGATTTTGTTCTTGATCAAAATGGTGTGGGTAGTTATTTTGCAGATTGGGATGTGGTAAATATTATGTTCCGAAAATGGAAACCAACGCAAAGCCATAATATTTCTTTGGAAGGAACAAGTGGAAATACATCTTATTTTATGTCTGTAGGATATAATCATGATGAGGGCGTAATGGAATATTATCCTGAAAAGATGAATAAATGGACTACAACATTGAATATTACAACAGATTTACGTAAATGGTTCCAAATTGGAGCTCGACTGAATTTTACCAGTAAAGATTTCAAAGGACCTGCAACTCGACGCACCACTTATCAGTACCTGTGGCGATGGGGAAGCTTTTTTGGTCCTTATGGAACTTATCAAGGCATTGATTTCCGGAATGATATAGCTTACAGAAAACAAGCCGGCGATTGGATTGATAATGATGGCTTCAATCGACTGGGAACTTTTGCAAAATTGACACTGGCAAAAGGTTTGACTTTAAATGCTGATTATACTTATAACATTGAAAATTATAATTATAAAGCAGCCTATATTCCTGTAACAGTATGGGATTCATGGGGAGGTAAAATAGATAAACCAGCGACTTTGAGTACAACAACTGATGTAGAACAAGAATCTCGAAAAAACAAATCGTTTGCTTTCAATATTTATGGAAATTACAAACTTGATCTGGCAAATGTTCATCATTTTAATTTTATGCTGGGAGCAAATGCTGAAAGTGGTGAATATTATTCTCATTTTTCTGAACGTCAAAGTTTGTTGGATCCAAAAATGCCTGAATTTAATTTAGCAACAGGTGATCAATTAGTGAGTGGTTCTCATACTCACTGGGCTACTGCTGGTTATTTTTCGAGAATCAATTATGATTATAAAGGAATCTGGCTATTAGAATTGAATGGACGATATGACGGATCTTCTCGTTTCCCAAGTAATGACCGTTGGGCATTTTTCCCATCGGGCTCAGTTGGTTATCGAATAAGTGAAGAACCATTTTTTACGCCAATTAAAGAAGTAATAAGCAATGCTAAAATACGTGCTTCCTATGGAGAAATAGGTAATCAAGCAGTAGGTGATTACATGTTTATTCCAACGATGACAAAAGTAGCTAATACCAATGTTCATTGGTTAGACAATAATGGTGTCATCGTAGTTCAATATAATATGCCGACATTGGTATCTTCTACTCTCAAATGGGAGCGAATTCAAACATTGGATTTGGGTGGAGATTTTGGCTTTTTAAATAATGATTTGAATTTAACTTTTGACTGGTATCAACGTACAACAAAAGATATGTTGGCTCCAGGAAAAACTTTACCACAAGTATTGGGAGCTGATGCTCCTTATGTAAATGCTGGCGAATTGAGAACGCGGGGGTGGGAATTAAGTATTGATTGGCGTCATCTTTTTAATGATTTAACTATTTATGCCAACGCAAGTATTGGTGATTTTAAAACAATAGTTATGAAATGGAGTAGTGATATTAAACTTCTAAACAGTTATTATAATGGTAAAGTTTATGGGGATATTTGGGGCTTTGAAACAGAACGTTATTTTACAAAAGACGATTTTAATGCAGATGGAACTTATAAACTAGGAATAGCTTCACAAAAAGGATTGGAGCAGGGAAATTTTGTATTTGGTCCTGGTGATATAAAATTTAAAGATTTAAATGGTGATGGGGTAATCGATGGCGGAAAAGGAACTGCTGACGATCATGGTGATTTAAAAGTAATTGGTAATTCGACTCCTCGTTACCAATATAGTTTTCGGTTGGGTGGAGAATGGAAAGGATTTGATCTGGATATGTTTTTCCAGGGTGTTGGGAAACGTTCTATCTGGACACAAAGCGCTTTTGTTATGCCTATGATGCGAGGTGCAGATGCTATTTATGCCAATCAAACAAGTTACTGGACAGAAGATAACCCTGACCCTAATGCGGATTATCCACGAATGTATCCTGGAAATGCAGGAAGAGGTACAATTGCCGTTTTGGATTTGGGTAATCATAATTTTTATCCTCAATCCAAATACATGGTGAACATGGCTTATCTTCGTTTTAAAAATTTAACGGTAGGATATACTTTACCAAAGAAAATATCTGATAAAATTTATTTGCAAAAAGCAAGAGTTTATTTTAGTGGGAACAATCTGGCAGAATTAATTAATAAGAGTATTGCTCCTGTCGATCCTGAAATTAATGATGTGGAGGCAGGTGTAAGTTTGGGTAATGGAACTTGGGGTCGTATTGATCCAATGTGCAGAACTTTTTCTTTCGGCTTCCAGCTTTCATTTTAAGTTAGTTTAATGAACAATTTAAATCAAAATAATATGAAGAAATTTAATGTAGTATTGATGACATTGTTAGTCATCTTCTTCATCAGTTGTAGCGATGATTTTTTAAATAAAAATCCATTGGACACTTTTACAAATGATAATTTTTGGACAAGTGAAAATAATGTAAGTGGTTATGCAAATACATTCTATGAGAATTTTTTAGGTTATGGAAATGCAGGTGGTGCAGGAAATTTTTATTTTAAAACATTATCTGATGACCAGGCGGGAAATGAGTTTGCTCAATGGACTTATATAAACGTACCGGCGAGCAGTTCTACGTGGAAAAATGGTTGGATTGAAATTCGACGAGCCAATATCTTATTAGAAAATGTAGATAAAGTTCCAATGAGCGATGCAGCCAAAAATCATTGGAAAGGTGTAGGCCGTTTGATGAGAGCATGGCAATATTATCAATTGATAAGGGCTTATGGTGATGTTCCGTGGATAGATAAATCATTGGACATTACAGATGAAGGTTATTTGTATGGTCCAAGAAATAATAGAGATGAGGTAATGAATAATGTGCTCGCTGATTTGAATTTTGCTTGTGATAATATGTATGATAACACTTCAAAAATAACGTTGAATCGAAATGTGGCTTATGCCATGAAGGCAGAAATTTGCTTATTTGAAGGAACATTCAGAAAATATCGTAACGCAAGTGACGGTCAATCTGCTCCGGATTTGACAGGTTCAAGAAACTTTCTGACGCAAGCAAAAAATGCAGCTTCCTACTTAATGGGGAAAGGTTTCAGTTTAAATGCTTCCTATCAAGGGAATTATAATTCTGTTGATTTGAGTAAAAATCCTGAAATGATTATGTATAAACCTTATAAATTAGGAGTTTTACAACATTCTACCATTGATTATACCTGTTCTTCTACTCAAATTAGTGGCATGACCAAGAATGCCTTTGAGTCTTATTTATTCCTGGACGGAAAACCTGCCTCATTGACAAATCTTGACAATACCGATGCAGCTGAATTTAAAATTGGTACTAAAGTAGTAGCAGGTCAAACAGTACCTGATACAATCCTCTCTATTACCAAAATTTTATCATTACGTGACAAAAGATTAGTACAAACACTTGATACTGCCTTATGTTATGTTGGTCGTGGTTTTACTCGTTTTGGAGTTGGTATGTCGATGACTTCTTCAACAGGTTATGGTATTTGTAAATATGATAATAAAGATATTCCTGTGCAATATAGAAATCAAACTAATTCAAATTACACACATGCCCCGTTATTTTGGCTAGCAGTAGTGTATCTTCAGTATGCGGAAGCTTGCGCTGAACTAGGCGAAATTACGCAGGACGATCTGAATAATTCGATTAACAAACTAAAAGATCGTGCTGGATTACCTCATTTGACAGTTGATGTTGGTTTTTCTGATCCTGCTAATAATATGGAAGTAAGTGATTTAATATGGGAAATACGTCGTGAACGTCGGTGCGAACTTATGTTTGATAACTGGACGCGTTATTGGGATTTGATTCGCTGGCATCAACTGGATAAACTTGATTCTTCACAACATCCTGATATTCTTCTGGGTGCAAATATTGTAAATGATCCATATGACAACGCTGTTCCGAGAGTTGGTAATTATATAGATGGTTCAAAAGGTAAAACTCGTATTTATGAGCCCAAACACTATTGGTATCCTATTCCTTCCGATCAATTATCGCTCAATCCACAATTAGGTCAAAATTCTGGATGGCAATAATAAATATTGTATTTTTAGTTTTTTGAGAGAAAGCAACTTTTTATAATTTATAAAAGGTTGCTTTTTCATTTTAATGAAAAAATAGATATCTTGCTAAAGATTAATAATAATTTTATGAAAAAAACAAGTGTCCTTTTGTCGCTTTTGTCGATTTTTTTAGCATCTCATGCTCAAACTACATGGATTCGGGTGAATCAGGTGGGGTATCTACAGAATGATATTAAAGTGGTAGTATGGGTGAGCAAGGAGAAAAAAGATGTCTCAAGTTTTGAAGTAATTGATGTTCAAAGCGGGAAAGTGGTCTATTCGGGTAATAAAATCAGAAATATGGGAAAACAACCGGCTTTTAAATCGTCGGCACGATTGGATTTTTCCGATTTTTCAAGGCTCGGTAGATATGTTATAAAAGTGGGCGAAACGAAATCTGTTCCTTTCAGGGTTGGCAACGCTATTTATGCCGGAGCTTGCGAAATACCGTTGAAATATATGCGTCAGCAACGTTGCGGTTATAATCCGTTTTTGAAAGATTCCTGTCATGTATATGACGGAATTACGGTTGGCGATCCTGACGGGAAACGTGATGGAAAATATTATGACGTAGTTGGCGGATGG
>DAOOVG010000084.1:0-7529 GCA_035369865.1 Paludibacteraceae bacterium | reverse complement strand
AAAAAAATTGTCGTTTCCGACGCTGGTGTAAAAAGGGTTATGCCGTTTTTTGTAGTCTCATCCATCAGGTTACCATTGGAGTACTTGCTGCTTCTATTTGCGACAAATCTACTTTAAAGTCTAAAAAAAATATTTTGACTGATATTCCGTCAGAAAAAAATGAAATTGCCAACTTTATTGAAAAAGGACCTTTAATAAATGAAGATTTTTTACTTCTATTCAATAATTCTATTGCTATCAACTTTTCGATAGCATCTTCTAATGATGTTGATTTGCCATCGGCAAATCAATTAATTAATTTTATACAACGGTTGAGGAAAGTTCCATCTTTTTTCAACCGTTTTTTTATTAATTTTAAAAAAAATTATCCCAATGAATAAAAAATCAAATTTATGTGCTCTTATACTCTTATTTGCTTTTAACTCTTCTTTTTATGGACAAATTACCAGCGATACCATAAGTATTCAACTTTCTGACGTGGAAGTAGTTAGGCAACGCAACAAATTATATTCCGAGCTGGGACGAGTGCTTACTGTTATTGATAAAGAAGAAATCAATCGAATGCCTGTACATAGCATCGATGAACTTCTTGATCAGATTTCTGGTTTGGATATTCGTCAACGCGGTACTTTTGGCGTACAGGCTGATATTTCTGTGCATGGCGGCTCGTTTGATCAAGTTTTAGTGCTCTTGAATGGTATTAACATTACCGATCCACAAACGGGGCATTTCAACTTAGATATTCCACTAAATTTCAATGAAATAGATAGAATAGAAATTTTACAAGGCTCAGCAGCACGACTACTGGGACCGAATGCTTTTAGTGGAGCTATCAACATTATTACCAACCAAAACAAAAAGCAAAATCAACTTAAAGCTGAATTATCGGCTGGTAGCAATGAATATTCAACTCAAAATATTTCTACTGATTTTAATATTAAAAATGTTACTAATTTTATTTCTTTTTCTCACAAGAGTAGTGATGGCTATATAGAAAATACCGATTTTGATATAACCAATATCTTTCTTTATTCTTCATTGAAAACAGCAACAACTGGTAAATTTGACTTCCAAGTAGCTGGTCAACAAAAAGGTTTTGGTGCCAATGAATTTTATTCTTTAACTTATCCTCACCAATATGAAAACACACAAACTTATTTTACATCACTTTCCTGGAATTTAAATAAAGGGAAGCTCAATTATCTGGCTCAAATATACTGGCGTAAGCACCATGACCGTTTTGAGTTATTTCGAAATTATGAAAATGCACCTTCCTGGTACCAAAATCATAATTATCATCTGACAGACATCAAAGGAGCAAAAGCCAATGCTAATTATATTGATAATTGGGGAAAAATCACATTGGGTATAGAACTCAGAAATGAACACATTTACAGTACCGTTTTGGGAGAACCAATGAAAAAGACAGTTGTTGATCCATTTGAGCATAATATTGATTTCACTCATGAAGGGAAACGTTTCCATTCAACATTTTTAATGGATTATTCAAAAGATTTCTATCGCTGGTATTTTTCAGCAGGTGTGGCAACTACCCATTCTTCTTCATTTGGACAAAATACTTTTGGCGGTTTTGATGTAGCTTACGCTTTTACCGACGAAATGCGTATTTTCTTCTCAGCTAACTCTGCCATTCGTTTGCCAACTTTTACCGATTTATATTATCAAAGTGCAACTCAAATAAGCAATCCAAATTTGAAACCAGAAACTTCAAAAAATGTGGAATTGGGCGTTAAATCTCATCAAAAAAACGTGCAATGGAATATTTGCACCTATTATCGAGCAGGGAACAATATTATTGATTGGATAAAGCATCCCGATTCGACACAATGGATAAGTACCAATTTAATTCATGTCAATGCTTTTGGAGCAGATTTTTATTTTGCATATCGATTTCAGCATTTTTTTCTTAAAAATGTGAGTTTTTCTTATTCTTATCTTCATCAAGATAAAAATGCCGAGCAATTTGATTCAAAATATGCTCTGGATTACCTCAAACACAAGGCAAACTTGAAATTAGAACATTCTTTCTGGAAAAATCTTACAGGGACGTGGGCAATCTCTTATTTTGACAGAGCAGGAAATTATACCGACTTTCAAACACAAAAGGCTGTTAATTACAAACCTTATTTTTTAGCAGATTTTCAAGTTAATTGGGTAAAAAGTCAATACGAAATTTACACCAATTTAAACAATTTGTTAAATGTCCGTTATGAAGATTATGGTGGAATTGTTCAACCAGGATTTACCTTTAATGTAGGATTTCGATGGAAATTTATATAGGTCCAAATTTGTGATTAATTTAAATTCTAATATCAGGCATTAGAAAAAATCTTTATAACAGTTTAAATTACAATATATTATATTGACAAAAATTGAAATGATTTTTTTAATACTGAACGTAAGAAATTCTTATTCATCAAGGAATGAATGAAATTTTATAAACAAAATATTAATTACCTAAACACTAATCTGGCATAGCCAGCACCAAACAGGAAGGATTTATAAATTAAATTACACGACAGGTCACTAAATAAAATATTAATTTCTCCTCTATAAATCATAGGTTAATTATTAAAATCGATAGTCTCATTATTTTGATAATCAAACTATTGGTAATTTTTGATTCTGCAAGAAAGACAAAGCTAAATCATCTGTCTTTCTTTTTGAAAACTGGAAACATGGAAAAATAATTTACTAAAATTTCGCACTTCGATTTAATGGATTTAAAGACAGGAAATAATGAAGTGCGATTTAATTGTTTTTTATTTGATTATCAATATATTAATAATTCAATTTTTTCATACTGCTTCCTGAAGCGGAGAAGCAAGCTGAATTTCACCAAATTGTTTGTAAAAATTTTTTAGAGGGTTGAAATATGGGGAAACAGGTATAGCCATTCTCTTTCAAAGTTTTGACCTCCGAAAAACTTTCTGTAAGTTTCAACGCCTTGAAACCTTTCAAAATATTTACAGCTTCAATTTATTTTCACTGAAATCTGTTTCAATTTCAGAAATTTTTTCCCTAATTTTGTCTGATAGCATATTTTTCTGTTTTTGTAATTATACATCTCATATGCTATTTTTTTACTTTATTCCCAGCACTTTTTAACTGCGAAACTTTATAATTTACTATATCAACTACCGACGAAAATATTCTGTAATTGACAAAAAATATGAAAAAAATTGGTATTCTTTCCGATACGCATGGTTTTTTAGATGATCGAGTTTTTGAATATTTTGCCGATTGTGATGAAATATGGCATGCAGGCGATTGGGGTTCAATGGAAGTAGTAAATTCATTAACTCAATTTAAGCCCGTTCGAGGAGTATATGGTAACATGGATGATTATGATGTTCGTGCTGTTTTTCCTGAACATAATCGCTTTCTGTGTGAAGAAGTCGATGTATGGTTGACCCATATCGGTACGCAACAAGGTAAATATTTACCAGCCATCCAATCTGTTTTTATTCATCAACCTCCTGATTTGTTTGTCTGTGGACACAGTCATATCTTGAAAGTGAAATATGATAAAAAATTCCATTTCTTGTATGTTAATCCTGGCGCAGAAGGTAAATTTGGAATTCATAAAATACAAACTATCATTCGTTTAAAGATTGACAGAAAAGAAATTAAAGATCTTGAAGTCATCGAAATTGGCGAAAAATAAGGGTGATTTTTGGATTTTCTTTTAAAAATAATATCCAGTTTCTAACGAAAATGCGTAATTTAGCGTGTTTTTTCAAATTTAGAAAACTGTTTAAAACATATTTAATAAAGAAATGATATTTCAAATTGACGAAACCCTTGTCAGCAGCGATTTGATAACTGACAGGTTTGCATGCGATTTGTCTTTCTGCAAGGGAATTTGTTGCGTTGAAGGTGTATCAGGTGCTCCTCTGGAGAAAAATGAAATTGAAATCATAGAAAAAATTTTACCAATTGTCTGGGATGATTTATCCGAAAAAGAAAGACAAATTATTGAAAATCAAGGTTTCTGGTATGTCGATGAAGACGGAGATATAGTAACTTCATTGGTCGATGGTGAGGAATGTGTTTTCACTTGTTTCGATGCGGATGGTACTTGCAAATGTGTTTTTGAAAAAGCTTTTTGTGAAAATAAAACTGATTTTCCTAAACCTATTTCCTGCCATTTATATCCTGTACGATTGCAAAATTATAATGGATTTGTAGCGGTAAACGTTCATCATTGGCATCATTGTTTTTACGGCTATAACCAGGGAAAAAATTTACAAATACCGCTTTACCGTTTCCTGAAGGACGCCTTGATTCGTCGCTTTGGTGAGAACTGGTATGCTCAGTTAGAAAAAATTGCTCAGGAAGAAGAATCAAAAAAAATATAAAATATCAAATTTATTCATACAACAAAAATTATAGTTTAAGCATGAAAACCCCTAAAGTTGAAATTATTACAATTGGAGATGAAATTTTAATTGGTCAAATTGTTGATACCAATTCAGCCTGGATGGCTCAAGAATTAAATAAAATAGGCTTTGAAATTTTCCAAATAACCTCTGTGCATGATGATGAAAAACAAATTATAGATGCTTTGGTTGCCGCTATGAAACATGTAGATATTGTACTGATGACTGGTGGATTGGGACCGACTAACGATGACATCACGAAAAGAACTTTGTGTAAATATTTTAATACGAAATTAATATTTGATTCTTCCATCTTGGAAAATATTAAAAAGGTGTTTGCTTCTCGACCAGAATTTGTTATTAATGACTTGACTCGTTCACAGGCTTTTGTTCCAGAAAACTGCGAAGTAATTCAAAACACCGTAGGTACTGCTCCTATTATGTGGTTCGAAAAAGATAAAAAAATAATTGTTTCCATGCCAGGTGTTCCTTACGAAATGAAAGAAGCCATGAGCAGAGAAGTGATGCCTAAGTTGCAAGCTTATTTTAAAACGCCTAAAATTATACACAAGACTGTCCAGGTTTTTGGATATTCTGAATCGGATTTAGCCATTAAAATTGCAGACTGGGAAAAAAATTTGCCCGAAAACATTCATTTAGCTTATTTACCTAATTATGGAATTGTAAAGTTGCGGTTGAGTGGCACTTCAGATGATCTTCTTTCTCTGGAATTTTCACTTAATCAGCAAATTGATGCTTTAACATTGATGTTGGGGAATGCCATTGTTGCTTATGAGGACCTTCCTATGGAACAGGTTGTTGCAAAATTATTGCTTTCGCAAGAAAAAACGGTAGTAACGGCTGAAAGTTGTACCGGAGGGAACATTGCCCATCGGTTTACTTCTCATTCAGGAAGTTCCAATTATTTTAAAGGCTCTGTTGTGGCTTACGATAATGAAGTAAAAATCAACCTTTTGGGAGTTTCAGCTAACGATCTTGAAAAATTTGGAGCTGTTAGCCAGCCAGTGGTTGAACAAATGGCTGCTGGCGTTCGTCGCTTATTAAATGCTGATATTGCTGTAGCTACTTCTGGAATAGCAGGACCTACAGGTGGAAGTCCAGAAAAACCTGTTGGTACAGTTTGGATAGCTGCTTGTTCAGAAGAAAAATTAGTCAGTAAACTTTTTCATTTTAGTAATACGCGAGAACAAAATATCGAAAGAGCTACTCAAGCAGCATTGGTAATGATAAAGGAACTATTGTAAGACTAAATTTCGCACTTCGATTTAATAGGCTTAGAGACAGGGAATAATGAAATGCAATTTAATCAAAAGAATCCTTTGAGGCTTACCTTGGGCTTATTCATTTGGCTCCATTTTTAGCAGGTGAATTTTCCAGTACTAATTTTTCTATTTCTTTTTTTGCCAACGGTTCTTCTTTTGTTAATTGAAGATAGATTTGCAAAGATGCCCAAGCATCAATAGCAGCATACTGCAATTGTTTATCAGTCAGTTGTGGTTTTTCCCAATTACTCAGTCTCTGCGATTTCAGGATTTTTTTTCCAAAAATGATAGCATAGATTTTCTGCAAACTTAATTCCATAATGCCATAGTTTTTTACTATAGATTGAATGTCAATAAAATTTTCAGGTTTAAAATGATGACGTTTTCTTAATTTTCTTAAATCATCATGCAGAGAAAGCCCAACTTTGGTGATATTTTTATCAGCTAAAAAATCGGCAAGAGCTTTTGGAAAACCAATTCGATTTAGTCGGAATAAAAAACATTGTTCTGGAGTAGCAATTTGTAAAAGCGAAACTTTATGGGAAACGCCTTTGATAAAAGAAGGCTTTGTTTCTGTATCAATTCCTACAATATCATTTTTACGAAGTTCAGCAATGGACGGTTCTATTTTTGAAGATTCATCCACAAGGGTAATTTTTCCTGTAAAAGTAGCAACGGGCAATTTGTTAATTTCTTCTTTAGAGATTTTAGTTGAATATTTCATTGGTTGTTATTCCTTTTTACGTTGAAAATCAAGAAACGAATCTCGACTGATTTTATGAGTATCTTTTTCTTCATCCATCTCTTCTTCCAACTTATTTTCTTCTGTATATTTTAAAGCATGAAGTGCTCGCATCGCATTTAATAATTTCTGTCCCCAATGTTCTGCAAAAGTAACCAGACAAGTAACCAGCGCATCATTCATTATGTCCACATCAGCCAGTTGATAATTGGCAGCAAAATCCTTGATTTCTTGATATATATCAGCAAGATTTTCAGAAATAAAGGTAATAACAGGGGTATCACTGTAAGATATATCGGGATGAAAAACTTCCAGATAGGCATCATCATTTCCTAAAAGTTGTTCTACTTGTTGACGGACAAATTGATAATCTTCTTCGGTTACAAATCTTTCAGGCTCCTCGTCATAAACAGGTTCAGGAATTCCAATTAGCGATGCTTTCAAATACAGCAAAGGCAATAATTTCAATGATTTATCAACAAAATCATGCTTGTCAACTTCAGAAGTATGCTCTAAAAAAAGACAGGTTTCGGCTGCAACGGTCACAAATTCAATTACTTCCTGACTGTAAACAACATGATCGGGTAATTCATCAACATTCATAAAACAGTTTTTAATTATCTCTTTTGAAAAAAGATTATTTCAAAACAAATTTACAAGATAATTTTCAATTTATACAAAGTTGCTATTATAATAAATCGTAAAATGCAATTTTTCAGGGGAAAGGTAAAAAATCTGGGCAATAATACAACGAGGATGTAAACAAAAAGATATAGCATTAGCTATCGGAAAAGACAAATCACACCAAGTTGTTTTCTAATATAAAAAATAATATTTATCTTTGCTCAAAAAAATAAACAAACAATATGAGCAAAACAGCAAAGATTAAACCGTATTTAACGAGTGAAGAAATTCTTTTGAAGATAAAGGAAACAGTAGGTTTTTGGCGGGTTCAAAAATGGCTAATTATTTATAATGCATTAAATTATCCACGGAGTGCAAAGGAGATAGCAGCCCATTTGGCTGTATCAGAGTCTTTGGTGCACAAGACTATTTTTGAATACAATAAATATGGTATAGCATCTATAGAAACTAAAGGCA
>DAOOVG010000083.1:0-7638 GCA_035369865.1 Paludibacteraceae bacterium | reverse complement strand
GATTGAGTGCCGGTATAAATTCGCCGTTAATGGTGTTCCAAATGGTTTCGCTAACAGGTAAATCCGGACTATTTGTTTCGCTATGGTCAGTATAAGGTAAATTTCCTTTTACTGCTAACCAGAGTCCATTGGTAACTTCTGTTTCAGCAATATAAAAATCGCTGAGCTGCACTTGATGCGGTAATCCAAAACTGGACTGTTCATTGCTTCCCATTGTGAATTTTCCGCCTTCCACTAAAACCATATTAAAAGTTACATTATTTACTTTAATAGAAATCTTCGTTGCACTTGCTTGCGTAACTTTTATTTCTTTGGTTTTATCACCAGCTTTTATTACAATTATAGTTTCACGGTGGAAACCATTATTCGGTTCTGCACCTACCAGAAACCCCGTGTTTTTAGTGCCTGATGTGGCTGTAAGTGAAAGCCAATCGGCGTTTTCGGTAGCTGTTCAGGAAGTATTGGTTTTTACTATGATTAAACTGGCATCTTTATCGCAAGTAAAATGAATTTCCGATATGGAAACACCTAATGAATCGACCGTAACAATTGGTGGGTTGTTTGGTTCTTCTGGATTGCCCGGCTCTTCAGGATCATTGGGCTCCTCTGGATTTTCTGGCGGATTGGAAGTTGAACAACCAACAAAAAACAACACCAGAAAAATAAAGAAAGTAAATTTTGTTTTCATGAAGATTTATTGTTAAAAGTTAATGGTTATTCTTTATATCAGGCATACATCTTTTATCCATTTTGCTAACATTTTTAGAGGCATTTCCCTTGAATTTTTAAAATGTTATAATCAATGCCACGGTAGTAGAATCTGTGTCCTGCTTCCATTTTGAAGCGCAAAAACAGTTTGGACATTGAAAGAGATAATTGATATAATCAACACACCCTAAATAGTAACAAAAAGATAAGTAATTTTTTTCATAAAAATGTTTTTAAAGGATATGAATTTTCTGATTTATTGAAGAATATTTTTTAAGATTAATTGTTAAAAAAATGTGAAATCAAAGTAAAAAATACTTTAATAAAACAAGAGATAATAAATATAATTTAATATACAAATATAACTTCTAACAAAGAAAAAAAGTTCTCAAAATGTAAATTTTTTCTCTCAAAACGTAAAAAATTGATTTTAATAATTTTTTTTAATAGTTTAAATTTTTTCTTATGATCGTTTGAATTGTTTTTTTAAAAAAGGTTAGTAGGAAATTGTTAAAATCTGTGAAAAAATTAGTGGTAGTAAAGAATATTGAAAAGATAATAATTATGGAAGGAATAATAAAAGAAGAAGAAGAAGAAGGACTTTGTTTAAAAGTGGAGATTACCGGACTTGAACCGGTTACCTCGACACTGCCAGTGTCGCGCTCTAGCCAGATGAGCTAAACCCCCAAAGAATTGTTTTATATAAAACAGTACAAAGATAGGCAAGTTTTTAGAAATTATGCTTACTTTTGTTTAAAATTAATTTAAATGGCTTATGAAGAAAAAATAATGGTTGATGATGTATTTTTGCTATCCATTTTTGATTGGATTGAAAATATCAGAAAGAGTTAAAAAGAGGTAATATTTTTATGTATTTGTAGAGGATAATTATTTGAGTATGAAAGTAGATTGTAAGATTTTATGAAAGGGGCACAAATAATTTTGGGAATTGATCCAGGAACCACAATCATGGGCTACGGATTATTAAAAGTCACAGCATCTGATCCGGAGTTGATGGTAATGGGTGTGTTAGAATTAAAAAAATATCGTCAGCATTATGTAAAATTACAGCAAATTTTTAAACGTACGCTTTCATTAATTGATGAATTTCATCCTGATTGCATGGCAATAGAAGCCCCTTTTTATGGTAAAAATGTACAATCAATGTTGAAGTTGGGTAGAGCACAAGGAGTTGCGATGTCAGCAGCATTGTATCGGGATATTCCCATTACTGAATATGCTCCTTTAAAAATTAAAATGGCTATTACAGGAAATGGTAGAGCGTCAAAGGAACAAGTAGCCGATATGTTACGCCGTTTTTTGAAAATATCACCAGAAAATATGTTGCCTCAACTCGATGCAACCGATGGACTTGCTGCAGCTTATTGTCATTATTTGCAGATGGGAAAACCTTTGCCTGAAAAAAAATATACCAATTGGAAGGATTATATTGCTAAAAATGGAGAACGAGTTATTTTATCTGCTTCTGGTAAATTTCAAAAGAAAGATTTTTA
This sequence comes from Paludibacteraceae bacterium, assembly GCA_035369865.1. Classification (GTDB taxonomy): domain Bacteria; phylum Bacteroidota; class Bacteroidia; order Bacteroidales; family Paludibacteraceae; genus MVYY01. The sequence continues at coordinate 5,416 of DAOOVG010000083.1, read as the reverse complement.
AGGAATTATTTTAAATGCTGTTTTCTAATTCCTGTATGCGTTGAACTGTCTGAATTTCAGGAATTCTTTTTAAGTTTTCACAAATGTTTTCTATTTCTTCTGTGTCATGGACAAAAAGTTGGAATTGAGCCGTAAAAATTCCATCATTTGTTGTTACATTCAGTTCGCTGATATTAGATTCGTAATTTTCTGAAATAACTTTTAAAATTTCTATTAAAATTCCTTTCCTATCAATACCTTTTATTTCAAGCTTTTCTTTAAAAGATAATATTTTGTGAGTTGCCCATTCTACCGAAACAATTCTTTCACCAAAATTTGTTTTTAATTTAGCTGCAACAGGACATTGTCTCTTATGAATAATAATAGAATTGTCATCGTCAACATATCCAAGAATATCATCACCAGGAATAGGATGGCAACACTCTGCCAATTTGTATTTTTTTCCAACGTTTTCTTCTGTCAATTTCAGAGTGCCTTTTAAATCAATTTTTTCCTCAGTGGAAGTAACTTCGGCCTTTTTATCATTTGAAGTTGAAATAAAAGGAATTTTTAAATATTTACTAATTGTTTTTTGAGGTTTTTTAGGTTTAAATACGATGTTTTTTATCTCATCAAGATTTAAAACACCTTTTCCTGCCTGATAATAAAATTCGTTTGGTTGTGTTAAGTTATAGTGTTTTAGAATTTTATTAATATTTTCGTTATTTATGGGCAGGTTAATTTCGGCAAGAATTTTTTCAGTCAATTTCTGACCTTCCAACATGATTTTTCTTTCTTCTTTTTTTAGATATTCTTCGATGGCAGTTTTTGCTTTTGCTGTAACAACATAATCAAGCCATTCTTTTTGAGGCATTTGCTTTTGAGAAGTAAGAATTTCCACTTGATCTCCACTTTGAAGTTTATAACTTAGAGGGACAAGTTTATGATTAACTTTGGCACCGATACAATGCATACCCAATTCAGAGTGGATCAAAAAAGCAAAATCGAGAGCTGTAGCACCTTGAGCTATTGTTCTTATTTCTCCTTTTGGCGTAAAAACAAATATTTCAGAAGCAAATAAATTGAGTTTGAAATTATCCAGAAAATTAATGGCATCCGTATCTGGGTGCTCTAATAATTCTTTTATAGTTTTAAGCCATTTATCTAATTCGGTTTCTTCCGTTTCTTTTAATTTATATTTCCAATGAGCGGCAAGACCTTTTTCGGCAATCTCGTGCATTCTTTCCGTACGGATTTGTATTTCAACCCAACGTCCACCTGGTCCCATTACCGTAACATGAAGAGCTTCATAACCATTAGCTTTAGGAATGCTTAACCAATCACGGATACGTTCTGGATGAGGAGGAAATATTTCTGTGATAGCTGAATAAATCATCCAGCATTGATCTTTTTCACTTATTCCTTCTTTTGGCTTGAAAATAATACGTAAAGCCAAAATATCATAAACTTCTTCGAAAGGAATATTTCTGGTTAACATTTTATGCCAAATAGAATAAACTGATTTTACACGTTCTTGCAGTGTAAATTCATAGCCCATGCTGGTTAGTTTTTCTTTAATAGGAGCAGATAATTCTTTATAAAATTTTTTTCTTTCTTCTTCGTCAATACTTAATTTTTCTTCTATTGATTTATAAATATCGGGATGTTCATATTTAAAACTTAAATTTTCGAGTTCCGTTTTGATTCGGAAAAGCCCTAATCGATGGGCTAATGGAGCATAAATATATTGGGTTTCACCCGCAATTTTATATTGCTTGGCGGGTGGTAACGAATCTAAAGTCCGCATGTTGTGAAGTCTATCGGCAATTTTTATTAAAATTACTCGAATATCATCCGACATGGTGAGCAATAATTTTCGGAAATTTTCTGCTTGTGTTGAAGCTTTCTCACCAAAAACTCCTCCTGAGATTTTGGTTAAACCTTCCACAATTTTAGCTATTTTGTCTCCAAAATGATTCCGAATATCATCTACGGTAAAATCAGTATCTTCTACCACATCGTGTAATAAAGCAGCGCAGATTGAAGTAGACCCTAATCCAATTTCTTTTACAACTATACGAGCCACTGCCAACGGATGCAAAATGTAAGGTTCACCCGAATGGCGTCGCATTCCTTTGTGTGCGGTTTTGGCAAAATTGAATGCTTTTGTTATTATCTCAACATTTTGACGATGATTTGAATTACGATAATCTTCCAGCAAACCTTCAAATTCTTTCTGAATCAATTCTTCTTCTTCCATTTGCTGAAGATTAACTTCTTCATTCAATGGCACATCTTCTTTTACTTGTTGTATATTCACTTCTTCTGACATATTCTAATATCATAAAAATCTACTCTATATTAAATAACCATATATTGCTAAAATTTGCTGTATCTTTCTTTAGCAATTGAGTAACAAAATATGGTCAAAAGAGTTTAAGAAAAATCAATATCTTGGTAATAAAAGATTGATATCATTGGAAGGAATTCCAAAATATTCACCAATCAGCCTATTCACCAGAATTCCATTATAAATATAAACTCCATGTCGGAAACCATAGCTTTCGGTAATAGCTGCATCTACATTTCCTGAATGACCAATTTTTAACAAAATAGGGGCAAAAATATTACTTAAAGCCATAGAGGCGGTTCGTGCTACACGAGCTGAAATATTTGGAATACAATAATGAATAATTCCATATTTTTCAAAAATAGGATTTTGAAGAGTCCTGGATTCTGAAGTTTCAAAACAACCTCCTTGATCCATACTTAAATCAATAATGATAGCTCCCTGTTTCATTGTTTTTACTAAATCCTCAGAAACCATAAATCTTTCAGAACCATTTATATAACGAAGATTTCCAATGACAGCATCGGCAGTAGTAAATGCCTTGAATAATACTTTGGGATGAATGACAGAAGTAAAAACCTGTTGTCCCAGGTGTTGTTGAATTTTTCGCAATTTATTAATGTCGTAATCAAAAATTTTCACCTGGGCTCCCAATGCCAAAGCAGTTCTTGCTGCCACAGAACCTGTGATACTTGCTCCAAGAATGACTATTTCTGGTGGCGTAATACCCGCAACACTTCCCAATAATATTCCCTTCCCTCCATGTGCATTGCTCATTAATTCGGCAATAAGAGAAATAGCAGTATTTCCTTCAATTTCTGAAATGGAACTTACAACTGGATAGCCTTTCTGTTCATCACGAATTAATTCATAAGCAATAGCATTCATTTTTTTGCTTATCATGAGCTTAATTATCTCGGCTGAAAAATTGCTTAATTGCAACATAGAAAAAATACTCGATCTGTCGCTCATATAACTTAATTCTTTCGCGGTTGGAGGCGTAATTTTTAAAACTAAATCTGTTCCAAAAGCTTCTTCTTTCCCATCTACCAAAAAAGCGCCAGCCTCGCTGTATTGTAAATCAGAGTACGACATAGCTTCGCCAGCTCCTCTTTCAATGTAAACACTATGTCCTTCTTCTGTAACAATGGCTACCCCCTCCGGTGTAAGAGCTAAACGCGTCTCGATCTCTTGATTTTCTTTCGGAATTCCAATTGACAAATGAGGCTGCTTTGCTATTTCTTTTAAAAGGCGTTCTTCTGGAAATAACGAACGTTGTTTCTCGGCTTTAGTATCTACTTTTAGTGGCATGAAATTTTTTTTACTTTGATTTACAAAACTAATTACTATTCTTTAAATGAGCAAAAAATGCAACTATATTTATTATAAAACAATAGTTTTAGTTTTCTTATTAAAGAAAATTCAGAGAAATCTCAAGCAATATTACAATTTTTTATTGAATCCACTATCTAATAATTTTCTTTTTCCATATTTTTGTAAGAAAAATGTTTGCTTGAACTTTTTAATAGGTTAGGTTTAAGTTGATGTGTAACAAATAATTATATTAAAAAATGAGATATTTAAAAAGATTACTAATTTTAGGGATGTTGTTACCAACATTCCTTTTTGCATCAAATATTCAGAAAACTACCAAAACTTTTGCTGTAAAAAATGATGAGGAACTCAAAATGGATATTTATACTGTCGATTCCATATTTTCTTTTACTCAACCCTGTCTGATTTTTGTTTTTGGTGGGGGCTTCAAAGAAGGAAAAAGAGATGAACCTGCCTACCAACCTTATTTTGATTATTTTACAAAAAAAGGTTTTATTGTGGTTTCAATCGACTATCGATTGGGGATGAAAGGGCAAAAAGCACCCGGAGTTTTTAATACCAAACCTTTGGAGAATGCTGTTTCTTTAGCGGTTGAAGATTTGTTTTCTGCAACAAAATATTTACTTGAAAATGTAGAGGAATTAAATATTGACAAAAAATGTATGATTATCAGTGGTTCAAGTGCAGGCGCCATTACTGTTCTTCAGGCAGAATATGAACTCAAAAATCATCATTCTTTAGCCTCAGGACTTCCTGATGATTTCAGCTATGCAGGTGTGATTTCCTTTGCAGGCGGCATTTTTAGTACCGAAGGTTTACCTTCTTACTCAATTCCACCTGCACCAACTCTTTTTTTTCATGGCAGTGCTGATAAGCTGGTACCTTATAAAGAAACTCGTTTTTTTAACAAAGGTATGTTTGGTTCCAAATCATTAACCCGTAATTTTTATAAGAAAAATTATCCCTATCTTTTTTATAGTATGGAAGGCTTGGGGCACGAAGTTGCCAGCTTTCCTATGAAAGAATTTTTGCCTGAAATTGAGCAATTTATCAAAAATTTTGTATTTGAAAAAAAACTATGGATGATTGAAGTTTATTTTACGGACAAACAACGCAAATCTGAAATAAACATTGCACCAAGTAATTATTATAAATAATTATAATGAATTCATTATCAATTATTTTATTGTGATTGATCTATTCAATTTTAATTTTATAAAAGGAAAAACGCATTAGGAAATTCAGGAATTTTGAGTTTTTGTCAGTATATTTGCAAAATATTTTGCAAAAAGTGAGATAAAATTTAAAATATGAAGCAATTTAAACGTACACTGGTTACTTCGGCTTTGCCTTATGCCAATGGTCCTGTGCATATCGGACATTTGGCAGGTGTTTATGTGCCGGCTGATATTTATGTGAGATATCTCCGTCTGAAAGGAGAAGAAGTGATTTTTATTGGCGGTTCGGATGAACATGGCGTTCCTATTACTATACAAGCAAAAAAAGAAGGTGTTTCTCCACAGGAAATCGTGGATCGTTATCATTTTCTGATAAAAAAATCGTTTGAGGATTTTGGAATTTCTTTCGATATTTATTCCCGCACCACTTCAAAAATTCATCATGAGTTAGCTTCAGAAATTTTTAAAACCATAAATGACAAAGGGGGTTTCATAGAAAAAACAAGTGAACAGTATTACGATGAAGAAGCCGGACAATTTCTTGCTGACCGTTATATTGTGGGAAAATGTCCAC
>DAOOVG010000082.1:0-7751 GCA_035369865.1 Paludibacteraceae bacterium | reverse complement strand
ATATGAATTCTTAACGAAAATTTTATATGAATATTATTGATAAGCAACCATATAACAATTTAATTTAAATAATCTCTAATATGCTTGCTTTTTTACTAAATTTATTTTGAACCTGTCAGTTGAATAATAAAATCAGCAGGCAATCCTCCACCAGAAATTGTTACACTTCCTGAATGAGAACCGCTTTCGGTCGGCTGATAATATATATAAAGTGTGTAACCTGCATCAGCATCTGTTTTAGAAATAGTATTTGTTGAAACAGAGAACATTTCACCAGAAACAATTATAGAAAGATCTCCTGCGAGATTTTTTGTCTTGATAAAAAATGATTTAGTAGCATTATTACTCACTTTACCATAATCAAATGTTGCTCCTGAAGACACAGGATTCCCTAAAATAATTTCTGGTTGAATATCGGTAGAAGGGTTTTTAGTGGTAAAACTTGTTTGTTCTGAAAAGCCTGTTCCTGCACTGTTTGTTGCAAAAGCTTTAAAATAATACGTAGTAGAAGGTATAAGATCAATAACTAAAACTGTAAATGCACCGTTTACTGGAGTTGTAGTGCTAATTTTTATTCCCTCGCCATCAGCAAAACCATTCGTTGTACTATAATATATGCCAGTTTCAGTAATTGTACCTCCACCATCAGAAATAACTGTGCCTCCCAAAGTAGCACTATAAGGAGTAATATTCAATACCACAGGAGAATTTACAGTTGGTTTGACCACAGTGGTGTTATTTACATAAAAAGGTTCAGATGTTTTATTTCCCCAAATATATTCTTCCAACTCGGGAAAATCAATAAAAGGATTTCTGTTGTTTTGAATACTATACACCGCATCATTGCGATCAATTTCTTTTTGACTGACAGGATCTTCACGGCTCCATTTCAAAAATAAATTGATGGCATAAGAAGTAAGTCCAAGAGTAGAACTATAAACTGCTGAACCCTCTCCATTTGTCCATGTTCCGCATTGATCAGCATAACGGGTAGCCATATAAAAATAGGTGCGGGCTAAATCGCCTTTATATTCATCAATCGGTTCAAAGACAGTTTCACTATAACCTGAAAAATTGGAAGTACCCAATTTGCTTCCATTGCCAGAAGTGTAAGTAGCTGATCCGACTTCTCCATAAGGGTAATTGCTTCTTTTATTGTTTACATAACCGTCGGTAGGATAAACATTGAATAAATCAGAATACATGGGAGAAGCACCATTAAACCAACTTTGTGGAGTAGTATGTTCCCGATTGTAACAATCGCATTCTCTACTGTAATTTCCGCATTGATGAATATTCCAAGTAAAATTACAACTGGAATACATATCCCATATTTTCCCTGTTGAAGGATTTATATCAGTTGTTTTGTAAGCATTCCATAAACCATCATAAGATGTCACACTATGTCCATTGGTAATAATAGCCTGAAAAGCAATTCGCAAATTGTTCGTATTTTTCCCATCCAATGTAGATGAAGTATAATAACCTGCTGGTGGAACAGCCCAAATGATGAGAGAGAAAAATAAATAAAATAGCGTTAACAACTTTGATTTCATAAAATTTTATTCTTAAAATATTGTCTTAAAATCGAATTAAAAAGCAAAGTTATAACTTTTCTGAAACAATAAATAAAATAAAATCACAAAATAATTGTTTTAGTTAAAAATGATTTTAATTTTGACAATTAAATTTCGCTCGTAAATTCAATTTCTTTAATGCTAAAAATAAAAGAAAATCAAGATATTGTTTTTATGCGACAGGCACTCATTGAAGCAAAAGAAGCCGAAAAAAAGAATGAGGTCCCAATTGGAGCAGTCATTGTGTGTGGAGGAAAAATCATTGCACGAGCTCATAATTTGACCGAAACATTGACTGATGTCACTGCACATGCAGAAATGCAAGCAATTACTTCGGCAGCTAATTACTTAGGAAATAAATATTTGATGGACTGCATTTTATATGTAACTGTTGAACCATGTGTAATGTGTGCTGGGGCACTGGGCTGGTCACAAATTGGAAGAATTGTGTATGGAACATCTGATGAAAAACGAGGTTATACCATTTTTTCACCTGAGGCTTTACACCCTAAAACAGAAGTCACATCAGGAATATTATCAGAAGAATGTAGAAATTTAATACAGGAATTTTTCAAGGGGAAAAGATAAAAAAGACATTTATTTTAAAAGTTCATAATAGGTGTAAAAAATCTACCAAAACAGGTTTATCTCCATTTATAATTTCTTGAAATGTTTCCATATCTTCTTCTTTTTTGTTAAGAAAAGATGGCTTTGGACTTCCCTTGCTGCTCGTTCTAAAATCGTTAAAAATACATCTCTAATAATAAAATGAAAAACTCTCATTATTTGTTTGTAAAAATACAACATTGTTTTTACTTTTGCATAATTTTATGAAAGTTTGAATCTATTAAAAATATATGGAAAAGATTGTTATTCTTGATTTTGGTTCTCAAACTACTCAATTAATAGCTCGTCGTCTGCGTGAGTTGAACGTTTTCAGTGAAATAATTCCGTATGATAAATTTCCTAAAAATATAAAAGATATAAAAGGTATTATTTTATCAGGAAGTTCCTTCTCAGTGTGTGAGCCGAAAGCATTTAAGATCGATTTGCATACCTTACCCCAAGACATTCCTATTTTAGGAATTTGTTATGGAGCTCAATTTATTGTAGAAAGTTATAAAGGAAAAGTAGAAGCTACCCATAATCGCGAGTATGGACGAGCAGTGCTTTCCTATATAGATAAGAATGACCCGTTGTTTCGAAATTTTCCTTCAGGTTCACAGGTATGGTTATCACATAGTGATTCTATTACTGAATTACCCAAAGATTTTATAAAAATTGCCAGTACACCTGATTTAGAAATAGCAGCTTATCGAGTAAAAAGTAAGAAAATCTGGGGTGTTCAGTTTCATCCTGAAGTTTATCATACTGTCAATGGAATGTTATTATTTGAAAATTTTCTGGATATTTGTGAATGTAAACGTGACTGGACGCCTGCATCCTTTGTTGAATCAACAATTGAACAATTAAAAAAGCAACTCGGCAATGACAAGGTAATTTTGGGACTTTCAGGAGGGGGAGATTCGTCTGTAACTGCTATGTTGTTGAGCAAAGCTATTGGGAAAAATCTGACTTGCATTTTTGTGGATCACGGTTTATTGAGAAAAAATGAATTTGAAGAAGTTTTGTCAGAATATCAGCATTTGGGATTGAATGTTATCGGAGTGGATGCAAAAGATAAGTTTTATTCTGCTTTGAAAGGAATTACCGATCCAGAACAAAAACGAAAAATTATCGGAGCGAAATTCGTAGAAGTTTTTAATGAAGAGGCAAAAAAAATTGAAGGAGTTAAATGGCTGGCTCAAGGCACAATTTATCCAGATGTTATTGAATCTATGTCACCCTCAGGAAACACCATTAAATCTCATCACAATGTGGGAGGTTTACCTGAAAAAATGGACTTAAAACTTTGTGAACCTTTGCGATTGCTTTTCAAGGACGAAGTACGTAAAGTAGGAATTGAGTTAGGTATGATGCACCAATTTATCAAGCGTCATCCTTTTCCTGGTCCTGGATTAGCAGTAAGAATATTAGGCGAAGTGACACCAGAAAAAGTTCAGATATTACAAGAAGCAGATGATATTTTTATCAAAAGTTTAAAAGAATGGAATTTGTATGATAAAGTCTGGCAAGCGGGTGCAATTCTACTTCCCATTCAATCAGTTGGTGTAATGGGCGATGAAAGAACTTATGAAAATGTGGTAGCTTTACGTGCAGTAACTTCTACTGATGCCATGACAGCCGACTGGGCTCAATTGCCTTACGAATTTCTTTCTAAAGTATCCAATGACATTATCAATAAGGTAAAAGGAATTAATCGTGTAGTATACGATATAAGTTCCAAACCTCCAGCTACCATAGAATGGGAATAATGAATTTTTAGAAATTGATTGATACACATTCACATATTTATCTCGAAGAATTTGATGGGGATAGAAAAGAAGTAATCCAACGAGCAAAAGATATTGGTGTTCAATATATTATTTTACCCAACATTGACAGTAGTACTTTGCCGCGTGTACATCAAGTAGAAAAAGAAGAAGCTGATTATTGTTTTGCAGCCATTGGCTTACATCCTACAAGTGTAAAAGAAAATTTTAAGGAAGAACTGGAGGTAATAAAATTAGAATTGCAGCAAAGAAAATATATTGCTATTGGTGAAATAGGAATTGATTTGTACTGGGATAAAAAATTTTATAAAGAACAGGAAGAAGCTTTTTGTCAACAAGTTGAATGGGCTATTGAATATGAATTACCTATTTTAATACATATAAGGAATTCATTTGAAGAAACAATAAGTGCACTTTCTTCTTATAAAAATACCAAATTATCAGGTATTTTTCATAGCTTTGCAGGAACAATAGAAGAGGCAGAAAAAATATTGAATTTTGATAAGTTCAAAATAGGAATTAATGGCATTTTAACCTTTAAGAATTCGAAGTTATCAAAAATAATTGAAAACATTGGTCTCAATCACATAGTATTAGAAACAGATGCTCCTTATTTGGCACCTGTTCCTTTTCGTGGTAAAAGAAATGAAAGTGCTTATATTTATTACATTTGTCAGCATTTGGCAAATGTATTAAAAAAACCAATGGATGAAGTTGACCAGCAAACGACTAAAAATGCAAACGAAATTTTTAAACTTTTTTGTAGAGACTCATAAAACATCAAATAAAAAAATAATTTTTTATAAGCAAAGAATAAAAATAAAAAAAATAAATGTGTTGTATTTCATATTTTTTTTTTAACTTGCACCCCAAAATGGAGAGGTGCTCGAGTGGACGAAGAGGTGCGTCTGGAAAGCGTATATACGGTGTTGAATCGTATCAAGAGTTCGAATCTCTTCCTCTCCGCAATTCTTCATTTTAAAAAGAATTAGTAATTAATAAAATAAAAACAATAAATTTAGAAATTTTAAAAACAAAAACAATGAAAAAGGTATTTGCAATCTTATCAATTTTAGCGATTATCTCTTTTGGAAGCACAGTAAATATTTCAGCTCAAGAAGTTGCTTCTCAGACAGACCAGGCAGCAGTAAATAATGATACTGCTTCAGCAGCAATGGTTACAGATACAGCTCAGGCTGTAGAAGAAGTTCAAGCTCCTGCACCAGCAGAAGGTGGAGGAATGCACAAAGCTTTAAAACAGAAATTTATTGAAGGTGGACCTGCATGGATGGCTCCTATAGCTCTCTGCTTAATTGTAGGTTTAGCTTTGTGTATTGAACGTATTATTTATCTTAGCCTTTCTTCTACCGATACTAAAAAATTATTAGCTGACGTAGATGAGGCTTGGAGTAAAGGTGGTGTTGAGGCTGCAAAGGAAGTATGTCGTAATACAAGAGGACCAGTAGCCTCTATTTTCTACCAGGGATTGTCTCGCTTCGATGAAGGAGTTGAAGTAGTAGAAAAAACCGTAGCTTCCTATGGAGGTGTACAATTGGGTTTATTGGAAACCAATCTTACATGGATTAGCTTGTTTATTGCTCTTTCTCCAAGTTTAGGTTTCTTAGGGACAGTTGTTGGTATGGTTGAGGCTTTTGACCGAATCCAACAAGTAGGAGATATTTCAGCAACTATTGTAGCAAGTGGTATTAAAGTGGCATTGTTAACAACAGTGTTTGGACTTATTGTAGCAATGATTCTGCAAGTATTTTATAATTACATTCTTACCTTAGTAGAAGGAATGACCAACGATATGGAAGATTCTTCCATCTCATTACTGGATATCATTGTAAAACATACTAGAAAATAAATTGATAAATAGTGAAATTATGTCAAAAATTGTAGAAAAGATACCAACTATTATTGCAATAACTTTAGTAAGTATATCTGTAATATTGGTATTATTAATATATGTAGGAGGAAGCGGTGAATCTATTTATAATAGTGCGGGTGAATTAATGTCGGTTCCTCGTTTTACAGATGTTCTGATATATTGGACATACTTCCTCGTTGCTTTAACAATTGTTATCACCTTAGTTATGGTGGGGAGAAACAATATAAAAAGTTATATTATTAATCCCAAATCGGCCATTAAATCTTTAATCCCAATCATTCTATTTATTTTAGTATTTGTATTATCATGGATTTTTGGTAGCTCTGAGGAAGTAAAAATTATTGGTTATGATGGAAACCAGAATGTAGGTGATTGGGCAAGATTTTGCGATATGATGATTTATCCTGTTTATGTGATGCTTATTGCTCTCATATTAACAATTATTGGTGCACAAATTTATAAGAGCTTAAAATAGAGCATTTTTAAAAATTTATTTTAAATTAAAAATAAAACATGAGGAAAAGAAAAAAAAGAAAAGTAGGGCAAATAAATGCCAGTTCTATGGCTGACATTTCATTTTTGCTTTTGATTTTTTTCCTTGTTACCACTTCCTTGAATGTTGGATCGGGTTTGGCAAGACGTTTACCGCCTCCCTTACCACCTGATCAGAAACCACCAGATATAGATATTAAAAAACGTAATCTTTTTGTGGTGCGTATAAATAGTAAGAATCAATTAATGGTACAAGGAGAAATAATTGAGCTCAAAGACTTAAGAAGAAGAGCAAAAGAGTTTATCAAAAATGAAAATAATGACCCGAATCTTCCTGAACTCGTAACTGAGAATATTGAATATTTAGGTCCCATGACTTTTACAAAAAATCATGTTATTTCTCTTCAAAATGATGTGGGTACAACTTATCAAGCTTATATTGATGTGCAAAATGAACTAATAGCTGCTTACAATGAATTACGAGATGAATTAGCTATGCAGCGTTTCGGTAAGCACTATAATGAATTAAATGAAAAACTACAAGAAGCAATTCAGAAAGTTTATCCTCAAAAGATATCTGAAGCTGAACCCAAAAATTATGGAGGAGTGAAAAGTGGCACGAATTAGAGAAAAAGAAAAGAGAGAAATGCCGGCTTTGAGTACATCTTCATTGCCTGATATTATTTTTATGCTGTTATTCTTCTTTATGGCTGTTACTTCATTAAAAGAGGTGACCTTTAAAGTCAGAATTAATCCTCCTCTTGCTACCGAAGTTCAAAAGTTAGAAAACAAGTCATTGATTCGCTATATTTATGTAGGGAAACCGCTACCACAATACCAAAAAGTTTATGGAACAGAAACACGTATTCAACTAAGTGATGCTTTTGCTGACGTGTCTGAAATAGCAGAATATATTGTAAATGAGCGTAGTGCTATGAAAGAAGAAGAACAAAATTTGATGACAGTATGTATCAAAGCGGATAGAGATACACATATGGGTATCATTAATGATATTAAACAAGCTTTACGAAGAGCTTATGCGTTGAAAATTATTTATGCTGCCAATCCACGTCCAACATCTTAAAGACTATTGACAACATAAAAAAATGAATCGAATAGGAGGAAAATAAATCAAAGTTTCCTCCTATTTTATTTTTTGACTTCTCACATGACCATAAAGATTAGCCTAATCCAAAATTTGCTATTATATAGATTCTAATTTGCAAATACATAAACTTTTTTGAAAAGGATAAAACCTTCGAAATTTGAAAAAGTGCTAAACATTTGTCAATTATTTTTTAAACTTTGTATAATTTTAATTCTGTTGATAACTTAGCATTAATAAAAAAACAAAGGAGTCAAAAAGTAATTTTCTGGCTCCTTGTGTTGTCCTACCAG
>DAOOVG010000081.1:0-8055 GCA_035369865.1 Paludibacteraceae bacterium | reverse complement strand
CGTTATTTTGAGCTGGATTAATGGAAGAAATACCACGTATTAAAATTTGTGACCCGGCATTGGGAGAACCACCAGCAGTAGTTACATTAACGCCGGAAATTTTTCCTTGTAATGCAGTTACAAAATTAGCAGAACGACTATCAATAATATCTTCTGCATTTACACTTTGTACAGCAAAATTTAATTTTTTCTTTTCTGCTCTTACGCCCATAGCTGTAACAACCACTTCTTCAATGGCAATAGCAGTTGGTGACATTACTACGTCTATTTTTCCAGGTCCTGTTACTTTGCGTTCTACTTTATCCATCCCAACATAACTAAATACCAAAGTAGCTCCTATAGGAACTGAAATTGTATAAACGCCATCATAATTTGTGATGGTCCCATTTGTAGTTCCTTTTTCAAGCACTGAAGCTCCAATAATGGGCAGCCCATCTTCTTTTGAAGTAACAGTACCTGTCACTTCAATTTTTTGGGCAAAACTAAATTGCCACAAAAACAAGGAACTTACAAATAATAGAAGAATTTTTTTCATACGTAATTAAATTTATTTGTTAATATTTATCTCTCTATTAAAACTTATTTATAGTGATAATTTTTGTGCAAATAAATAAAAAAAACAACAGATTGCAAACGTTTGCAAAATATTTAACATTTTTTTATTTTATACTTTGTTTTTCATTTTAAAAGCATCGATGGCTTTTTTTACCGAACCATGTATTAAAAGGATATTTCTGGCTTGTTCATAATCGATATTTAATGCTTCTACCAACATACGAGTTCCTCTATCTACTAATTTTGAATTAGTTAGTTGCATATGAATCATTTTGTTTCCTTTCACTCTACCTAATTTTATCATGGTAATAGTGGAAATCATGTTTAATATAAGTTTTTGAGCTGTCCCAGCTTTCAGTCGTGTACTTCCAGTTACGAACTCAGGTCCCACTATAACTTCAATTTTAATATTTGCTTCTTTTGAAACAGGGGAATCTGGATTGCAAGAAATGGAAGCAGTAAAAATACCATTTTCACGAGCATGTTTTAAAGCTCCAATCACATAAGGGGCTGCTCCAGAAGCTGTTAAACCAACAACTGTATCCTTTTGGTCTATATTATGTTTTTTCAAATCTTCCCAACCTTGTTCAAAATCATCTTCAGCTTTTTCTACTGCGTTCCTTAATGCAATGTCGCCGCCGGCAATAATGCCGATTACTAAATTAGGTGGCATACCAAAAGTAGGAGGAATTTCAGAAGCATCTAACACACCTAAACGTCCACTTGTCCCCGCTCCAATATAAAAAAGTCTTCCTCCTATTTTCATCCTTTTTACAATTTCTTCAATTAACTGTTCTATTTCTGGAATTACTTTTTCAACGGCAAAAGGAACTTTTTTATCTTCTTCATTCATTTCGATCAGAAGCTGTCTTGTTGATTTTTTATCCAAATCATCATGTAAGGAATTTTGTTCTGTTATTTTTTGAAATGTCATATGTAAATTTTATTAAAAATTAATTTTCTGAATGATAAGTGATTAATCCCTCCATCGGTTGTTGTCTAATCATGGATATAACAATTTGTTTTTCCGAAGCTACTTTTTTTAAAATTTCAGAAAAATGAAAAGCAATTGATCCTACAAAAGCTACTGGCACATTTTCCTTTGAAAGGTATTGAGAAATATTTCGGATAAAAAAATCATTAAATGCTGTATATACAATATTATGTATAGAAGGATGCTGAATATTTTCTTTCAAAAAAGGAGTAAATTGAGCTAAATATCTATTTGGAAAAGGTTTTTTATAGACATTTTCGAGGATGATTTCAATATTCAAATGATATTGACTCAAAAAATTGGTACTTAATTCTTGTGGAAGTTGATTTTTCAAAACATCGGCTACGAGTTTTTTTCCCAAAACAGCTCCACTGCCTTCGTCTCCTAAAATGAATCCCAAAGGAGGAACATTCATTACGATTTTTTCTCCATCATATAAACACGAATTGGAACCTGTACCCAAAATACAAGCTATTCCTTTTTTATAACCAAAAAGTGATCTTGCTGCTGCCAACAAATCACTTTCAACTTTAATGCTTGCTTTTGGATAAAAAGGTTGAAAAATATGAGAAATTAGTGTTTTTTGTTCTTCAAATGCACAACCTGCTCCATAAAAATGTATTTCATTAATAAGAAATTCAGAAATAAAAGGAACTAAATTATTTCTTAATTCATTTTCAATTTCTTCTTTTGATTGATAAAAAGGATTGATCCCCTTTGTGAAAATTTCTTTCAATATCTTTTTATCTTCAATAACACACCAATGTGTTTTTGTAGAACCACTATCAGCAATTAATTTCATATTTCGTGGATTGCAAAAAATTAATTTTGCTACAAAGTAAAGTAAAAGAAATCACCTTTCAAAGAAAAAATAATAAAAATTACATTTTAACGCAAACGATTGCAAAAAAAAATTTGTTAAGAAAGAAAATTATTGTACTTTTGAAATCAAATTTAAAGAATTTGTAATTTTTAAAAACATGAAAACAAATTTAAGTTCAAAAATTTCAATGATTCGTATCCCCAAAAGATACTATCAGCCTGATGATGTATTTGACTTGTCGCGTGTGACGCGTTTTGAAAAAATACCAACGGAAATTTTTGATAATGAACAAGTTGGTTCAAAAAAAGTAGCTGACGAAATTGCAGACCTTATTCGTAAAAAACAGTCAACCAATGAAAACTGTGTCTTAGGATTAACAAGTGGAAGATCTATGTTGGGTATTTATGCCGAATTGATTCGTTTACATAAAAAAGAAAATCTTAGCTTTCATAATGTTATTGTTTTTTTATTGTTTGAATATTATCCCTTGTCCAGTAATTTGCAAGGTGCTTATGCTCAATTGAAAGAATTATTATTTGATCATATTGATATTCCTGAAGAAAATATTTTTTATCCTGATGGAACAATGGATAAATCTGAAATTATTGAGGCTTGTGCTGCCTATGAACAGAAAATAGCTTCTTATGGAGGAATTGACCTTCAACTTTTAGGTATTGGTCAAACAGGGAATATTGGTTTTAATGAACCGGGGTCACAAGTAAATTCACAAACTCGCCTTATCTTGTTGGATAATGTTTCAAGAAAAGATGCAGCAGATTATTTTGGAAGCATCGATTTGGTTCCTATTTCAGCCATTACAATGGGGATAGGTACAATTTTGAAAGCAAAAAGAATTATAGTAGTAGCTTGGGGTGAGCATAAATCAACTGTGATTAAAAATGCTGTAGAAGGAGTTATGTCTGATATGGTTCCTGCTTCATTTTTGCAACTCCATTCCAATGTAAAAATTATTATTGATCTTCATGCTGCCAGTGAGCTTACCCGAATTAGTATGCCGTGGTTGGTAACTTCCTGTGAATGGGATAGTAAATTGATTCGTCGGGCAATTGTGTGGTTATGTCTAAGAATTAACAAACCTATATTAAAACTTACCAATAAAGATTATAATGACAATGGGTTGAGTGAATTGCTGGCCATTTATGGCTCAGCTTATAATGTTAATATTCGTATTTTTAACGACTTGCAGCATACTATTACCGGATGGCCTGGTGGAAAACCTAATGCTGACGATACCTATCGTCCTGAAAGAGCTTTCCCTTATCCAAAACGTGTCATTATTTTTAGTCCCCATCCTGACGACGATGTTATTTCAATGGGAGGCACTTTTAAACGCTTGATTGATCAAAATCATGAAATTCATGTGGCATACGAAACTTCAGGAAACATTGCCGTAACAGATGAAGAAGTGATTCGTTTTCTTTCTTTTACAAAAGGATTTAAAGATTTATTTGATGCTGAAAATAAAGCTTTTGAAGCAAAATATAACGAATTATGTAATTTCCTATTGAATGAAAAAAAAGAAGGGGATAATGACACAAGGGATATTCTCGAACTAAAAGCATTGATTCGAAGAGGAGAAGCTAAAGCTGCCTGTAGATATTTAGGGCTCCCTTTAAAGAACATTCATTTTCTTAATTTGCCCTTTTATGAAACAGGTACCATCAAAAAAAACGATTTAACTGAAAT
Source organism: Paludibacteraceae bacterium (assembly GCA_035369865.1). Classification (GTDB taxonomy): domain Bacteria; phylum Bacteroidota; class Bacteroidia; order Bacteroidales; family Paludibacteraceae; genus MVYY01. Next base: position 3,976 of record DAOOVG010000081.1, on the reverse strand, counting down.
AGATGTAAATATTATTAAACAACTTTTACAAGAAGTTCGTCCGCATCAAATTTATGCGGCTGCCGACTTAGCCGATCCTCATGGAACGCATAAAATTTGCCTTGATGCTGTTTTAGCAGCTATCGACGAACTCAAGGAAGAAGAATGGATGAAAGATTGTTGGATATGGTTGTATAGAGGTGCATGGAAAGAATGGGAAATAGATCATATAGAAATGGCTGTTCCTTTAAGTCCTGAAGAATTGAGAAACAAACGAAATGCTATCTTACGGCACCAGTCACAAATGGAAAATGCCCCTTATTTAGGTGATGATCAACGGCTTTTTTGGCAGCGTTCCGAAGATAGAAATCGTGCAACTGCTGAATTATATACCAAATTAGGCTTGGCTTCTTATGAAGCGATAGAAGCTTTTGTCAGATATATTATATAATAAAAAATATTAATGCTTACATAATTATGAAAATCATAGATTGTTTTATTTTTTATGAAGAGACAGAGGGAATAAAAAAAACTATCCAGAATTTATTAGAAAGTGAATTGGTAAATAATATTTATCTTTTAACAAAATCTTCTCTCAATCCGAATGTTGAAAAATGTGACAATATTCCAATAAGTTCCTTGATGAGTACGGATACAGTAAAAAAAATTGCAGATAAATCGCAAGCTCTTTATACAATGATTTATCTTAAAAATACAACATTGGAATTAGGTCAATTTGCCTTGGAACGATTTTATCAAATAGCTAATGATACTCAAGCCGGGCTGGTTTATTCTGATTATTATCAAATAACCAACGGAACTCGTTCTAAATTACCACTGATAGATTACCAATTAGGTAGCGTACGAGATGACTTTAATTTTGGTTCTGTATTGTTTTACAACACTGAATGCTTAAGAAAAGCAGTGAGTGAATTTTCTGACAATTATCAATATGCTGGTTTCTATGATTTAAGGTTAAAAGTTTCTCAATGCACCGAGTTGATTCACATAGATGAATATTTATACTCTGATGTAGAATTAGATATTCGTAAAAGTGGTGAAAAACAATTTGATTACGTAGATCCAAAAAATCGTGAAATTCAGTTGGAAATGGAAAAAGCATGTACTGATCATTTAAAAAAGATAGGTGCTTACCTAAAACCTGTATTTAAAAAAATTTCATTTAACGAAGAAAAATTTCCTGTTGAGGCTTCCATAATTATTCCTGTCAAGAATAGGGTGACTACCATTGAAGATGCTATTCGCTCTGCTTTGTCACAAAAAACCACTTTTGAATTTAATGTTATTATTGTGGATAATTATTCGACGGATGGAACAAGTCAAATAATTGCCAAATATGCAAAGAAAGATGAACGGATTATTCATGTTATCCCTGAAAGAGAAGATTTATTGATAGGAGGTTGTTGGAATCTGGCAATTCATCATCCTTTATGTGGTAAATTTGCTGTTCAACTGGATAGTGATGATATTTATCAGGATGAAAATACTCTACAAACTATCGTGGAAGCTTTTTATGAGCAAAATTGTGGTATGGTGGTAGGTTCTTACACCACAACCGATTTTAATATGAATATTCTTCCGCCGGGGCTGATTGATCATAAGGAATGGACTCCTGAAAACGGTCGTAATAACGCTTTAAGAGTGAATGGTTTTGGCGCTCCACGAGCTTTTTATACTCCTTTATTAAGAAAAATTAAAGTTCCTAATTCTAACTACGGAGAAGATTATGCATTGGGACTTGTTTTCAGCCGGGATTATCAGATAGGAAGAATTTATCGTTCACTTTATCTTTGTCGTCGTTGGAAAGATAATTCTGATGCCGAATTAGATCCTGCAACACTAAATCTTTATAATCATTATAAGGATAAAATCAGAACTATCGAAATAAAAGCAAGACAGCAAAAAAATAAACTGGAACTTAACAAATAAATCAAACTTAGTTCCGGAAAGTATAAAGTAGCGATTTTTTAAAGTAGCATTTTGTTGATTTCTAATCAGTGCTTTTATTTGAAAAACACTGATTAGAAATTATAAATTGGAAGCTAAAAAAATTATATTATTCCTTGTGCAAGCATAGCTTTTGCAACTTTCATAAAACCAGCCACATTAGCTCCTTTCAAATAATTAACGTAGCCATCGTTTTCGCGTCCATATTTTATGCATTGTTCATGAATTTTTTTCATGATTTGATGTAATTGAGCATCCACTTCTTCGGCTGTCCAATTTAAGTGGATAGCATTTTGTGTCATTTCCAAACCTGAAACGCTTACTCCGCCTGCATTTACTGCTTTTCCGGGAGCAAATAACAATTTATGTTGTAAAAATAAATCAATAGCTTCTGGCGTACACCCCATATTAGAAACTTCTGCAACGCATTTAACATGATTATTAATCAACATTTGAGCATCGTCTTTATTTAGTTCATTTTGTGTAGCGCAAGGCATGGCAATATCCACTTTTACTTCCCACGGCTTCCGATTTGGGAAAAATGGAACGCCAAATTTCTCAGCATAAGGTGATACAATATCATTACAACTTGCTCTTAATTCCAGCAGATAATCAATTTTTTCACCCGTTATTCCATTTTCATCATAAATAAAGCCATCCGGTCCAGAAACAGTTACCACTTTGGCACCCATTTGCGCAGCTTTTAAAATAACACCCCAAGCTACATTACCAAAACCTGAAACAGCAATTGTTTTTCCTTGAATATCCATACCATTGGTTTTGAGCATTTGCTGAACAAAATACAAAGCACCAAAACCTGTGGCTTCTGGTCGAATGTAAGAACCGCCAAATTCTAAATTTTTGCCTGTTAAAACTCCTGTATTTTCACGAGTTAACTTTTTGTACATTCCGTATAAATAACCAATTTCACGACCTCCAACACCAATATCACCTGCTGGCACATCAATATCAGGTCCAAGATAACGCCAAAGTTCGGTCATAAAAGATTGACAGAATCGCATCATTTCCATTTCAGATTTCCCTTTCGGATTAAAGTCAGAACCTCCTTTAGCTCCACCCATTGGTAAAGTTGTTAAAGCATTTTTAAAAATTTGCTCAAAAGCAAGCGATTTCATAATAGATAAATTTACTGAAGGATGAAACCGCAAACCGCCTTTATAAGGTCCAATGGCATTGTTGAATTGCACGCGATAACCGATATTTACTTGCACATTTCCCTCATCATCTATCCAGGGAACTTTGAAAGTAATAATTCGATCTGGTTCTACCAAACGTTCAACAATTTTTACTTTTTCAAATTCAGGATGTTGGGAATAAATTTCATCAATACTAGTTAATATTTCACGAACTGCTTGTAAATATTCTTTTTCTCCGGGATGTTTAGCTTCAAGTGATGATAATAATTTTTCAACATTCATAATATTTATTTTTTAGAAATTAGTAATTATATTTATAATATGATAAATATCCTTGTTAAGGAAAATGAATTCAAAAATATAAATAAGAAAGTGTAGTTTTTTCGGGTGCAAATTTAAACTTTTTATTTCATATTGCAAACATTTGATAGAAATTTTTATCATTTGAATAATAAAATTTTAAAAAAGAAAGTAATTATCTACTAATAAATGATTTTTAGAAGAAATATGTTTTAATTGATTTGAATAAAAGGAAGTTCAAAAAAAATGATTGTTGGGTGAGTGAACCATAGTATACATTTTTTCAAAATTCAGCTTTTTGGAAATGTTTTTTACTATTTAGTTTTTATAAAAAAAGATGATAATTGATTATTAATCTGGCAGTTTACTATTGTTAAATACACTTGCCATATACATTGTTGTTAAAGCCGTTGTTGTCAAATGTAGAAAAGGGTGGATAAGAAAAGTAGGAATGACAATAAAACCTCACAAATGGCTTCCAGGAGAAGAAATCTTTTATTGATGGAGGGGTGATCTCGGCGGGATTCGAACCCACGACCCACAGCTTAGAAGGCTGTTGCTCTATCCAACTG
>DAOOVG010000080.1:0-8089 GCA_035369865.1 Paludibacteraceae bacterium | reverse complement strand
ACCGTTGGAACTTTAAATTTCTTATTTCAAAATAACGATAATAGCTGGTATGGAGTAAATTCAAGTGATAATCTTTATAAATTAAAAGCAAATAATTTTTCATTCGTGATAGCTTCACCCACGTTACAAAGTAAAAAAGGAATCAAAAGTGGATTACAAAATTCTAATTTTTCTTTTTCTTTTCAACAGGTGAAAAATTTTAATCGCCAGATGACTATTCAAAGCGGAGAGTCACCTTCATCAATAACCGATTATATGGCTTATTTTACTAATGGAATTCTTGAAGCAGATTTACAAAGTACTGATGATTATGAACCTTTTGATAATCAAAATATCCCCTGGTTATCCATATTAGCTTACGAAGGATATTTAATTAATCCTGCTTCCAATAATTCATGGGTTTCAATATTAAATGCAGATGAGAAAGTCATTCCTTCTTACTATTTGCATGAAAGTGGTCATATTAATAAATATTCTTTCAGTTGGGCAGGGAATTTCAGTCATATATTTTATTTGGGTTTTACCGGTAATATTCAGACTATCGATTATAATGCTGTTACTGAATACGAAGAAACTTTTGGTGAAAGTGGGGGTATGAATCTGAATAACACTATTGATGCCTCAGGGAGCGGTTTCAATTTAGATATGGGTATTATTTTTCGACCTGTTAACAATTTCAGAATCGGTCTCTCTTTCCAGAGCCCTACAGTTTTTTCTATATCAGAAGATTATACACCTCTCTTAAATTTCAACACTGAATCACAAGGTTATATTTCAACGCCAACTGGATATAATTCCTATAAGCTTCAAACCCCAGCAGTTTTTGATGCAAGTGTAGCTTATATTTTTGGGAAGAAAGGTTTAATCAGCTTAGAATATAACTATACTGATTTAAAAACTACTAAATTAATGGACGAATACGGTTCTACAAAAGATTTTAAAGAAGAAAATTCTGGAATGAAAAGTGCTCTGGATGCAGTTTCTACCATAAAAATTGGAACGGAATGGCTACTAACAGATAATTTTTCCGTTCGTGCAGGCTATGCCAATATGAGCAATGTTACACAAAAAAATACAGAAAAATTTATGCGAATCAATACTATTCGTACCGATACGGAATATTTTTTACACAATGGAACAAAATATCTTACAGCTGGTTTTGGATATCATGAAAATTCCTGGTATCTCGATTTTGCTTATATGAACAAACTTACAAAAGAAACATTTTATCCTTATAATTCGATTAGGGCAAATGAGGTAACTGGTTACCCTATAGGAGAGCCTGCAGATGTCAAAACCATCAATAATAATTTTGTAATAACGTTGGGTGTAAGATTTTAATAGTTAAATAGTCAATTTTTAAGAAGTCATTTTAAGAATTAACTATTTAGAAAAAATCTTTAAAAGTTTTGTTATATCAAATATATTGAATATATTTGTTTTTAAATACGTTTATCAAAAAACACTCTCTATATAAGAGTTCCAGCAAAGAGTTGGAATTCTTTTTATTTTTTATATATCAAAAACCTAAAATAAGTAATTATGGGTAACATAACTTATATGACCTCCGAAGGTTATAAAAAACTTGTTGAAGAATTAAATGAATTAGAAAATGTTCAACGCCCTGCTATTTCCAAGCAAATTGCTGAAGCAAGGGATAAAGGTGATTTATCTGAAAATGCCGAATATGATGCAGCAAAAGAGGCTCAGGGAATGCTTGAAATGAAAATAGCTTTGTTGAAAGAAACCATAGCATCAGCACGTTTAATTGATGAATCAAGAATTAATACCAATGAAGTTCAGATTTTGACTCGCGTTAAAATTAAGAATACAAAAACTCAACAGGTCATGTCTTATATGATTGTATCAGAGAGTGAGGCAAACTTAAAAGAAGGCAAGTTATCCGTAACAACACCTATTGCAAAAGGACTGTTAGGTAAAAAAGTGGGTGATAATGTTGCAATTCCTGTTCCTAATGGAGTAATGCAATTTGAGATTCTTGAAATTTCACTTTAAAAAATACAAACGATGGCAACGATATTCAGTAAAATTGCAAGTGGCGAAATACCTTGTTATAAGGTAGCCGAAGATGAAAATTATTTTGCTTTTTTGGATATTAACCCGCTTACAAAAGGTCATACTTTGGTTATACCCAAAAAAGAAGAAGATTATCTTTTCCGACTTGATGACCCAACTTATATTGGATTAATGCTTTTTGCAAAAAAAATTGCTTTAGCTATTCAAAAAGCCGTTCCTTGTAAAAGGATAGGCATGGCTGTAATTGGTTTGGAAGTCCCTCATGCTCATATTCATCTTATTCCTATCAATAATGAATCGGATATGAATTTTAAAAATCCAAAGTTACAGCTCAGTTCCGAAGAAATGACAGAAATTGCAAGTGCTATTCGCCAATTTATCCAATAAAAATGAAAAGAGTCGTATTCAAAATTTTTTACGACTCTTTAAAATTATTAAATTACATTTCTTGCTTTTTCAGCACAAAAGCAGTTCGAGTTGGAATGTAAAGTTTCAACCATTCTTTTCCGCTAAGATGTGGTGGCTCTGAAATAGTAAAATGAACAATACTCTCATCCACCCGATTAAATCCGCCAAAAAGAGAATTGTCTGTGTTTAAAGCTATTTTATAAGCACCTTTGTCTGCTAAAATACCATAATCAGTAAAAGATTTGGTGCCATTGAAATTAAAAACAAAAACAAATTTTCCTCGTTGATAAGCCAACACTTGATCATCTTCCTTGATCCACAACTCTTGAATAGGTAATTTATTGAAAGCAGGGACGGATTTAATCAGAGCAATCATAGCGCGATCAAATTCATTCAAATTATAATATAAATAATCCTGATTATCCACTAAATCCCATTGACGACGAGCATACTTGAATGACCACCCATTACCAGGACGAGGAAAGTCAATCCATTCAGGGTGTCCAAATTCATTTCCCATAAAATTCAAATACCCGCCATTGATTGTTGTTGCTGTGACTAAACGAATCATTTTATGCAAAGCCACTCCACGATCAACCAGCAAAGTAGTATCATCACGTTTCATATGCCAATACATATCTGCATCAATCAATCTGAAAATAATAGTTTTATCACCAACCAACGCTTGATCATGACATTCTACATAACTAATGGTTTTTTCTTCTGGTCTGCGATTGGTTACTTCCCAAAAAATTTGTCCTACTTTCCAATCTTCATCTTTTACTTCTTTGATTATTTTTATCCAGAAATCAGGTATGTTCATTGCCATTCGATAATCGAAACCCATTCCGCCATCTTCAATTTTTGCTGCCAATCCAGGCATGCCACTCACCTCTTCAGCAATGGTCACTGCACGTGGATTTACTTGATGAATTAGTTTATTGGCAAGAGTAAGATAGCAAATGGCATCACCATCCTGATTTAAATTGTAATAACAATCGTAACTTGTAAAATCTTCTCCCAAACCGTGACTCAGATAAATCATAGAAGTGACCCCGTCGAAGCGAAAGCCATCAAAATGATATACATCCAGCCAAAATTTACAATTCGATAAAAGAAAATGCATTACTTCCGGTTTTCCGTAATCAAAACACAACGAATCCCAGGCAGGATGTTCTCTACGAGGTCCACCATGAAAATATTGATAAGGCGTTCCATCAAAACGACCTAATCCTTCTACTTCATTTTTAACGGCATGAGAATGAACCAGATCCATAATCACGGTTATTCCCATTTCGTGAGCTTCGTCAATGAGTTGTTTTAACTCTTCGGGAGTACCAAAGCGAGAAGAAGCGGCAAAAAAACTGGATACATGATATCCAAAAGAACCATAATAAGGGTGTTCCTGAATAGCCATTAATTGAATAGCATTATAACCTAATTTTGCTATACGAGGTAAAACATTTCGCCTAAATTCATCGTAAGTAGAAATTTTTTCCTCCTGACTTGACATACCAATATGACATTCATAAATAAGAAGAGGATCTTTTTGAGGCTTAAAATTCTTAATTTTAAAAATATAAGGTTGATAAGGATGCCATACTTGAGCACTGAAAATTTTTGTCTGTGGATCTTGTACTACTCTTTGAGTCCAAGCAGGAATACGTTCACCACTTCCACCTTCCCACTCTACAAAAAGTTTATAAAGTTGGGTATGAGTCATTGCATATTCGGGTAATTTTATTTCCCAAATACCATTTTGTAACTTTTTTAACTGATATTCAGCACGTCGCTGCCAATTGTTAAAATCACCAATAAGATAAATGGATGTGGCATTGGGTGCCCATTCACGAAAAACCCACCCATCAGGAACATGATGAAGTCCAAAATACAAATATCCATTTGCAAAATCAGATAAGCTTTGTTTCCCAGCAGTTAATTTTTTTTCTGTATTCAAGAAATATTCATACCGTCCATAAATAGCTTCTGCATAAGGTTCCAACCAGGGATCTAACTTAACAAGAGGTAAAATTTCCATATTTTTAAATTCTTGATCTCTCAACACTAATTTTCCTGTCGAAAATATTAAACCAAAACCTTAACAATAATTTTCTTGTGCTTTCCTTCAAAAATACCAGGCTGATGACCATCTGTTGGGAAGAAAATAACAAATTCACCGGGTTGCACTTTAATTAAATTTGAAGCTTTGTCGCTGTAGAAAGCAATATCCTTTTCAGAATCGTAAGGCTGAGAAATTTTTTTCAAACTTTGTAATGCTTTCCAACCCATTATTTCTTCCCCATCCACAGGAACTTGAATATCAATGAAATTTTTATGTGTTTCCATTTTTGCTTCTTCTTCACTTTTACCTTCTATTTCTACAACGCTTACGTACAACTTACTCCCATCCAATTCAATCTTACCGATAGGAAGATGAAGTAAATCAGTGCTTTTTATGAAATCAAAAGCTTTTCTAAAATGAGGATGTACTGACTCGTACATTTTTTCATTTTCTAAATTATCTAAAATCATAAATAAAAGAATTAAATATTTATTTAAATGATGTTTAAAAATTATTTAACAACAGTTCATCCACTGTAAAATTCAAGAATTGATTTAAAGGATAGCCAGCTTTCATTATTCCAGCTAAGCGAGGCACTACATGATTATCTTCAAAAAAAGAGGCATCAAGCTCATAATCGACTATATAATGTCTTAATTTCAAAAATTCAGCATACGGAAAATCTTTAGGGAAACCAGCAGGAATTTTTTTGAGTTTCCCATCTTCTAAAAAATAAGAAAAGTAAGTGGAAAATTCTGGATTGGAACGAATTTCATTAAATTCATCAATGTTTTCAAAAACACTTTTACGCAACACCTTCAAAACTTTGGGTTCAGGATTCCAGATACCAACCGAAACGAAAGAACCTGTTGGATCAAGATGTAAATAATAGCCACCTCGAGGACTTTTGCGACCACCTCCTGCAGCAATATAAACTCCGAAATTTGTTTTATAGGGACTTTTATCGGGAGAAAAACGGATATCGCGATAAATTCTAAAAAGACAATCTTTTAAATTAACGTACTTAATTTCTTCATCGAACTTGGAAATTTCTGTAATAAGAGCAGAACTTATTCTTAAAAACTCAGACCTAACTTCTTCATACCAATCTCTGTTCTGATTAAACCATATACGGTTGTTGTTGTTTTTCAATTCACTTAAATAGTCAAGTATAGGTTGAATAGGCATGTTTTTCTCTTTTTTAAAAACACAAAGATACTGAAAATTAAAGAAAATTCATTATTTTCCTTAATTTTTTAAACTTGTTATTTTCGAAGAAGATAACGCTATTTTGCCTGAAAATACTTACCTTTGCAAGTTCAAATTAGTGATGAATGATTTTAATTTCTTCAGGGAATTTTTATCTGGTAGAATAAAAGGACATTAAAATGAAAGAGAAAATTTTGCAGTTACAACAGGAAATCAATCAATTAACTGCCTCATCGTTAGAAGAAGTAGAAACTTTACGGATTAAATATTTGAGTAAAAAAGGAAAAATATCCTTACTTTTTGATGAATTCAGAAATGTTCCTCCAGTAGAAAAACGAGAAATCGGACAATTACTAAACCAATTAAAAGATAGTGCTCAAAGTAAAATCAATGAGCTGAAAGAAAGTTTAATCATTTCAGCAGATGAACAACAAAATATCGACTTAACAAGAAATGCCGACCCTATACAAATTGGGACACGTCATCCGCTTTCTATTATCAGAAATGAAATTATCAATATTTTTGGTCATATTGGCTTTACAATAGCCGAAGGTCCTGAAATTGAAGACGATTGGCACGTTTTTGAATCGCTAAATTTTCCTGCTGAACATCCTGCTCGCGACATGCAAGACACTTTCTTTATTGAAAAAAATCCCGATGTTTTACTGCGAACGCACACTTCGTCGGTACAAACCCGTGTAATGACTCAGCAAAAACCGCCCATCAGGATGTTATTCCCTGGTAGAGTTTATCGGAATGAAGCCATATCGGCTCGGGCTCATTGCTTTTTTCATCAAGTTGAAGGACTGTATGTGGATAAAAATGTTTCGTTTGCTGACCTGAAACAAGCTCTCTTGTACTTTGCCAAAGAAATGTTTGGAATAGACACTCAGGTCAGACTCAGACCTTCTTATTTCCCTTTTACAGAGCCTAGTGCAGAAATGGATATTTCCTGCAATCTCTGTGAAGGAAAAGGTTGTGCTTTTTGTAAACATACTGGCTGGGTTGAAATTTTAGGTTGTGGCATGGTTGATCCTAATGTGCTGGAAAACTGTGGAATAGATTCAAAAATTTACTCCGGTTATGCTTTTGGGATGGGAATTGAAAGAATTACCAATCTTAAATATCAAGTAAAAGATTTACGAATGTTTTCCGAAAATGATGTTCGTTTTCTTCAACAATTTATTTCGGCATACTAAATTAAAACTGGTTTAGTGATAATATTTTTTATCTTTTTCAAAAAGTTATTTCGGTTTAGCTAAAAAGAGGAATTGAAAATTAAAATAAGAGTAAACATTGATGGCTACTGATGAATTTTTAAAAATCATTTTTTGAAAACAAAAAATTTTTTCAAATATTTTTTAAAATGCACCCTCATTTTTTAAATAATGGTATTTTTGTAAAAATAAATTTTATTAAATAAACGAATATGCGAGTAATTATTCAACCTGACTATCAATGTCTTTCAAAATGGGCTGCCAATTATATTGCAGCAAAAATTATTTTTTCAAAACCAAGTAAAGAAGAACCTTTTGTTTTGGGCTTGCCTACTGGCTCTTCTCCTCTGGGAATGTATCGATACTTAATTGAATTAAATAAAAAAGGAATCATTTCCTTTAAAAATGTTATTACTTTCAATATGGATGAATATGTGGGATTGCCACGTGACCATGAACAAAGTTATTACACATTTATGTGGAAAAATTTCTTCAGCCATATCGATATAAAGCCAGAAAATGTAAACATATTGAATGGCAACGCAGAAGATCTTCAGGCAGAATGCGTCGCTTATGAAGAAAAAATAAAATCGGTAGGAGGAATTGATTTGTTTGTAGGAGGAATTGGTCCCGATGGACATATTGCCTTTAATGAGCCAGGTTCTTCTTTATCTTCCAGAACTCGACAAAAGACATTAACAACCGATACTATTATTGCCAATTCACGTTTTTTTGACAATGACATCACAAAAGTACCAAAAACAGCTCTCACGGTGGGGGTTGGAACCATTCTTGATGCAAAAGAAGTGCTAATTTTGGTTAATGGTTATAATAAGGCAAGAGCTTTAAAACATGCTGTAGAAGGAGCAGTTTCGCAGATGTGGACAGTTAGTGCTCTCCAATTACATCCAAAAGCTATTTTCGTGTGTGATTATGATGCTTGTTCAGAATTGAAAGTTAGCACCTATAAATATTTTTTGGATATTGAAAAAGATCATCTGGATCCCGATTCTTTTAACGTCCTTATATAACAAATCAAAAATGAGGCATGATTTATTTTCACAAAATAAAAGCCATTTCAAATCCATATTTTAATAACTTTAATGATTATCCGCAAAGTTTCCTAACATAAAGGGATAAATTATGGTATATTTTT
>DAOOVG010000079.1:0-8613 GCA_035369865.1 Paludibacteraceae bacterium | reverse complement strand
GTTCTGCAGTTTCCCTAAATTCAGTATTTCAATCAGATAATTTCTAATAATAGGTTGTTTTGCGGAGAATCAAATATATTTTTAAAATAATTTCTTACTTATGCGATAATTATCAACGGTTTATAACATATTGAACATTTTTTATTTTTTACATACATACAGAAAATTTCAAAAAATAGATTTGTTAGAAAAAACAATATTTTTTCCTTTCGTACCTTAATTTTACTAAAATGTTCTTAAAAGCTAATTGATATTGGCTTTTAGCTCATTCCTTAAAAAATTTGGAAAAGAAAATACGTTTTAAAAATGAAAGGGAAGCAAAATTTTACTCCCCTTTCATTGTAATAAATTATAGGTCAATAATAGGCTTATATTTGGGTACTAATAATTTCATCACCATCCAACCAATTAAATAAGCTACAGCACAAATCGAAAAAATAATAAAATATCCTGAATCTATTCCTTCAAAACCCATAAATTTCATACCTACGGCTTCAGAATAATCAAATAAAGCACCTGATCCCTTATTTATTAAGAATGAACCAACACCACCTGCCATACCTCCAATACCAGTAATAGTAGCGACAGCATGTTTTGGAAACATATCTCCAACAGTTGAAAATATATTTGCTGACCACGATTGATGGGCAGCGCCTGCTATACCTATAATAATAATAGGAAGCCAATAAGAATAAGTTCCTAATGGTTGTGCTAAAAGTGCTAACAATGGGAAAAAAGCAAAAATAAGCATAGCTTTCATACGTCCAGCGTAAGGATGCATTTTTTTCTTATCCACAAAATATGTTGGTAGCCATCCTCCAACCAATGAAAGCATGGTAATTAAGTACAATATAAAAATAGGGACAGCACTTTCAGTGGCATCCATTCCATAAACGGAACTTAAATAAGCAGGTGTCCAGAAAAGATAAAACCACCATACACCATCTGTCATAAACTTACCAAAAGCAAAAGCCCAGGTTTGCTTATATTTAAAGACCTGAGCAAAAGTTACTTTTTTCTTTTCTACAGGGGCTATTTCTTCTATTTCCTCATCCTTGTCCTGTTGAATATATGCCAATTCTAATTCACTTACTCTGGGATGAACCTCCGGTTTTTTATATACAAAAACCCAAAATCCCATCCAAATAAAACCAAGTAACCCCATAACGATAAAAGCCATCTCCCAACCCCATGCTTTTGCTATAAAAGGAACAGTTAAAGGAGCAATTAAAGCACCAATTTGAGCTCCTGAATTAAAAATGCTGGTAGCAAATGCTCTATCTTTTTTGGGGAAAAACTCTGCTGTTGCCTTAATTGCCGCAGGGAAATTTCCTGATTCACCAATTGCCAGAACGATTCGTGCAAAAATAAATAAAGTAACACTAACATTTACAATTTTCGCCACATTATCTACTCCGCTAATAAATTGTTTGGCTTCTCCAAAACTTACAAGCCAATGACCTGTCAGAATTCCTGAAGTAGCAATTCCACAAAAAGCATGTAAAATTGCTCCAAAAGACCATATGCCAATTGCCCACATAAAACCTTTTTTGGTATCTAACTTATCTACGAGACGTCCAGCAAATAACATACTTATTGCATAAAATATTGAAAAAAGAGCTGTTATTGTTCCATAATCATTATTTGTCCAATAAAATTCGGGAGCAATAAAATCTTTCCATGTTAACGACAAAACCTGACGATCCAGATAGTTAATGGTGGTTGCAAAAAATAGCATAAAACAAATTACCCATCGGTAATTGGTCATTTTTACATTATTTTCTTTCATAAGAGTCATGTTTTTTCATGATTTTTTTAATCCTTGAATAATAGAAAGTGATGTAATACATAAATTAGTAATTCCTTGCCAGTTGTTAGCTTTTATCATTTCAGTAGGGAACAGATTCGAGCCCATTCCTACACACATCACACCAGCGCCAAACCAACTTTTCAAATTGTTTTCTTCTGGCTTGACACCCCCTGTTACCATTAGATTGGACCATGGCATAGGAGCTTTCAATGCTTTTACAAAAGTGGGCCCGAGAACTTCACCAGGAAACACTTTACACAAATCACATCCAGCTTCCTGAGCAAATCCTATTTCGGTTACTGACCCACAGCCAGGAACATAAAGAATCAATCGACGATTGCAAACTTTTGCAACATCTGGATTGAACAAAGGTCCTACTACAAAATTAGCTCCCAACTGAATGTATAATGCAGCAGTTGGAGCATCAACTACAGAACCAACACCCATTATCATTTCTGGACATTCTTTTTCAGCATATTTCACTACCTCATTAAAAACTTCATGAGCAAATTCACCGCGATTAGTAAATTCAAAAGCTCGGATCCCCCCTTCATAACAAGCTTTTACTACATTTTTTGCGGTCTCAACATTGCTATTATAAAAAACCGGAACAATTCCAGTTTCAGCCATTTTTGTTAAAACTTGAATTTTTGAAAATTTCATTTCTTTATTGTTATTTTTAAATTCATAATTATCTTGCTACTCTTCCCGAAACATCGCCTTTTATCAAATTTTCCACTTCTGCTACCGAAACCAAATTAAAATCGCCATAAATAGTGTGTTTTAAACAAGAAGCAGCCACAGCAAATTCAAGAGCATGTTGGTCATCATTTGGATAATTAAGTAAACCATAAATAAGTCCTCCCATAAATGAATCACCCCCTCCAACGCGATCTACAATATGTGTAATATCATAACGTCTTGATTGATAAAGCTTTCCATTGCTATACAAAACTCCACCCCAAGTATTATGATTTGCATTGATAGAGCCTCGTAAAGTAATAATTACTTTTTTTGCTTGTGGAAATTTTTCCATTAATTGTTTGCATACCGATTCAAATTCAGCACCCTCAATATCACCACCTGTTTTGGTTACATCAAAACCTTCTGGCTTAATACCAAAAACTTTTTCTGCATCTTCTTCATTACCTAAAACAATATCGCAACATTTAACTAAAGCAGGCATGACTTCTGAGGCAGATTTTCCATATTTCCAAAGATTTTTTCGATAATTGAGATCTACCGAAACGGTAATTCCCATTTGATTTGCTATTTGAATAGCTTCGAGACAGGTATCGGCAGCTCCTTGCGAAATGGCAGGTGTTATTCCTGTCCAATGAAACCAATCAGCATCTTTCAATACTTTCTGCCAATCAATCATACCTGGCTGAATTTCAGCAATAGCAGAATGTGAACGATCATAGATCACTTTACTACCACGAGCTACTGCACCCGTTTCCAAAAAATAAATTCCCATTCTCTCGCCTCCACGAACAATATAATTTGTCCCTACATTGTGCTTTCGCAACTCCATCATACAACTTTCAGCAATATCATTTTGAGGTAAACGAGTTACAAATTCAGTCTGCATACCATAATTTGCTAACGATACTGCTACATTAGCTTCTCCCCCACCGAAAGTTGCAATTAATTGTGAAGCCTGACAAAATCTTTCATAGCCAGGAGTAGCTAAACGAAGCATTATTTCTCCAAACGTGACAATTTTTTTACTCATTTTTTTAGTTTTTAATAGTTGAAATAGTGAAATAGTAAACAAAAATAATATTTTTTATTGGTATATAGACTTTGATTTTTTAGATAATCTTTTAATGTTTCAAAAATTGAAATAAGACATATACAAAACCACTATCAAAGTGTATCCTTAATCCAATGATATAAACAGACTGATTTTACTGTTTTTTTAGACACTTTCCTAAAAAGTGTATAAAGTTCAAAATTTGCTATTTTTCTATAAATGAATAAAAAATAACAAAAGATGAACTTTATACACAACCGCAAGTTAAACAAATCATTGAACAAATAGTTCAAGAAAAAGATGGTTTAAATTTGATATTAAAAACTAAGTTTAGAAGTATTTTATAATTTTTTCTTTGAATGAGTAATTTGAAATTCTTTAAGGTAAAAAGGTTCAAAATATGCGGTATTTTCAAATTGTTTTTCTTGATAAGCTTTTAGAGAAAGGGGTATCATAGAAGTCGCAAGTGGTAAAATGTTTTCAATAAAATGTGCATTCGAATGTTGAAGATATTCTTTACATTTATTCATGCCATTTCCAAAAAAATAAACAGGATTTTTTTCAAGAATTTTTTTATATGAATCATTGTTAATTATATCTGAAGATATGGGTCTTATAATTTCTAAATGAGCATTATAAAAAGCAGTATAAACTTCCATTCTTCGAGCGTCAATCATTGGGCAAAATAAAGCATTTTCCTCTTTTATTATCCTCAAAACAGGAATAGTAAGTATTTCAAGGGTATTGATTGAAATTAGGGGGATATTTAAACCATAGCATAAACCCTTAGCTGTAGCGACTCCAATTCGCAGACCAGTGTAAGAACCCGGTCCGCTGCTCACTGCAACAGCATTTAATTTTTTATTCCTTGTTTTAAGAACTTGAAGTGCTTCTTGAATATATTTACTTAATAAAACAGCATGATTCAGTCCTTCTTTACTTACTTTTGAGAAGAGGCAGGAATTTTCTTCGCTTAGCGCAATGGAACAAACATTTGTTGATGTTTCAATTTCGAGTATAGTAACTGTTTGATTTTCCATTTATTTTATATAGATTCTAATTTGCAAATACACAAACTTTTTTGAAAGGAATAAAAATCATTCGAAATATTATGACATTTCCTAATTTTATATAAAGTACTGTGGTATCGGTCTAAAAAATGGGTAAAATTTCATCTTTTATCATTTTTATTCATTTATACAAAAATAGCAAATTTTTGGACTTTACACACTTTTACTAAATGACCATACATCAGTTTCTATAACTGAGGTATGGTCAAATTCTAAATAGAAAAAATCTCAAATTGCTTAATTATTTGATAATAACAGGCATAGTTGCTTTTTGACGATTTACATTAATGATTAAAATATATGTTCCTGGTACAATTCCTTGAACATTTATTTCTAAAGCTTTTGTTTCTTTCAATAGTTTACCATTAAGAGAATAAAGTTGTAAAGTAGGAATTTCTTCATTTTCTATTTGAACATAAATTATATCTGATGCTGGATTTGGATAAATATGAATTTTCCCTTTCAATATTTCTGGTACAGATAAAATAGGAGCATCATAAAGAAGCATATTGTCAAAATATAATTCACCATTACCAGATAAAATTCCATCATTTCTAACTACTCTAAAGCCTGTAAATTCATATGACAGTCCTTCTTGTAAATTATCTAATTTAGTTTCGACAAATTCCCAACCAAAGAAATTTAAATCACATAACTTAACATATTTGACTTCTGAACCTGCAACAAATCGAAGTTCTATTGAATTTCCTGATAAATCTCCATACACATGAAGACCTACTACTTTATCATGTGTTGTTTCAAATCCAGGTGCTGTTGCAAGATAAGTTGCATAAGCCTCTGATTCTGAAAAACTGTAACTAAATAAATAAGAAGAAGCATCGAAAAGTTTTTTAGAAGTATTACGAGATACGGAAGCAGAAGAAACATTTAAACTTTGGTCATTTGAATAGGAGTATCTATTTGTTGTTTCAAATGTTTCTACAATAGGTTGATCTGTAACTAAAATATCAGAAGCTTTGAAATTGATTTCTATTGGTTCTACTAAAGGCATGCCAACTTCATCTTTTACATCGCCTGCAATTAACACTTTATATTCTTCATTTGGAGTTAAAGCTTTGGTTAATTCAAAGTAGGTAGAACCATAAGGAGCTTGAACTTTATTATTTAAAACACTACGAGCATTTTTAGCTAATTCAGTTCCATTTTTATCAACAACTTTGATGGAAGTTTGTAAGTTGCTGGTGTTTAAGACTCTATCGAATATGAACCTAAATTGAGGCTTTGTATACACTTTATGATTACCTTCATAAGGATAAGCAACCAAAAGTTGTAAACGATTTCTATTTTTAGTTAAAAATTGGAAAGTAAAATCTTCTTCCATGCTTAAATTATCAGGATGTTTAGCTGTTTTAGCTAATTTGACCGTATATAAAGTAGCTTTTTCAAGTGGCAAAGAAGGAGTAAAACGTAAACGATACTGGCTGTCTTCAAAAGTGATAGTGCCAGGAACTTCCGGAGTGATTGAAAATGCCTCTCTTGTGGATTCTACATCCATATCCCAATTAAATTCTAATACGATATCAGTAGAACATTCTACACTATCAGGAGGAGCAATATTAGGATAGTAAGAAATTACTTGTGGCGGTGTATTTCTTACTTTATTTAAATCTATATTCAAATATGTAGTATTATTTGCTGTGACTGTAGTTTCGAAGGTTTGAGGATGATAGCCGGCAGCCTCTGCTTTTACATGATAAACTCCAGGAACAAGACTTTTAAACATATAAACTCCATTGTTGAGTTGATCGGTCGTATAAGTTTCATTGGTTTCTAAAAGAGTTAATACCGCTCCATTGATCGGTAATAGTTCATCTCTTGTTCCTTTTAATTTATAATAACTTGCTTGAATAATATTCCGGCTATCTCGTATAGAACCTCCTATGTTACCTGTTGGAATTTCACCGCCATTAAAATACTGACAGAAAGATTTTAAAAAATGCCAGGCTTCTAACCATTTATAATCCATGTTCATAAGTCTATATGTTTCTGGAATATAATCGTGCATTGATCCTTCAGAAATAGCTCCTGGAACTGCTAAGCCACGAAGAACACCGTAACCGTCACTCCAACCCATAGCCGTTCGTGCAAATGTTTTATCTCCTCTCACTGAATAAGAAGCAGACCAATTTGTTATTTTATTAGAATATAAATTTTGAGCCACAATGGTACTAACTTCTCGACTTTCTTCTGAATAAGGAGTAGGAGTGGGATAGGTATAGGTGTCATTGGGATCTTTTCCTGCATATAGTTGCAGCACATAATTAGCGACTCCATTTCCTGCATTACTATGAATGGATAGCATATAATCTACGTTAGCCGAATTAGCTATTGCTACAATTTGAGAAAGAGGTAAATCATCGGCTGTAGTATTTGTTGTTCTTGTCATTATTACTGTAGCTCCAGCATTTTCTAACATAGTTTTTAACTGTAACCCTTTATCCAGATTACTTTGTGATTCCCAAAATCCATTGTGATCTCCTGAGGTAAAAGGAGTAATTACTACATTTCTGTCGTCACTATCATAGCCTCCATGTCCAGGATTAATACAAATTTTGACATCAGACAAGTTTTGTGATAAAACATTGAAAGAGGTAAAAAATATAAGGGATAAAAAAATTATGTTTTTCTTTTTCATAGCGATAAATTTATTATTTTATATCTAATTCTACTATTTGAATAATTCCATCGAGAGTATTATAAGCTACTTTTTTTGCTTTGGCAGAAGCACTTGGATACATAGCAATTTCGTTTGGTAAACTCAAAATGTGTTTTTTGTCAAGTTTTAATGGCATCATTATTATTTTTGATTCAGTAATAAAATGACCGTCGTCTTTGTCTTGCATCCCTACAACAAAATCATTGTCATACCAAACCGGAGCATTTAAATATCCTAATGAGGCAATAATTTTTCCATTCAAATCACATACAAAAGTTCCTTTGGTGGTAGCCGTAAAAAGTATTTTAGTCTTGTCGGGCGACAAAGAAACCCATATATAACTTACATCTTCCCCTGCAATCGGATTTAATTCTTGACGGTTCCCATTTTTGTAAATAACTAATTTTAAATCCTCTGAACATACATAAACAGGTATTTCTTGTTGAACTTTTCCAAAGGTAGCTTTCAATAATTTTCTGTCTACAGAAACTAATAATCCTTTGTGATAAGGTTGTAGTTGTCTTATAGTACGTTGAGGAGAAATCATTTCCTTTTTTTGTTTCGTATTAAGATCAAAACTTTCTATGGCTTCAAACTTGCGATTGTTTTGATAACTTGTCTTTCTATAAAAAATTTTAGACTCGGATTCATCAAATATAGGTTCATAGCCGGCTCCTTCTTCGTCGGTAATTTTAATTACTGTTTTAGTATTAAAATCATATAACGATAAGCCCTTATAACTGTCGGAAGTAAATAATACCTTATCTCCATTGGTGCTCAAAACAGGATAATATCCACGAATTTTATTATCATCAATTTTATATCGTTTAGTAATAGTGATATTTTGAGCAAAAACTAAATGAATACCCCCAAAGGTAAACATTAAGAATAAAAAAAATTTTTTTGTTTTCATAGTGAATTATTTTAAATTTAAATTAATAATACAATTTTTTATGTTATTTTACTATTAGTTTTATCGTTTCAGGGTTGTCATCTGAATAAATTTTCAACAAATAGGTGCCTGCAGGTAATTTACCAACATTAAAAGTAGCCATTCCATTCACAGGGTTCAGTTGTTGAGAAACCACGCATTGACCATTTAAGTGAAACAGTTGAGCTTTGTATAGATTCGGATCGTTATTTTTTGTTCGTATGTTCAAAATAGTTCCATCCAACGGATTAGGGAAAACTTCATATTGAGAAAGCAATACGGAAGGAATTCCTGAAATTTCCACTCCCTGGTAACAAAGAACAATTTCTTTTAGAGCCAGTGTATAAGCTTGTCCTGAGGTTTGTGTCC
>DAOOVG010000078.1:0-9377 GCA_035369865.1 Paludibacteraceae bacterium | reverse complement strand
TTTATTTTTCAAGAACGTTAGTTTAAAACTATGCACTTTTAGTGCAAGACTTTAGTTTTTATAAAACTCTTATTAAATTTGCCATAAAAAATGAGATGGAGAATCGGCAAGGTAGCCATAGTATATACAGTTTGCAAGTTCATATAGTATGGATAACGAAGTATCGTTATACAGTATTACAAGGGGAAATACAAATACGTTGTCGAGATATTATACGCCAGGTATGTAACAGCATGGACATAGAGATATTAAAAGGCGTAGTGAGTAAGGATCATATCCATTTACATATAAGTTATCCACCTCAAATAAGTGTAAGTGATATAGTAAAGCGATTAAAAGGAAGAAGTTCACGGATTTTGTTGCAGGAATTTCCTGAGCTGCATCGTCGGTATTGGGGTAATCATTTTTGGGGGATAGGTTATGGATGTTGGAGCACAGGCAATGTAACAGATGAGCTGATAAATTCCTATTTAGAGCATCACAAAAGTCAACCCAATTCAGATGAGAATTTCATTCTCGAATAATTTTAATGAACTTTAGTTTAATATTTTAATTGACTTGTAGTCAAAATTCAGGCGAATTCTATTCGCAATCCAACCTATGGATTTTCAATCCATAGTATTTGAGTTGAATAAGGAATCAATCTCAATCAGACAAAAAAATTATTGATAATATTTTCCAAGTAATAAAATAGAATTCATTCATTTGTTTTTGTGAAATGAAACATTATAAATTCCTTCTATTTGCCCTTGTTCTTATTCTTGCTTTGATTTCGTATGTGAGTTGTCGTGGCTGGCAAGTCCTAACATTGATCCATTCAACTGGGGGACGAAAAAGTTATTTAATCACTTGTATCCTTTTGACTTTCTGCCTCTTTCTTGGAATGTTTTTTGAAAACAATTTGCCTATTTCATTAGCTCGATCTTTTCTCTTCTTAGGTTATTCTTTCTTATTCCTGGTAATGTATTTGTTCTTCTCATTTTTGTTGGTCGATCTCTTTCGAGGACTGAATCATTTTCAGCATATTATTTCAGGACAGGGAATGATAGCCTTGAGATTTTGGACTATGATGGTAAGTTTGGTTTTGATTATTGTTTTAATGATAGCTGGAAATATTAAATTCAATCATCCTGCTGTTGTAAATTTATATTTAAAGTCAAATAAACCTATTCAAAATAAGGAAATAAAAATTGTTGCAGCAAGTGACTTTCATTTAGGAACTTCCATTGGTAAAAAGCAATTACAAAAATATGTAAAGCTTATTAATGCACACCATCCCGATCTGGTATTAATGGTAGGTGATATTTGTGATCATTCCTTGCCAGCAATGGTTCGTCAAAATTTAAAAGAAGACTTGCAGAAAATTCAAGCTCCATTGGGTGTTTATGCAGTAGATGGGAATCATGAATATTATTCTTTTCATTTAGCAGAAGTAAACGAATATTATAAAAGTGCTGGGATAAAGGTTTTACGCGATGGTACCGCAGAAATTCAGCATCAGTTTTATCTGGTTGGGAGAGATGATTACAACAATCGGCAAAGAAAGAAACTTTCTGAGTTGATGGATTCTTTTGACCCTTCGAAACCTGTTATAGTGATTGATCATCAGCCTATGAGTCTGGAAGAATCACAACAGGAAAATATTGATCTTCATTTATCTGGACATACCCATAATGGGCAAGTTTTTCCGGGCAATTTGCTGGCAAAGCGATTTTTTGAAGTGAGTTATGGCTATAAGAAAAAAGGAAATACACATATTTATGTAAGCTCAGGTTTAGGGTTATGGGGACCACCTTATCGAATTGGTACTCAATCAGAACTGGTAGTAATCCATTTTCAATACTAAAGAAAAATAAAAAATTCAGCTGTAATTATTAAAACGGATGTTCCTTCCCAAATTTTGTAAAAAATGAACTGAGAACCAATACTAATCGGATTTTAAGAACATTCCAGTAAATTTAATGTACGCAAGGAAAATACTATTTTTTTCTTTTGACAAGGTTATTTTATTGAATTTTTTTGTATGTTTGTAAAAAATAAAACAATATTCAATATGTGATAAACAACTAATAATTACATTGTAAGCAAGAAATTATTTAAAAAAAATATATTAAACAAATAATAATCAATTTGTTATATATAAAATATACAATTTTTGAAAGGAACATCCGTTAAAAAATAAAAACTCCCCTTGAATATACTTTCTCAAAGGGAGTTTACCTTAAAAATACCTAATTGCACATATTTTTTAAAACCTCAATTTTCACGATAATTTATTTTTCTTTTGTGGGAGACGTTCTTCTCCTGTTTTTCATTCGTTCAGAACGGATGGAATCATACTTCTGAAATTTTTCCTTTCCAATGATTTTTTCCAGTTCGGCATCATTTGCTTTTCGATCCTTCTGCATTTGAGCTCGCATTTCTTCACGATTTTTCTGCATTTCCTGACGATATTTAGCTCGGTTTTCATCTTCTTTTTTGAAAAGTTCAGTTACTTTGGCTTTTTCTTCGTCACTCAAATTTAATTCTTTTGCCCAATAATTGGCTCGTTCTTCGGCTGTAAGCCTTTTAGGGGGAGCTTGTCTTATTTCTTTTTTTGTTTCTTGTTTTGAACGTTGTTCCCCTTTTTGCGCATAGGTAGTTAGGCTCATTGTAAAAAGAGCACATAACATTACAATTAAAGTCTTTTTCATAAGCTTGTTATTTTTAAAGTTTTTTACTTCATTTTTCATTAAGACTTTATAAAGAGAAAAGAGTTTAAAAACTTTTTCTAATTTTAGAAAGATTAACAAAAATATTCTGATTTTTTGTTTAAAAGGGTTCAAAATGAAAGACAGACTTTTTGTGAAAGTCTGTCTTTCATTAGTTTTTAAGTAAATTATTGAAATTAATTTACTCTTCCAACAACATTTCCATAATAGTGCAAGCTGCTTTTGCAACAGAAGTACCGGGTCCAAAAATAGCTGCAACACCTGCTTTGTAAAGATAGTCATAATCTTGTGGTGGAATAACACCTCCTGCAATGACCATGATATCTTCCCGTCCAAGTTTTTTTAATTCTTCAATAACCTGAGGAATAAGTGTTTTATGACCTCCTGCCAATGAAGAAATTCCCAATACATGAACATCGTTTTCTACAGCTTGTTTTGCTGCTTCTTCAGGTGTTTGGAATAAAGGACCCATATCTACGTCGAAGCCACAGTCAGCATAACCACTGGCTACTACTTTGGCTCCACGGTCGTGACCATCCTGTCCCATTTTGGCAATCATAATGCGGGGGCGACGGCCTTCTTTTTTAGCAAATTTTTCTGTTAATTCGCATGCACGTTTGAAATCTGCATTTTCTTTTGTTTCTGATGAATACACGCCTGATATTGTTCTAATGGTTGCTTTATAACGTCCTGCTACTTTTTCGCAGGCATAAGATATTTCTCCTAATGTAGCTCTGGCACGAGCAGCTTCTACTGCAAGTTCCAGTAAATTTCCATTACCTGTGCGAGCACATTCGGTAATGGCATCCAACGCTTTTTGTACTTCTTCGTTGTTCCTTGTTGCACGAAGTTGTTTTAATCGTTCAATTTGTTGTTCGCGTACAGCAGTATTGTCAATTTCGAGAATTTCGATTGGTTCCTCTTTTTCAAGACAATAACGATTTACCCCAACAATAACTTGTTCCCCTGAATCTATACGAGCTTGTGTTCTGGCAGCTGCTTCTTCAATTTTCATTTTCGGAATACCTGTTTCGATAGCGGCTGCCATCCCGCCCAGTTCTTCAATCTCCTGAATCAAATGCCAGGCTTTTTCACTGATTTTTTTGGTAAGTGATTCCACATAATATGAACCTGCCCACGGATCAATCTGACGACAAATATAAGTTTCTTCCTGCAAATAAATTTGTGTATTTCTGGCAATTCGTGCTGAAAAATCAGTAGGAAGTGCAATGGCTTCATCCAGTGCATTGGTATGAAGAGATTGTGTATGTCCCAATGCTGCTGCCATTGCTTCTATGCAGGTACGACCTACATTGTTGAAAGGATCTTGAGCAGTAAGCGACCAGCCTGAAGTTTGAGAATGCGTCCGAAGTGCCATGGATTTGGGATTCTTTGGATTAAACTGCTTGACAATTTTTGCCCACAATAGTCGGGCTGCACGCATTTTGGCAATTTCCATAAAATGATTCATTCCTATTCCCCAGAAGAATGATAATCGCGGTGCAAAAGCATCAATATCCAGACCAGCATTGAGACCCGTACGAAGATATTCAAGTCCATCGGCCAGTGTGTAAGCCAGCTCTATATCGGCTGTAGCGCCAGCTTCCTGCATGTGATAACCCGAAATAGAAATGGAATTGAATTTGGGCATATTTTTCGAGGTATATTTGAAAATATCAGCAATGATACGCATCGAAAATTGAGGAGGATAAATATAAGTATTTCGCACCATAAATTCTTTCAAAATATCATTTTGAATGGTGCCTGAAAGTTCTTCCAATTTGGCTCCCTGTTCTTGTGCGGCTACAATATAAAAAGCAAGAATTGGTAATACAGCTCCATTCATGGTCATGGAAACGGACATTTTATTCAAAGGAATTCCATCGAAAAGAATTTTCATGTCTTCTACCGAACAAATAGAAACACCTGCTTTACCCACATCACCTATCACTCTTTCATGATCGGCATCATAACCTCGATGAGTAGGTAAATCAAAAGCTACAGAAAGTCCTTTTTGTCCAGCAGCCAAGTTTCGACGATAAAAAGCATTGGATTCTTCTGCTGTTGAAAAACCTGCATATTGCCGAATAGTCCACGGACGCGTTACATACATCGTACTGTATGGACCTCGCAAAAAAGGAGGTATGCCTGCAGCATAATTCAAATGCTGAATTCCTCTTTCATCTTCTTTTGTATAAAAAGATTTTACAGGAATTTGTTCGGCTGTTAGCCAGGTACTTACCTCAATTGCTTCCTCATTTGAAGTAGGGATAATGTTTTGTACATCAATTTTACTAAAATCTGGTTTCATATTTTTAAATTTTAGAATTGAGATAAACAAATTTTCTCAAAAAAATATCTGAGAATTATTTCAAAAACTTCTTGCCTTCTCAATTCATTATAAACATATTTATTTAGTTGTCTTTTATTGATTTTCAAAAAAATCACGAAATAGGGAACAAAATGAACACAGATACATCCCATATAGCATGAGAAATAATCAATGTTACTAAATTTTTATTGTATTTATACAAAAGTCCCCAAAAAATGCCGCAAACCAAAGCTGATAAAATGAGCATAAAATTAAATGACCACAAATGAATAAAAGTGTAAGCAATTGCTGTAATGGCTAAAGCACTCCATTCACCATAGTGTGGTTCCAGCATCCGTTGAACATAGCCTCGCCAGAAAATTTCTTCCGCAGGTCCAATTAAAAAAGCCAGTAAAAGCCCTAAATATAAAGTGTTTCCTCCACTTTTTATCAAATATATATTTCCAACTTGTTCTTCTGCAAAAACAAAAATCAATTTTGAAAATGCATAACCTAATTGAAAAATTCCATATAAAACTACGGCTGAACCTATGCCAATCAATATGTCTTTAATGGAAAATGAAAATTGTTTTTTGAAATCTTTACCTAAAAAAGCACTAATCAAAATAAAAAATACAGCAGCACATGACATCACCAACCAAAAATTAACGTGACTTCTGGTCCACGGTGAAAACATAAAGAACCAAAGGATTAAGGCAATTAAAACAGGTAAAACAACTTTTTTCATAACCAGTTTCCTATCATATTACAAGCCGAAAATATTAATCCAAATAGCAACACAAGTTGAGCTGACTTTGCATCTAAATCTTTTATCAGTTCAGGTTGTTCTACTTGAGCTTCCTGCATCTGACGAATATTTTTTATGGTCAGAGGAACAGTTAAAAATACCAACAATACCATTGGGTGAATCAACCCAAAAATTATCAGGAATGTAGTAACTAAATATGCTCCAATTGCCAATGTAATATATTGAATTTTAGCTCTTTTCAATCCTAATACCATTGCCTGTGTTTTGATATGAGCTTTATTATCATCACGAATATCGCGAGTATTATTAGCATGTAGAATATTTACCACCAGAAAAGCTATTGGAATATTAATCAAAATAATTTTCCACATCAGTTGTTGAGTCATGACATAAGCAGTTCCTAAACCAATCAATGGACCATAAATGATAAAAATAATCAAATCACCCAATGCTACATATTTCAATTTAGAATATAGTACTGCTGCCAATGTGCCAATAATGCCAATCCAGAGCAGAGTGTTCCCGGTTTTATACCAGAGAAATAAGCCAAGCAAAACACCAACGCCCAGCAAAACAAAACCATAAGAAAGAATAAATCTTGGTGTAAACACTTTTTCGACCAACAACCTGCTGGATCCGAAAGATTCAGGACGATCTACCTGATATTTAAAGTCAAAATAGTCATTGATTAAATTACTGCTGGCTTGAAAAATGGCTGCTCCAATAATAGCCAGAATGCCATACCACCAGTTGATGTTTCCACTGATTTCTTCATTCATATAAAAAATATAAGTGAGAGTTATCAATGCTGGCATGGTGGAAGCGGGGAACGACCACGGCCGCGTAGCAATAAGATAATTTTTGAGTTTTGACTTCATTTACATCATTTCATTTTTGAAAAATTCTTTCATTAAATACCTAACTTTTCATTGAAACTTTTTAAAGTTTCCAGAACATTGGATCTTACACTAATGAAATTTTCTATACCTTGAGCTTTTAAATCATCCATGCAGGCTGGGGCACCCGCTACCACAAAAATTGCTTTGTCTTTTACCAATTGATAAGTTTTTGGAGCTAATTGTGCATATTCTTCATCGCTTGAACATAGAACCACAATATCCGCTTGAGCTTCCAATGCAGCCTGTACACCTTCTTCCACTGTATCAAATCCAACATTGTCTATCACTTCATAACCAGCACAAGCAAAGAAATTACAGGAAAATTGTGAACGGGCTACTCGCATAGCCAAATTTCCTATGGTTAGCATGAACGCTTTTGGCCTTTTGGCTGCACGCTCAGTGGCGAGACGTAACTTTTCAAATTCTACCGCACCTCGTACAGGTGGCAAAGTTTCTATTTCAGTTGTTTGATCTCTCTTTTCAGATATTGGGTAATTAACCAGTTTTTCTGATACTGTTTCGGTAAAATTAGGATACTGATTGGTTCCAACCAATATTTCTTTTCGGTTAGAAATATTTTTCATGCGATAGCTGGCAGTAGCTTTGATGGCTTGTTGAACTTTGCCAGCATAAATAGCTTTTAAAAAACCTCCTTCATTTTCTATTTCGAGAAACAATTTCCAGGCATGTTGAGCAATTTCTTTAGTGAGTATTTCAAGATAATAAGAACCTGCTGCTGGATCGACCACTTTGTCAAAATAAGCTTCTTCTTTGAGCAATAATTGTTGATTTTTAGCAATACGTTCTGCAAATTCGTTGGGAACATTAAAAATATTATCATAGCTAAGAACAGTTAATGAATCAATTCCACCCAGCACAGCACTCATGGCTTCTGTTTGGGTACGAAGCATATTCACATGAGCATCAAATATTGTTTTGTTAAAATTCGTTGTTTCTGCATGTATCTTCATTTTAGCAGCACATTTACAAGTGTTGTTCTTTGCATTTGAATTATCTTCACAGGAACATACGGTTTGATAAGCGTCAACGATGAGCGCCCATAAAAGTCGAGCAGCTCTGAATTTTGCAATTTCCATAAAATAATTGCTGCCTATGCCGAAATTAAATTTAATTTTTTTGGCAGCCAGCGACGGATTTACTCCGGCATCCACCATCATAGAAAGGTATTGATTTCCCCAAGCTAAAGCGTTACCCAATTCTTGGGTAATAAAAGCACCGGTATTTTTCAGGATAGTGGCATTTACCGTCATTACACGATAAAAAGGTAATTTTGAAATTGCCTCAATAGCTGATTTTGTCTGCTTAGTGATTTGCTCCTTACTTCTTTTTTTGCCATCCTGCAACATTTCACCAATAGGATCAAATTCAATGGCACCATGCAGGTTTTTTGCGTCATACTGCTGTCTTAGCAAATATTCGGAAAGAGTATTGGCTAATGTTACAGCATTGCTTTCATCAACAAGAAAATTCAGCTCGATACATTCAGCATTAATATCTTTCAGTAAATTTTTTAAAAGGGAAGAAGAAATTTCACATCCTCTAACATCAAAACCTAAAGAATTGATTCCCTTGTTTAAAATATCCAGTGCTTTAGCATTTGCCTCATTTATATTTTCAACTATAATGTCCTGACGAATAAACCATTCGTTATCCGTTTTAGTACCACGAACATAAGGAAATTTACCAGGCAATAATTCTGTAGTTTTTAAGTTTTCAATGTTTTCTAACCTGTAAAATGGTTGAACATTGAAACCTTCATCGGTTCTCCAAACAAGTTTTTTTTCAAAATCAGCACCTTTCAGGTCTTCCATGATTTTTTTCATCCATTCTTCAGTGGAAACAGGTGGAAAATCCGCCAATAAGTTTAATTTTTTTTCTGACATATTTTTTATTTTTTCAAAAATTATTATCGTTTGCAAAATTACTATTTTATGTTCATTTTTAAACAATTTTTGATACAAATAAAGAGAAAACGGTATTTTTATAAGAATCTAAGTTTTTTATTCTCTTCTAATCTATTTTTTAAAATGTCAATTAAATGAATGATAGATATTCAATTTTTTTATTTACATTTGCTACCAAATGCAAACGTTTGCACCACTGAGTATATAAAAATTTATTTCAAATAAATTTTTACAAGTAAATGTTTGTCAATAGATTTTACAGACACTAACGAATAAATAATGGTAAGTTTATGAAAAAAATTTTTATTATTAATTTAGCTCTTATTTGTGCTTTTACCTTATCAGCCAAACGTGTGTTAACAGGCATTGAAATGTTGAAAGAACAAAATTTCAAATTGCTGGAAGGGAAACGAGTAGGTTTAATTACCAATCCTACGGGGGTGGATGCCAGCTTAAAATCAACTATTGACATTCTCTATGAAGCACCAAATGTTAAATTAGTTGCTTTATATGGTCCGGAACATGGCGTTCGTGGAAATGTTTATGCAGGCGGAACAATCGGCAATGAGATAGATGAAAAAACCGGTCTTCCTGTTTATTCCTTGTATGGGAAAACCCGTAAACCCACTCCAGAAATGTTAAAAGGAATTGATGTGTTGGTGTATGATATTCAGGACATTGGTTGTCGTTCTTATACCTACATCAGTACCTTAGGACTGGCTATGGAAGCTGCTGCTGAAAATAATATTGAATTTGTGGTGC
>DAOOVG010000077.1:0-9780 GCA_035369865.1 Paludibacteraceae bacterium | reverse complement strand
CTCAATGGCTGGATGTTTATTAATCATTTAAGCATGCTGGTTATATACAGGTTATATGAAATCTTAAAAACGACGCCTCTTAACAAAAAGGATAAACTCTTACATAAATACTCTCTGATGGATGCTGTTGATCATCTTAAGTCGGTAAAGAAAATAAAATTTGCACCCGATGAATCGGTGATTGCCGAAATTAATAAACCAACAAAAAAGCTACTGGAGAAAATGAAAATAACTATTACCTAAAAATTTAGGGTTTAGGGTTAATTTGTCTCCTTGCATATAAAAATTTCGCTGGGCTCCTTTGTGCTCTCTGTGGTAAAGAAAAAAACATCTCTCCACTGAGAGCACAGAGATACACGGAGAACGGAAAAATTATTTGATACAATAAAACAATACCAATTTTTCAATCTTATCATGCTACCAACTTTCGTAACAGGAATTGTCAAAAAATCAAACATTATTATAAAAAATTGAATTAAAATTGGGAAATTTTATTTTTAGCTCGACATAGTCTGGAAGCTACCTCTAATGAGGTTTTTTATGATTTAAAATATCTGATCAAATTGATTATAAAAGTAATAAGAACACTAAGAACAATCAGGGAAGTAATGGGAATATAGATACGCGTGTTTTCTTTTTCAATACGTATATCTCCTGGCAAATGGCCAAACCAACTGAATATTGATGGTGTCAAATAAAGAAGTAATCCAATAATTATCAATAAGATACCTATAATTATAAACCATTTCCACATTTTCATTTTTTTAAAAATTTACTTCTTTAAATTCAAAAAAATCTTTCTGATTCAGCAAATATAGAGATAAAATTCATCCAACAATTACTTCGTTCTGTCGGATTATAAATCTTTTATAAGAAAATTTAGTTGATATCCAAAAGTTTGCGAATTAGATAATTCTTCCAACAAAAAATAGTAGTAAAAAGTCTGAAAAATATTAATTGGTTTTGAAACGATATTTCACTTCTTTAAGCTGCTCATTAGCCTCAACAATTTTTTGCTTCAAATTTTTCTTGTATGATTTTAAACGAACATTTATATTCTCATCTTTAAGTGCAAGCATTTCAATTGCTAATATAGAGGCATTCAACGAAGCATTGATACCTACTGTTGCTACGGGGATTCCCGGTGGCATTTGCACTATTGAAAGCAAAGCGTCTATCCCATTCATAGAAGCCTCAATAGGAACGCCAATGACGGGCAAAGTAGTCATGGAAGCAATTATACCTGGCAAGTGAGCTGCCATTCCTGCACCAGCAATGATAACTTCTATTCCTCTACCCTCTGCATGAATAGCAAAATCTTTTACTTCCTCTGGCGTACGATGAGCTGATAAGGCATTCATTTCAAAAGGAATTTCAAATTCATCCAGTAATTTAGCGGCTTTTTCCATCACTTTCAGATCGGAGGTACTACCCATAATGATACTCACTCTTGGATTCATTTTTAATAAGTTTTTAAATTGTCAAAATTCAACTAATAAGATTCTTGTAATCAGTAGCGGTTAGTAACGTATCATATTGAGAAGGATTAGTAACACGAATTTTTACTATCCAACCTTTACCATAAGGATCTTCATTTACCAATTCAGGTGTATTTTCCAACTCTTCATTAAAAGCTAAAATTTCTCCATCTACCGGCAAGAATATCTCTGAAACGGTTTTTACTGCTTCTACTGTCCCAAAAACATCGCCTGCTGACAATTGCTCACCTACTGTTTCGACTTCTACAAATACTATATCGCCTAATTCTTTTTGAGCAAAATCTGTGATACCAACATAAGCGATATCGTCTTCAAGCCTTATCCATTCATGGTCTTTGGTATACTTCAAATTTTCAGGTACTTTCATTTCTAAATAATATATTAAAAGTTAAACAAATGTGTAGTTTTCAGTGAATTAATTAGCTCTTATTTTTGAGTTAAATAGAAAATTTTGCTTGTAACGGATAATGATCTGAATATCTCACCTTATCAATTTTAAAATCAACTAATTGAAAAAAAGAATCATGAAAAATATAATCTATTCTGAACCGATAATAACGTTCTATAAAAGTCCATCCAAATCCTTTCCCTCTTTCCAAAAAACTGTCATTTAAATGATCCTTAATTTTACAATAGGCATACGAGCCTGGCACATCATTGAAATCGCCACACACCAGAAGAGGATACGGAGAATTTTTAACAACAACTGCTACAGAATCAGCTTGGGAGGCTCTTATTTTATAAGCTGTACCTAATTTTTTTGAAAACACAAGCGTAATGTCATGAATTAATTTCGTATCTATATTATTTTTCAATTGATAAGGAAGTGCTTTATCTTTTTCAGTTAATTGATTGGATTCAAGATGGTTGTTAATGATTCTGATAATTTTACCATGAATATTTATATCAGTGAAAATGGAAGCATTGGCAGACGAGGCATAAGCAATGGCTTGTTGATCAACAATAGGAAATTTTGAAAAAGTAGCAATTCCTAACCAGCTTGACTTTTGCTTTACTCTATAATAAATATGATGATAAGGATATTTATTGAATAAACTCAATACCTCTTTTTCTGTAAGGTATTTTTCATTGGGACTAACCATAAATTCTTGAAGACAAACAATATCTGCATCGCTTGTTAGAACATATTGAAGTACTTTATTATTTTCTTTCGGCTCATGTTTTTTTAGCAAACCCATCATTCTTGTATTGTAAGAAAGTAAAGTGATGGGTTGCTCAGCTTCAATTTTTTGTGGCTGTTTAAAACGAAAGGAAAAATTATTTTTTAATTGGGGGATAGATAATAACAAAAAACAAAAAGAAAGCAAGAAATACCAGCTCCGAAAAATGAGCCAAAAAATAAAAAAAGCTCCATTAATAATAAAAATCACAGGAAATATCAGAGCAAAATAAGATGGCAGTATAAAATATTGAGGATGAATATAAGCTGCTAATAATGCAAATAACAAACAAAGTGCAACTCCAATATTAATAACCAACAGCAACCATTTGACAACATTTTTAATCATATACCCTCATCAGTTTAACCATTCAAAATTATACAAAAACTGATAAAAATTAAAATTTATTACTTTGATCGAATAATGTTTTCTTTTCTTCTTTTGTTAAGCTGTCGTAGCCTGATTCTTTTATTTTATCAAGGATTCTGTCTATTTCTTTCATTCGGCGGGTTTTTTCAATATTAAATTCCTCATCCGTCATTTTTCTTTCTGTATAATAAATTTTTTTCCTTTTTTTAGCAGGTTTCCATGAAAATAAATTAACAATATTATCAAGAATATTATTAAGCCATTTTGTCATATCCTTTCCTTTATGCAAAGATACAACAAAAAGATAACCACATAAGGCACCTCCCAAATGAGCAATTTCACCGCCTGCATTATTGGAAGTAATACCAAAAAAACTGGTTAGAACAGCCACAATGGCAATATATTTTAATTTGATATTTCCTAACAGCAAAACTCTGATTTCCAAATTCGGCGAAGCCACAGCTGCAGCTACAATAATAGCCATGATAGACCCCGAAGCTCCTAAAAGTATACTGCTATTTACAACCGATTTAAAATAAGGAAAAATATTAAAGGAAAGAATATAAAACAAAGCCGCCATCCAACCGCCGATAAGATATAAACCAACTAATTGTTTTTCAGAAAAATACATTAGAAATATTTTCCCAAACCAGTAAAGGCACAACATATTAAAAAGAATATGGAGAAAGCCTGAATGAAAAAACATGTAAGTTACCAATGTCCAGAAATGGGTTGCTACTTGTATCAAGCTGGAAGGCAATGCCAGATACTCTGCCAGAAACAATTCTTGCAAATTAAAAAGTTTCAGAACAATTAGTACCAATTGGTAAAGGATAAAAATCCCTATATTGATAGATAATAATTTAGTGAGCGAAGTACTTCGCCGAAATGAAGATTTTATATTTTCAAAAACATTCATAATTGAGAAGGAAATTAACACTCAAAACAAAATCAGTTCAGATGCTTTCTATCTCGTTTTTTCCACAACAAAATTAGGATAATTCCAAAAAGCATTCCACCCAAATGAGCAAAATGAGCCACATTATCCCCTGAAAAGCTTGCCACTCCTAAAAATAATTCTACGACTGCATACATTAAAACAAATATTCGTGCTCTGATGGGAATGGGGAAAAATATAATCATCAATCTTGCATCCGGGAAAAGCCAACCAAAAGCCAGCAACAAACCAAAAATTGAGCCCGAAGCACCAATTGTCACCGGTAAATTTAAAAATAGACGTTTTAGCTCAATTAATGAAGCGGTATCGAAACCTGATAAATTATTGATTCTAAAAAAACGATTTAAGATATCTTGATGCATCAGTAAAGTTTGCATAGAACCTGATGCGATGGCTTCATTGAGAGCTGTTACAACGGGTTGATATTGAATAGCCCAAAATAGTTGCTGAATTAATCCTGCTCCAATGCCTGTTACTAAATAATAAATTAAAAAACGTTTCGATCCCCATGTTTGCTCCAATACAGTTCCAAACATAAACAAAGCAAACATATTAAAAAATATATGTTCAAAACCGCCATGCATAAACATATAAGTGATAAGTTGAGCTACATTAAATTTTTCAGAAGCCCAATAATGCATGCCTAAAATATCCGTCAAATCAACTTTTAGTCCCCAACGAGCAAACAAACTGGGAGATACTATTGATAGCAACCATAAGATTATATTGATAAAAATTAAGTTTTTTACTACGATGGGAATTGAGCTCAAAAAAGAGGATTTATTGTTCATCTATTTAATTTTTTACTATATTTACAGCCACTTTAAAGTTATTTCAAAAACAAAAAATATCTACGAAAATTATTAAGCTATTATTTACCTTTTTAATGTTGATAACAAAAAATTTCTGTTATGAGGAATAATAACTCGCTAAAAAACGAGTTAAATAATAAATTTTTAGCACAAAAGTAATGAAAAATAAAACAAAAATATGTTTTCTAACATATTTTGTAAGAAAATATAAAAAAATGACTAATTTTTTATATAAAATATTTGCATATTACTTGTAATAATGTACATTTGCAGAATATAAAGAATTTTTTACTTGTTTAATTTTTAAAAAATTTATCTTATGAACAAAGCAGAATTAGTCAATGCTGTTGCAGCAAAATCAGGGCTTAGCAAAGTTGATGCTAAAAAAGCTCTTGACGCCGTAATTAAAAGTATTTCTGAAGCACTCGTTAGTGGTGACAAAGTAAGTTTAGTTGGTTTTGGTACTTTTTCAGTTGTTGAACGTTCAGCACGCGCTGGTATCAATCCTGCTACCAAAAAGCCGATTAAAATTCCTGCAAAAAAAGTTGCAAAATTTAAAGCGGGTTCTGAACTTGCCAACGCTATTAAATGATTTTTTAAATCTGGTAACATTTCAAAAGGGAATGAAAAAATATTAATATTTTTCATTCCCTTTTAAAAGCAAAACCAATTTTATCAAGAAATAATATTAGTTTTTATCATTGCTCTTAATTAGCAAAAATCGAGGCAGCAACTTGATCTGAAGCTGATTTTCCTTTTAATATTTCCACCAATTTCAGAGCAAATTCTACTGCTACTCCTGCAGCTTTGGCTGTTACGATATTCCCGTCCCTCACAACTTTTTTATTCGATAATTTTGCTCCTATCAATTGGTCTTCAAAGCCAGGAAAACAAATGGCTTCTTTACCATTTAATAAGCCTAATTTCCCTAAAATAGAAGGAGCTGCACAAATAGCACCTAAATTTTTTCCACCATTTGCATGACGAACAATTAAATCTTTCAACTCCTGATGATTATCCAGATTCTTTGTTCCTGGCATACCTCCAGGCAAACATAATAAATCTGCTGTTGAAAAATCAATTTCTTTAAATAAGGCATCAGCTTTTACTGGTATACCATGAGATCCGTAAACTTCATTTTTATTTGAGATAGAAACCGTAATAACCTCAATTCCACCTCTTCTCAAAATATCGATTGGAGCAATGGCTTCAATTTCTTCAAAGCCTTCTGCTAAAAATATGATTGCTTTCATAATTTTTTCACTGTTTTTATTTTAATTTAAAATTATAAGTAACAGTCCCGCTTACCATGCCTTTACCAGCCGTAAAACGGGTATTTAAAGCTGCTTCAATAGCTGCTTTTCTAATATCAGTATCAGAAATTGTAGTAGGAGAACCAATAGAAGCACCCACTACTTTTCCATTTTCATCTACTCTTATATTTACCGTAATTTTACCTTCTACGTTTTTTTCATACCGGGGAGTTACAAGCCCCCCAACCAAATCTCTTCCACTCAGTGACCAGCCATGTCCGTTTGAAACTCCCTTACCCGCCGGATTGCCCTGTAAAATATTATCATTTCCTGAACCACCTTCCAAAGAGCCTCTGTTACCAAAAATAGTTGCAATGACATTGGCTTTTTCAATTGCTTCATTTTCTCTTTTTTTCCTCAATTCTTCCTGCTCAGAAATATTTTCGCTTTGTCTTTTATCATTTTTTTGTTCTGATAATGCTACCGAAGATTCTGATTGAGTCAGTAATTTTTCATTTTTATCTGAGGAAATTTGTTGGGGAACAGACCCTTTAAATGTCAAATGATTGCCTTGTTCTTTACCTCTTCCCATATCTTCTTCACTTTCTCCAAAACTGACTACAATTCCTTCTTCTTGTGGCACACTGGCTGGAGCAGATAATTTTATAACAAAAAGCAATAAAAGTATTATTCCACAGCTAATTGCTGAGCCAATGATTCCATATATTTGAGACTTCCTCACGTTATTTTTCCTCGAAAGGTTTTGTCGCAATAACTATTTTGATTTTGTGTTGGTTCGCAATATCCAGAACTCTTACCACATTTCGATAAGGAATATTTTGATCTGCATATAAAGCAATATGGGTCATGGAATCTTGTGCTACCAACTTCACAATATAAGATTCCAACAAATCAGCAGTAATTGGTATGGGTTTCTCATTCCCATGAGTAACAAAATAATTTGATTTACTATCAATAAATACTTTTGTAATTACGGGTGTTGAAGTTTTAGCTTTACTTTGAGGTAAATCTATTTTTATATCGTTGGGTGAAGATAAAGTAGAAGCAATGACAAAAAAAAGCAGCAACAGAAAAATAATATCTGTCATCGATACCATTACAAAACCTGCTTCAACTTTATTTTTTCTTTTTAAAGCCATGAAAAAATGAATTAAATTTTTTTATAAACGATAAGAAAAACTCAAAAGCGAATCTTTTAATTTTCGTATAAAATACCGAAGTTTATTTTACAGGTTCATTCAGAAGATCTAAAAATTCCATAGTCCTCGATTCCAGAAGAGTTACCACACTATCAATTTTAGAAACCAGATAATTATAGGCAAAATAAGCCAAAATTCCCACAATAAGTCCACCAATAGTAGTAACCATAGCCTGATACATTCCTACCGACAAATCGCCCAAGAGAATAGTACCACCAGCTTTCATAGACATGTTATACAAAGTTATTACCATTCCTGTAACTGTTCCTAAAAAGCCCAACATTGGAGCACCACCAGCAATAGAAGCCATGATAACAAGACCTTTTTCTAATTTTGCAATCTCCATATTTCCTACATTTTCAATAGCAACCAAAATATCATTCATGGGTCGTCCTAACCGAGTGATTCCTTTTTCAATCATCCGAGCAGTTGGAAAATTCGTTTCACGGCAAAGCTTCAAAGCAGTTTCAATTTTACCATCATGAATATAATCCTTAATCCTTTCCATAAAGAAAGAATCTTCCTTAGCAGCTTCATTAATGGTTATTAACCTTTCAATGAACAAATAAATTGCAATGGCGAGCATCGCTGCCAAAATAATCATGATTGGACCTCCATATTTGGTCATTGTCCATAAATTCATTTTAGGTAGTGTTTGTTCAGCAACAGTTGTTGCCACATCTGATGTGGCTTGCAAAATAACTAATAGATTCATTTGAAATCAATTTTAATCGTTTTTTTCCGAATTTTTTTACAAAATATGTGCCTTTTTTATTCATTTATATATTATTATAATAACTGATTTTTATATTGCTTTATTGTCTGTTCCAGCCCAAAATATAAAGCATCTGAAATTAAAGCATGACCAATAGAAACTTCGTCCAGCCAGGGGATATTTTCATGTAAATAACGAAGATTCTGAAGATTTAAGTCATGCCCAGCATTTAACCCCAAACCTAATTTCTTTGCTAATTGAGCAGCTTCAATAAAAGGAGCAATAGCTTTTTCTCGATTTGTTGAATATTCTCTTGCGTAAGGTTCCGTGTATAATTCCACTCGATCAGTACCTGTAAGTGAAGCATATTCTATATTTTTTAAGTTGGTATCAACAAAAATAGAAACACGGATACCTTCTTCTTGTAATTCAGCCACAATATCTTTCAAAAAATCAAAATTTTTAACAGTATCCCACCCTGCATTCGAAGTAATAGCATCAGGCGCATCGGGAACCAATGTAACTTGATGAGGTTTAACTGATTTTACTAAATTCAAAAACTTTTCCAAAGGATAACCTTCTATATTAAATTCGGTTTTTAAAACGGATTTTAACTCCCAAACATCTGCATAACGAATATGTCGTTCGTCAGGACGTGGATGGACCGTAATACCATCTGCACCAAACCGTTCACAATCAATAGCCACCTGACACACATTCGGTATGTTTCCTCCTCTTGCATTTCGTAAGGTTGCTATTTTATTAATATTTACACTTAATTTTGTCATATCAACTTAATTATAAAATTATTGTGAGTAAATTTTTATACCCCCCAATTTTTAACAAAAATACCAAATAAATAATATTCTCAGCTCTTTGACTTTGTTAAATTAAAAGCTATTTTTGTTAGTAAAATTAAATTCAGCACAAAAATAGTCTAAAAAATTAAGATGAAATGAAAATATTGCTACTTTCATTTTTAAATTATTATTTTTTAAAAAAACGAGATTTTCTCCAAAAATTTTTTATAATTTAAACCCAAACCCTAAATTTTTAGGTAATAGCTATTTTCATTTTCTCCAGTAGCTTTTTTGTTGGTTTATTAATTTCGGCAATCACCGATTCATCGGGTGCAAATTTTATTTTCTTTACCGACTTAAGATGATCAACAGCATCCATCAGAGAGTATTTATGTAAGAGTTTATCCTGTTTGTTAAGAGGCGTTGTTTTTAAAATTTCAAATAACCTGTATATAACCAGCATGCTTAAATGATTAATAAACATCCAGCCATTGAGAGATTCTTCACGCTGCATACTGGATGATGAGGTGTCTAATGTGTTTTTCAGGTGATCAAAGAATTGTTCGATGTACCCTCTGCTTTTATATTCATGGTACAACTCTTTTGGAGTATTTTGTATGTTATGTATGATGGCGAGTGTCCCCATGGTTTTTACCAATTCGTTAAAGCTGGGTTTTGAGAAATTTTCCGGCAAGGACTGTATTCTGGAGAGATAATCGGCTTTTCCCTGCTCTTTGAGCTTTCCGTCCAAAAACACCTCGATTTTTCTGTTTCCTGTCTCTTTCGTATCGGTATGGAAGATAAACCGTTTTGAGAATTCAAAATAATTATCTGTTTGTTGTGGTAGGTTTTACTACTTTTAAACCCAAACCCTCCAAAATTAGGTAATATAATTTCAAAAAAAGCAAAATAATCGGGTAAATAGTTTGTTTATTCGATTTTTTTGTTGTTTCTTTGTATTACCTAAATAAGT
>DAOOVG010000076.1:0-10334 GCA_035369865.1 Paludibacteraceae bacterium | reverse complement strand
GAAAATTCGCTGCAAACTGCCAAACTGGAAGCCGCATTGAACATAAAAGCCACTTATTATTTCCGTATCGTCAAACAAAGCAACCAACCTGAAATCATCAGGGAAATTGCTTTTATGAGACACGAAATTGGTTACCATTATGAAGATTTAAGCATTTGTAACGGCAATGCAGAAAAAGCCATCCGCAATTTTAAAGAAAATTTGAATTATTTCCGTCAATTTTATCCCGTAAAAACTATTTGCATGCACGGTAGTCCGAGATCTCATTTCGACAACCGAAATCTCTGGCAACACTATTCATACCGAGAAATGGGAATTATTGGCGAGCCTTATCTTGATTTTTTACAACAGAATAAAGTCATATATTTTACCGATACAGGTCGTTGCTGGGATGGAGAGAAATACAATATACGCGATAAAGCTGAAAAAACGATGGCTTCTCCCCTCTCTCGAAAAAAAATTCACTCTACCGTTGATTTAATAGAATGGATAAAACAAACCGATATCCGACAACCAGTTATGATTACAACCCATCCGCAGCGGTGGACAAATCATGCCGAAAATTGGATGAAAGAGTATGTTTTACAATCCGGTAAAAATGTTGTAAAAAGATTTCTTATCGCTTGCAGAAAGGAATAAAAATTTGTTTCTTTGCAATTAACTATGAAAATTTGTTAACCTGCTATGAAAGTCTTTTACAAGCCGAAATGGAGTAATATTCTAATTGATTTGATATTGCTCGGTTTAAATTTTCTTGTTATTTACGGTTGGTTCCCGTTGACTACGCCTGTCCCTTTTCAGAAATATTTTATTCCCTCTCTGCTGTTCATAGGAAGCTGGCTCGTTTTTTCCTATTTTTCTCAACGATACCTTCCGTTAAGGAAACAAACTTACATGCGGGCTTTAATAAAACTTTTACTGGTTGGCTCATTGCAATTTGTTGTATATGTAACCATTCTTCACCATTTTTTCAAACAATATTCCGGGTTTGTTATTTTAGCTGTAACAATAGGTATTTTCACCATCGAATTTCTTTATTTGTTGTTTTATTTTTCCTACCGATTTGCCACACAATTTGATATTTCGGTTTCCGATGATAAAGAACGTCCTCAAGGGAAAGCAAAAAAGCCTAGAGAAATTGACGAAGAAAGCTACACAAGTCTTTTAAAATTTATTGAACACTATTCAGGCAGAAAGGCTCTGAAATTTTTGCAAAACTGTTTCGACTTGAGAAAAGATGATATCAGAGTTTTCCTGAATACCAGCATCGAAAACCTTGAACTGATTCCACATTATCATTATTCGACTTATATTTACTTGCGGAAGCTGAACGATACGGAAAAAATCAATACTTTTTTTTCGGGTATTAATGAAAAATTGCCAGATAACGGAAATTTTGTCTGCTGTTTCGAAACAAAAAGTACCCGAAAGAAAAAATTTCTTCAAAAATATCCATTTGGCATCAATTATGTTTTATATTCCTTCGATTTTTTTGTAAAAC
This sequence comes from Paludibacteraceae bacterium, assembly GCA_035369865.1. Classification (GTDB taxonomy): domain Bacteria; phylum Bacteroidota; class Bacteroidia; order Bacteroidales; family Paludibacteraceae; genus MVYY01. Next base: position 8,833 of record DAOOVG010000076.1, on the reverse strand, counting down.
GGCTTATCCCGAAACTTTTCTTTTCCAGACGCATCTATCACTCATTGAATAGTGGGAAGAACCGGATTCTTTCCAAAGCAGAGGTATTTGGAAGGCTTTATTGTCATGGTTTTGAGGTGGTTGAAACAAAAAAAATCGATGGTTTGATGTACGTGTGGACACAAAGAAAGAGAAATTCCCCCTTAGTTTATAACCGTGCTTACGGACCGTTAATCAAACTAAAACGTTATGGGAAAAATGGGGAAGTTATTTTCATTTATAAATTTCGTACTATGCATCCTTATTCTGAATATCTTCAGGAATATGTTTATCAGCAGCATTCATTGCAGGATGGAGGAAAATTCAACAAAGATTTCAGGATAACAACTATTGGAAAATTCATGCGTAAATACTTTTTAGATGAATTACCCATGTTTATCAATATTTTCAAAGGAGAAATGAAGCTGGTTGGCATTCGTCCACTCAGTCAGCAATATTTAAATCTGTATTATGATGACCTTCAGCAACTTCGTATGAAATACCGACCGGGACTTTTACCACCTTTTTATGCTGATATGCCTCGCACGTTGGAAGAAATTCAAGCATCGGAAAGAAAATATCTGCTATCCTGCGAAAAAAATGGTGTTTTTTTGACCGACATGAGATATTTTTTTCTTATTTTCAAAAATATTCTATTTCATCACGCACGAAGCGCTTAAAAATCCGCTATCCACTCTGCAACCTTTACGTCGCTTTTTTGACCATGTAAACTGCTTAGTAAAATAGGGATTGCTCAATTTTAACAAAAAACACGATGCAAAAATCTATCATAGAGGCATCCAGTAAATATTAGTACTCTCCATTGCTGCGTTTTCACAACCTTTTTCTACCAATGCATCACACAAAGCTATCAGATCAGGAGTGAGCAACTCCATAAAGTTTTTCTAACTTTTTTACTTTGTTTATTCAAAATGCGAGCAAACACCCTATTTTTGTGAGCATCAAAAGATACATGCTTTTTCTATAAAATTTACCGGAATAAATTGTTAAACAATTAGTTTTTTCATTGGTTGATAAAAAACCAATTTACAAAAGTAACATTTGTTTTAGAGCACCCTATAGTAAACAGTTAAAATTATGTACTCTTGATTTTTATTTTCGTACATTTGGAAATATTTCGATTTTCATGTAATTTTGAAGTAAATTTAAAACTTTACTAAAATCAAAAAAAGATTTTAGTAATTAACTAACTAAATAAAGTAATAAGGTATAATTCAGGTGATATTTCAGCGTTATTAAGATTAAATGTTTTAAAATAAGGCTTTTGGGAACAAAGTGAAAAACAAAATTAGCAAAACATTTAATCGTGCAAAAAAAATCGTGATTAACCATGATAATTTCAATAATGATTTTTACATTAAAAAATCTCCAAACGGTTATTGAAAAAAGTAGATTTTTCATTGTTGAATAAATAAAAAGCAAGTTTAAAAATTGAAACCTTGTCATGCTAAAAACCTTCATAACAAAGAAAAAAACAAATAAGCCAAGCTTTATTACCTTATTATCTCGACTTTAAAGATTAATTACACAAATGTTTAGTGTTTTTTCAATGAAAATGTCAATATTTATTTGCAATAGTTTTATTTGTTTCAAGGAATGATTTGTGTAATTACCAATTAAAATCTATATTAAAATCAAAAAATTATGTTACGTGTTGCAGTACAATCTAAAGGAAGATTATTTGATGATACTATATCGTTACTCACAGAAGCAGGAATAAAGTTAGAAGCCAGCAAAAAGTTATTATTGATGCCAGCTCTAAATTTTCCACTCGAAGTTTTATTTCTGAGAGATGATGACATTCCTGAATCAGTAGCAGAAGGTATTGCTGATGTGGGTATTGTGGGAGAAAATGAATTTGTTGAACAAAAGAAAAAGGTAAAGATTATCAAGCGATTAGGTTTTAGTAAATGTAGGCTTTCGTTAGCAATCCCAAAAGAAATTGAATACACCGATATTTCCTGGTTTAATGGAAAAACAATTGCGACTTCTTATCCCATCATTTTAAATGATTTTTTAAAGAAAAACCATATTCAAGCTAATATTCATATCATTTCTGGTTCGGTAGAAATCGCTCCTAACATTGGATTAGCTGATGCTATTTTTGATATTGTTAGTACAGGTAGTACACTAATAACAAATCATTTAAAAGAAGTAGAAAAAGTAATGGAATCCGAAGCCTTACTAATAGGCAATTATCAGTTAACAGAAGAAAAGCAGCAAATTTTGGATGAATTTATTTTCAGAATTGAAGCCGTACAAATGGCAGAGGGGAAAAAATATGTTTTGATGAATGTTCCAACAGGTAATTTAAATAAAATCATTGAAATTATCCCCGGCATTAAAAGTCCCACTATCATGCCATTAGCAAAAGAAGGATGGCATTCTTTGCATGCCGTGATATCTGAAAAAGAATTCTGGGATATTATTGAAAAGTTGAAAGCTTGTGGTGCCGAAGGCATTTTAGTGCTTCCAATTGAAAAAATAATCCCTTAAATTCAACATTCATGGCTGATATAATTTAATCTATTTCAATTTTTTATGAATTTATGCATTGATCAAGGAAATTCAAGTACCAAAGCAGGGATATTTGATAAAAATCAACTAATACAATGCTTTTCGTATCAAAATTTCAATATAGAGATTCTTTTATCAATTTTTTCAGATTTTCCTATAGAAAATTGTATATTTTCAACAGTGGCTGAAAAAAATCCTATACTTATCAATTTCTTAAAAGAGAAAATACCTTTTGTGATTGTTTTAGATGACAAAACTCCTATCCCTATTATCAATAAATATTTAACTCCCGGATCCTTAGGGAATGATCGTTTAGCTGGAGTGGTAGGTGCTTCATTTTTAAAACCGAACTCAGATATACTGGTTGTTGATGCAGGAACGGCTATAACTTACGATTTTATTGATGTCAGTAAAACTTATTGGGGTGGTAATATCTCTCCAGGCATTGATTTAAGAATCAAATCTCTTCATGAATTCACTCAAAAATTACCACTCGTTGAACCAACACCCAATATTCCAATTCTTGGAGTTGATACGTATACTGCAATTGTAGCGGGTGTAATACAAGGTATTGTTTTCGAGATAGATGGCTATATAGATTTTTTACAGTTACAATACCCAAAACTTTTAACTTTTTTAACAGGAGGTAGTATTTTTTACTTTGATAAAAAGCTAAAAAACACCATCTTTGTAGAAAAATATTTAGTACTAATAGGCCTTAACCACATACTTCAATATAATGTTAAACCATAAGGTATTATTTTTTATCTTTCCTACTTTAATGATGATACAACTATCTTATAGTCAAAACAATACAAATTCTCCTTACACTCGTTTTGGATATGGAGAAATCAATGATAACCACAATGGTGAACAACGTGCTATGGGAGGAGTTGCTATGGGAGTTAGGTCATCAGCAAGTATTAATTCTGTAAATCCTGCTTCTTATAGCGTAGTGGATAGTATGACATTTATGTTTGATATGGGAGCTTCTTTGTTGGTTTCTAATTTTTCAAGTGGTAATAACAAAAAAACTACCTTTACGGGGAATTTGGACTATCTTACTATTCAGTTTCCTTTGGCAAAAAAAATCGGCGTCAGTGCTGGAATTCAACCATACTCTTTTTCTGGATATAATTTCAGTGAAAATCAACTCCTTCTTTTAGCCAATAATACTGATACACCTGATAGCGTCACCGCTACCAAAAGCTTTGTTGGTTCAGGGGGATTCAGTGAATTTTATGCTGGTTTATCCTTTGAATTATTTCATCATTTGTCATTAGGTGTTAATGCTTATTATATGTTTGGAAGTATCAATAATTATAGGAATATCAGTTTTGATCAATCAACTAACTTTACTTCCACTACACAACTAAATTATATTGAAGCAAATAATTTCAGATTCAGATATGGAGGCCAGTTTTTCACAACTTTTGCCAAAAAACATGAAATTACATTGGGATTAATTTATGAACAAAAGAAAAATTTCAATGGAAATGCTTCAACCATTATTTCTGGCATTTCTGTGGACACCATAAACTATGATTTAGCTTTTGATTTGCCAACGATTTTCGGAGCCGGTTTATATTATACTTACCATAATAAACTTTCAGTAGGATTTGATTATAGTTTTCAAAATTGGAAAGAAGCCAGATTTTATGGGAAAACAGACACCTTAGCTAACCGCCATAAAATAGCTATAGGAGGAGAATATATTCCAGACGCTAATGGAAGAAAATATTTTGAACATATTCGTTACCGTGTTGGCTTTAATATGAGTAATCCCTATTATAAAATAGAAGGAATTTCTCCAGGAAAAAATTTTGGTATAAATTTTGGAGTTGGTTTGCCATTACGATACAGTAGAACAATAATCAATGCTTCTTTCGAATACGGTAAAATTGGAAATTACAGCAAACTAAAAGAAAATTATTTTAAGTTTACTTTCAATGCCTGCATCAATGAAAATTGGTTTTTTAAACGAAAATTATAAAACAACTTTTAAAAATATTTTTTATTATGAAAACTAAAATAACAATTTTGTTCTTGATGGGTTTGATCCTTCTCAGTCCTAAAGGATTTGCTCAAAAAGATAAAAAAGATAAAACAAAAGCTACGGATCAGGAATCCACAAGTACTCAAAACCCTTCAAAGCAGGTAAGTGATTCGATGTGTTTGATTTATATCAGTTTATTTAATGAATCAGCTAAAAATAAACAATATGCTGATGCTTATGGTCCCTGGTTATCAGCTTACAATGAATGTCCAGGAGCAAATAAAGTAATATACACCAGAGGTAGAGAAATTCTCCAGTGGAAGTTAGGACAAGCAAAAGATCAAACCTCCTACAAAGAAACCTTTGATGAATTAATGAGAATGTATGACAAACGCATTCAATATTTCGGAGATGACAGTCGCTATCCAACTCCTTGGATTTTAGGAGTAAAAGCCTTAGACTACATCACTTATGTAAAAGGTGATGATTTAAAAAAACCCGCCTATGAATGGTTAGAACAATCCATTGATGGGATGAAAGAAAATTCTGAATTAGAAGTTCTTAGGCAATTTATGATGTTGTCTTACAATATTTATAAAGCAGAACCTGCACATGCAGAAAAATTTATTGCTGATTATTTAAAAGTTAATGAAATTCTTGAAGCTCAAATTAATAACCCCGAATTTAAATATAGTGAATTAGCCAGGCAAATAAAACAAGGATTAGATATAATGTTTGCCCAAAGTGGTGCTGCTGATTGTAAAACTTTGGATGAAATTTATAAATCGAAAGTATCTCAAAACATTTCAAATTTAGAGTACTTGAATAATGTGTTAGATTTTTATAGTCGAATTGGTTGTTTTGACTCTCAAGTTTATTTTCAAGCAGCCATAGCTGCCCATAAAATACAACCAACTGCTGCCTCAGCTAATGCATGTGCTGAAATGTCATACAAAAAAAAGAATTTCAATCAAGCAATTCAATTTTATGAAGAAGCTGCTAATTTGACAACGAATAACAATGAAAAGGCTGATTATTTATATAAGATAGCTCAAATTTATTATTCAGAATTGCAAAATTATCCGAAAGCAAGAGATTATGCTCGTAAATCATTAGAATACAATCCCAACAATGGCAGTGCTTATCTATTGATTGGAATCATGTATGCAAATACAAAAGGAATTTATGATGATCCGGTTTTAGCAAAAACTGTTTTTTGGGCAGCAGTAGATAAGTTTATAAAAGCAAAACAAGTAGACCCAGATCCTAAAATTAAAGAAGAAGCGGATAAATTAATTCAAACTTATAGTAGGTATTTCCCCTCCAAAGAAGATATTTTCTTTCATCCTGAATTAGAAGAAGGGAAATCATTTTATGTTGGAGGTTGGATAGGAGAAACTACTATTTGCAGACCATAATTGATGATACAAAATTTGAAAAATAAATTTCATTTGAATCATAAGAACCTAACAATTATTTTTAATATAGTTGTTATGTTCTTTTTCATGATAGGTTGTAATAAAGAAAAGCCTGAAATAATTCAAGCTATTACGGATAGAGCAGCTACTCCAAATCTTCATGCAACCGATGTTACTACTATTGTTTCCGATTCTGGTATCACACGTTATCGGATTTCAGCACCAGAATGGGATATTTATGATAAAGCTGCTGAACCTTACTGGGAATTTCCTTATGGCATCCATCTGGAAAGATTTGACTTGAATCTGAAAGTGGATGCCAATATTCATAGTAAATATGCAAAATATTACATTAATCAGAAACTGTGGGAACTAAGAGGAAACGTAAAAGCAACCAACTTAAAAGGAGAATTGTTTGAAACTGAACAACTTTTTTGGGATCAAAACAGCGAACGAATTTATTCTGATAGTTTGATTAAAGTAACACGCCCAACTCAAATTATCAATGCTATTGGATTTGAATCGGATCAATCAATGAATTATTATGTTTTCCACAAGGTTAAAGGTATATTCCCATACGAAGAATCACAAGATTCTTTTCCTCCCAATCCGCAGCAAACAGAAATTTCACCTTCAAAATGAGAATTTTCCAAAAAGCTACTCGCAAACCCACTACTGTAAAACAAAAATCTATTAAATTATTTACTTTTCATTAAAAGCAATTCTCTTTACTTCTTCCATAATGGCTTTAGCAAATGCTTCGGCTTGTTCTTGTGTTTTTGCTTCAGCATAAATTCGAATAATCGGCTCAGTATTCGATTTGCGTAAATGTACCCAACCGGTAGGAAAATCAATTTTTACTCCATCAATATCGTTTACTTCGTATTGACGTTGATAATTGTTTTTAATTGTGGCAAATATTTTATCAATGTCAATAGACGGAGTCAATTCAATTTTATTTTTTGAAATATAATATTGAGGATAGCTTTTTTTCAACGCTGATACTGTTTTTTTTGTTTTTGCAAGATAAGTCAGGAATAAAGCGATGCCAACCAATGCATCCCGTCCATAATGACTCGCAGGATAAATAATTCCGCCATTACCTTCACCACCAATTACAGCATTCGTTTGTTTCATTAAGGTAACCACATTTACTTCGCCCACAGCCGAAGCTGAATAATGCTGACCATACTTTTCAGTGATATCCCGTAAAGCTCTGGAAGAACTGAGATTGGAAACGGTGTTTCCAGGCTTGTTTTGGAGGACATAATCAGCTACTGCCACCAGCGTATATTCTTCACCAAACATGCTGCCGTCTTCGCAAACGATAGCCAGTCGATCTACATCTGGATCAACTACAAAACCTACGTCAGCTTTAGTTTCTTTTACCAGCGAGGAGATTTCAGACAAATGTTCGGGAAGCGGTTCAGGATTGTGTGCAAATATCCCTGTTGGTTCACAGTTGAGCTTGATAATTTTTTTTACTCCCAAAGCTTCAAGTAAAGCTGGTACTGCTATTCCTCCAACTGAATTTACTGCATCTATAGCAACGGTAAAATCAGCTTTTTTTATAGCTTCAATATCTACTAAATCCAGCGACAAAATATTATCAATATGTTTCTGCAAAAAAGTAAAATCATCAGAAATTTTCCCCAAATGTTCAACAGTGGCAAAATCAAAATTTTCGTTAGCAGCAATTTTTAATACTTCCTCTCCTTCAGCAGCACTTAAAAATTCACCTTTGCTGGTAAGAAGTTTCAAAGCATTCCATTCCATCGGATTGTGGCTTGCAGTAAGAATTATTCCACCCAAAGCTTTTTCCTGTATTACCGCCAGCTCAGTGGTAGGAGTTGTTGCCAATCCGATATTTACGACATCCAGACCTTGACCCGCTAACGTTCCAGCCACCAAATGATAAATCATCTCTCCTGAAATGCGAGCATCGCGTCCAACTATAATTTTCTTTGAAAAATTTGCACGCTGACTCTTTTTTATGAAAGTAGCATAAGCTGCTGTAAAACGAACAATATCCAGTGGCGTTAAACCTTCGCCCACTTCTCCGCCAATGGTTCCGCGAATTCCTGAAATTGATTTAATTAATGGCATAATAATAAAAAATTATAAAAACTCACCGATTGATTTCTGTTCTCTAATACTTTTGAATTCTGATTTTTAAATCATAACCTAATGGAGTAACACTGTTCATATATTCACTAAAACCAATTTTGGAAGGCACAATAATCTTTGCCTCCGAATCATTTCTTTTCATATAAGAAACAGCTTCATGAAATGCTGTACAAGCTTGATTATAATCCAGATAATTAAAAGTAAAAGGATATGGATAATCAATAGTATTCCAGTTTGAAATAGTATCAGCAGGAACAGTTAAAGTATATTGAATATAGCGAACAATTACCAAATCGTTTTGTGCCACCGTATCAGCATTGGCAGAAGTATCGCCTGGATTAACCAGATGAAAATATAATCCGCTGGAAGTTTTCACATATTTATTATCCCAGTCATCATCAGCAGGGAAAGTTGTAACTACCAGAATATTATTGCGTTTTATATAATCTTCAATTATTTTTTTCTCATCTTTTAAAAGTTCAGCGTAGGTTTTTCTATCACTACATGAAGTAAAAAACAATATCACTGATATTATAAAATAAAGAAAATTTGCAATACTTTTCATAAATAAAATTTTTCACAAATATCCGATTAAAATTTGAAAATCACAAGTTAAGAAAATCAAATTGAACAATTGACAGCTATTATTTAAAGTGAAATTTGTCAAAGGATATAAAAACTGTTCTTCAAGAGCTAATTGTTGATTGAAATTTTAGCATTGAATAAAGAATTCAAT
>DAOOVG010000075.1:0-10395 GCA_035369865.1 Paludibacteraceae bacterium | reverse complement strand
CAATGGCGTTAAAAAACCAATATAATCGTAAACCTTTTCCTTGCTTGACAATAGCAGTATTCGCCCTATTAGATCAGAGTTAGTCTTTGAAAGATTTACGATTATATTGGTTTTTTAACGCCATTGAAGAAGAACTTTTCAGATATTTGGTTATAGCACGATTAGTCTTCCTTTAAGCCAAGTTAAAAATTATTTGTAAAAATTTTTAGGGTGTCCCATTGCGAAAAAACAGGAGCGTTTGATACTTTTTATAATTCATACTCCTTCACCGTCAATCCAATTAGCAGATTTTGCCGAGATTAATAGAAATTAGAACGATTATCAACGATTTCAGATTTTTCTCGTAAGTCATCCATAACAGCATAAAATAAAGAATACAGGTAACGAGAATTCAATTGTGAAATTTCATTTTTTACATTAAAAGGTTCTTGGGTTTCTTGTTTGTTAGAAGTTTTAAGAACATAAACGCCTGCATTTCCTTTATAAGGACCTGAAATTTTATCTACTGGAATGACAGTAGCTTTTCCTATGATATAAGGTTCGAAGCCAGCTAACCCAAATTGATAGGAAGTAAAATTAATTGCTTCGGCTGTTTTTACTTCCGTGCCGAGAGTAGAAGCCAAATCTTCCAGTGTAGGGGTTTTCTTTAATTGTGCTGATATGTTTTCAATCATCAGATCAGCTTTTTTATCTTTAATGATTTCACTTTTTAATTGAGCTGAAACTTTTTCAATAGGTTGATAACCCTTTTGATTTTTTTCTGTGACCATTGCTACCACATATTGATTATCGCAATCAAACACATCTGATACGCTTCCTTTGGGTGATTGGAAAGCCCATCGAATAATTTGACGTGAATTAGAAATAGAGTGAAGCTGATTATCATTTTTAAGAACCTTTTCAGCATGATGAACAATATAACCTTTCTCCTGAGCTCTTTTTGCAAATAATTCTGCATTATTTTCGGCTGCAAATTGTTTTGCTTGATTATAAATCAGGCTATAAGTTTTACTGCTTGGAGTGACTTTACGTTGGAGAATAGCCACCTTTACCTTTTTTTTGGGAGTAGTTTTAGCCGTAACTTGCATTATTTGAATACCTTGAGCATTTTTGATAGTGAATACTTCATTTAAAGGTTTATTAAAAGCATTTTCTAATATTTCTTTATCGATTCCTTTTATATCATAAGTCAACCAGCCAATTTCGCCACCATTGGCTGCCGTTTGAGGAACAGCTGAATATTTTTTTGCTAATGAAGCAAAATCAGCTCCTGAGCGAATGGCTTTTATAATACTGTCAGCTTTTGCTTCTTCACTTTTTGGTAAAAAGATATGACGAAGTTTTACAGAATCGGGCTGCATAATGCCAGTTTCCATAATACGAGCCATAATATAAGTATCATTTTCAAAAACAGGACCAAAAACATCGCCTACTTTACCTTTAAAAGCAAAATCTTTTAACATGGGAGGGATTGTTTGTTCAGAATAAGGTCGACCATCATAGATAATATCAGAATTTGAATTAACTAAGCCTATTACATCAGAAGTTGTTCTAAATTCTTCACTTAAGCGATTTATCCACTGTTCGACTTCTTTGAAATCTTCGGGTGATGGCTTAATGTCAAAAACCACGTAATCAATAGAACAATTTTCTTCTTGTTTGAAAAATTCTTTTTGTTTATTATAACGAGCCCTGATTTCACTGGCTGTTACGGTAACTAATGAATCTGGAACAGCAAAATAAGGCTGTACCACATACCAGCTATCGACAGTGAATTTTCTTGCTTCATAATTCATTTTCGCATCAACACTATTGGCTGTTATTGCAGAAGTTAGTAATTTATTGTATTTTTCTTGGAGGATACTATTTTTTACATTTTTCTCCCAAAACAACCAATAATTTTTTGCCATATCAATTTGCTGTTTCATTTCGTTGCTGGTAGGAGTGGCATCAATACTATTTAAAAATTGAATCACTAACGAACGGCTAAACTGACCATTTTCATCAACAAAAATACCCCGTTGAAGAATTAAAGGATGTATGTTATTTCCAATCAATTGATCGGAAAGCTCTTCTTGACTTACTGTAAGTCCTAATTTTTGTGCTTCCTTATTTAAAATGATTTCATTTACCAAACTTTCCCATACGCTGGTGCGAATTTGTGAAATAACATCTTCATTTAGTTCAGTTTGACCCGTTTCAATTTTATATACTTGTGTCATTTGCTCAACTGCATCACTAAATTGTTCAATATTTATGTTTTCTCCTGCAATTTGAGCTACTCTCTCACGTGATTTGTTAAAATAAGAGGTACTTGAATTTAAAAAGTCACCAATGATAAAGGCTAATAATGCTAACCCTACTACTACAACCAGTAAAATTCCTTTACTTCTGATTTTCCCTAATGTTGCCATTTTTTAAATTTAAAAATTATTCACTAAATTGTTCTACTGCCGATTTTGAGACCACGAATATACAAAAAAATTATTCAACTTTTTTATCTTCTGTTTCCTTAATTTTTTAGAATTCATTTGAGGATTAATTAATTATCTAAATATCAAAATATTATAATTTTAAAGAGATAATTTTACTAATTCAATTCGATTATTTTTAATTTCTACACATTTTAAGGTAAATTTATCAATTTGAATGACTTCGTTTAGTTTAGGAAAACGTTCGAGATGATAAAGGATAAAACCAGCTATTGTTTCATAATTGTCTGATTCAGGAATATTTAAATTAAATTTTTCATTAATTTCCTTGATTTCTAATCGCCCTGAGAACAGGTATTCTTTTTCATTCAGTTGTTCACACGTATATTCATGTGTATCATGTTCGTCTTCTATTTCTCCAAAAATTTCTTCAATAATATCTTCTAATGTTACGATGCCTGCAGTTCCTCCAAATTCATCAATTACAACGGCAATGGTTTTTTTTTCTTTCAGAAAAATTTTCAACAATTTTTGAGCAGGCATATTTTCTGGTACGATGGGAATTTGATTTAGATAATTACGCCAGTCTTTAGGATGAACAAACATTTCAGAAGAATGAATATAGCCAATAATATTATCTATATTTCCTTTATAAATGGGAATTTTTGAGAAGCCTGTTTCAATAAAAGTTTGTTTCAGAGTTTCCTCATCTACTTCATAATCCAATGCAACAATTTCGGTTCGAGGAACTAAACAATCGCGGAGCTTCACATTTGAAAAGTCTAACACATTTTGGAAAATTTCTACTTCCTTATTGATTTCCTCTTCGTCATTTTTATTTTCAAAACTTTCCTGAATCAAATAATTCAAGTCTGCCCGTGAAAATACTTTCTCTCGGGAAACATCACTGGTTTTAACTCCAAATAAATGAAGTACCGAAAATGATAACCATGTTACGAAATAAGTTATAGGATACAAAACGACATAAAAGAAAAACAAAATACCTGAAAATACTCGCAACCATAAATAAGAATTGATACGGAAAATCGTTTTGGGCAAAAATTCACCCGTAATGAGTACAATTGCAGTAGCAATAATGGTTTGTAAAAAAGTTATTATAAATTGATTACCTATAGGTTCAAACAGTGGGTTTAATATTTTTGCCATCAATAATCCATAAATGACAAGAGCAATATTATTTCCTACCAGCATAGTAGAAATATATTGATTAGGGTGTTCATAAAAAATGGATAAAAAATAAGAACTTAAACTACGTTGTTTTTTATCTAATTCGAAACGTAGTTTATTTGATGAGACAAAAGCAATTTCCATTCCTGAAAAGAAGGCGGAAAACAATAAAGTTAATAAAATGGCAGGTAAAGTTTCCACACAAAATAATTTCCTAATTATTTACAAAGATAATATTTATACTATGAATCATCAAAAAGCAAAATTCTTTTCAATTTTATGTTTGAAGGAAGTAACTTGATAAGAAATAATTGGATTAACTTTGATATTTTTAAAAAAAAACTGTATCTTTGCAACCTCTTTTAAAGATTTAGTAGCTCAGCAGGTAGAGCACATCCCTTTTAAGGATGGGGTCCTGGGTTCGAATCCCAGCTAGATCACAAGTTGTTCTTTCCTTATAAAACTTTCTTCTTTACTATATTATTCAATTATTCGACAAAAATCATTGCTTTTGCTATTTTTCGTTTTCCTTAGGAAACAAAAAGCATAAGAAATTTTTCAACTTCCCATGCTATACATATTTTTTCCTAACTTCAAGTAATTAATACAACCTCTTAATATAAAATGTAAAATATGATCCATATATCTAAAATTTTATAATATAACTTTTATGATTATCTATCTTGTAGTCATAGGTTTAAAAAACCTTAATCGTAACGCATTTAATACTACCGTTACAGAACTAAAACTCATAGCAGCAGCTGCAAAAATGGGACTTAATTTTAATCCAAAAAATGGATAAAAAACGCCTGCTGCCAATGGAATACAAATAATGTTATAAAAGAAAGCCCAAAACAAGTTTTCTTTGATGTTCCGAATAACGGCATTACTTAAACGAATTGCTGTTACAGCATCTAACAAATCATTTCGCATCAGAACAATGTCAGCCGATTCAATAGCAACATCTGTTCCGGCTCCAATGGCTATACCCAAATCAGCACGTTTCAAGGCTGGTGCATCATTGATACCGTCGCCGATCATAGCTACTTTCTTACCACTCGCTTGCAATTGAAGAATAATTTTGTCTTTATCTTGTGGTAAAACTTCCGAGAAAACTGTTGAAATCCCTAATTGAGATTGAATAGCTGCTGCAGTTTTTGCATGATCACCTGTTAACATGACCACTTCCAACCCCATATCTTTTAACTTTTGAACAGCTTGCTGGCTGGTAGGTTTTAAAATATCTGCTACTGCAATTATACCCAACAAATTTTTACCGTCAGCAATAAACAAAGGCGTTTTTCCTTCTTCAGCTAAACGCTCTGAAATTCCATCAAATTGAGAAAAATCAATTTTGTTTTCTTCCAATAACTTTTTGTTTCCCACCAAAAAAGTTTTGCCTAAAATTTCGGCTGTTATGCCGTAACCAGAGATATTTTTAAAATTTGTCAAAGAATAAAAATCCAGTTGACGACGTTCAGCTTCTTTAATAATTGCTTCTGAAAGAGGATGCTCTGAAAACTTTTCCAGAGAAGCAGCAATTTTTAATAATTCTTCTTCCGAAATATCATCAACAGAAATTATATCCGTTACTTGTGGTTTCCCTTCAGTAAGCGTTCCTGTTTTATCAAGTACCACCGTATCAATTTTATGAGCCATTTCAAGCGATTCAGCCGATTTGATTAAAATTCCGTATTCTGCACCTTTGCCCGTTCCTACCATGATGGCGACTGGCGTTGCTAATCCCAGTGCACAAGGACAGGAAATAACCAACACAGCAATAGCAATTGATAAAGCAAAATCGAAGGGATAACCAGCTAATAACCAAATAGTTCCTGAAATAATAGCGATTGCAATGACAATAGGCACGAAAATATTACTGATTTTGTCTGCCAATTTTGAAATGGGAGCTTTTGAGGAAGAAGCTTCTTCAACCAGCTGAATAATCTGCGAAAGTGTGGTATCCTTACCCACTTTTGTAGCTTTAAAAGTGAGAAAACTGCTTTTATTGATACTGCCAGACATTAAAAGATCGCCTTTTTGTTTGTAAACTGGAATACTTTCACCTGTTAAAATTGATTCATCCACCAGTGAATTTCCTTCTTCGATAATGCCATCCACAGGAATACGTTCTCCAGGTTTGACCAAAAGTGTTTCACCAACCAATATCTGTTCCACTGGTATTTCCATTTCCTGCCCATTTCGCAAAATGGTTGCAGTTTTAGGAGCCAAATTTATTAATTTAGAAATGGCTTCTGAAGTTTTTTCTTTGGAAAACGATTCGAGATATTTTCCCAGCGTAATCAATGTCAAAATTGTAGCACCGGACTCAAAATATAAATTCTGAACAGATTGATGCACCATTTCAACCTGCTGATGCCCTATGCCATAAGACATTTTGAAAATACCATAAATTCCATACAAAATCGCTGCTGAAGAACCAATGGCAATCAATGAATCCATATTGGGCGAAGCTTTAAAAAGTAATTTGAAGCCATTAGCAAAATATTTTCTATTGACAAAGGCAATGGGCAAAGTCAACAAAAATTGGGTAAAAGCAAAAATCAAAGCATTTTCTGTTCCTTTAAAAATGGATGGCAAATACCAACCGAACATATGTCCCATTGAAAGATAAAGCATTGGCAACCAAAATCCAAAAGAAATCCACCATCGCCTTTTCATTTCCTGCTGCTCTTGCTGGACAAAATCAATCGGTTTGGTACTGGAAAGAGTTTTTCCCTCAGCAGGAGATTTTGCATGAGCTTCATAACCAGCTTCTGCAACCGTTTTTTCAATCGTATCGATATTCAATTTCGATTCATCAAAATCAACTACCATGCTGTTGGTCAACAAATTAACGTTAACTTTCTTCACACCATCCAGTTTGCTGACATCTTTTTCGATATGAGCCGCACATGCAGAACACGTCATGCCTGTAACATCAAATTTTTCTGTTTTCATTTTTCAAATTTCAATGAAATATTTTAAAAAAACAGATGAAATGCTATTTAGTTCAATCAAACCATTTTTTAGCCAATCAGCAAAAATAATAACAAAAAAATAGATTCATTTATTAAACTTACAAAAGATGTTAATTTTTTACTTTTTATTCCATTTTGAAAATCAAAATATATGGTTCATTTCGTCTAACATTTACAAAACAAACATTATATTTACCATTAAAATTTAAACATTATGAAAAGAGTAATTTTTTTATTGTTTTCTTTACTATTAATAACTGGCACTGCAATTTCACAAAATGTAGCTCCTGATAGTTTAAAACAGTTACCTACTGTTACAGAAAAATTAAGTAAGTATACCAAGGATTCATTGTTGTTGCAAAAACTTTCGCCAGAACAACTTTTAGAATTAAAAAAAGCCGAATTGGAAAATGAAAGAAAAAGAATTGAAGGTTTTGCACGAGAAGAAATGCCCCTTACAGGATTTCAGATTTTCTTAATCATCTTTTCACCTTTTCTTTTTGTTATTATTCTGATATGGATTATTTATGTTGCAAAAAACAGAGAATCGAAACGAAAATATGAATTATACTTAAAATCGCTGGAACTTGGGCAAACACTGCCAGAAGACTTTTTTGAGAAAAAAGCCAAAAACAAACCTGCCTCTGATTTAAAAAAAGGAATTATATGGTTTGCCGTTGGTTTATCGCTGCTGATTTATTTTCTGATTGTAAAAAACATGGGAGCACTCATTTTGGGAATTGTTCCAGCTTTTGTAGGAATAGGTTATTTGCTGGTTTACTTTTTTGAGAAGCCAAAATCGCCAAACGATATCGATAAAGATGAATAATGCGGAAGATCTTCGATGGATTGCTCAAGTCATTTTATCCAAAGATGAAAGAGCTTTTGAGAAATTGGTACGCAAATATCAGTCACCCATTCGTCGATTCTTTTTGAACCTGACAATGGGTGATGCTTTCCTGAGTGACGATCTGGCTCAGGAAACTTTTATCAAAGCTTTCCTTTCTTTGTCTACTTTTAAGGCTTTATCTGATTTTTCAACCTGGCTTTTTCGTATTGCTTATAATGTGTATTATGATGCTGTCCGAACAAGAAAAGATTTTTATGATCTGGAAGAAAAAGAAATCAATCAACAATATCAAGTAAACAATTCCTATTCAAGCGACAAAGAAGATTTTTACAAAGCTTTAATCAATTTGAACAAAATGGAAAAAACAGCCGTTTTGCTTTATTATATGGAAGACAAAACACAACGGGAAATTGCAACTATTATGAAATGTCCTATTGGTAGCGTAAAAAATTATATTCGAAAAGGAAAAGAAAAAATTGCAAATTTTTTAAAGGAAAATGGATATGAAAATGAATGATTTTGAAAAAGACAAAAATCTTAAAACTTTTTTTAAGCAAAATAAGCAGGAAATACCTGATAATGGCTTCACAAACAGAACATTACAATACTTGCCACAAAGAAAAGATTATTCGTGGATTGTTTGGCTTCTTACAACCATTGGAATTGCAATAGCTCTGTATATTGGAATTTTCTCTGACTGGTTAATGAATTTTTTGGAACATATAATGAACTTGCCATTGATTTATTTATTAATTGGAGCAGCACTTTTCCCGTTAATAATTGGTGCTGGTTTTTTGTTCTGGGAAAAAGAACAAAATTGAAAAGCAATTAATATCTGGTAAAAAGGAAAAGGAATTAAATATTGTTTGAAACAAAAAGAGAGAAAATTGACTTTCTCTCTTCCAAATTTCCTTCTTTAATAACGTTTTTCTTTTATTCTTGCTTTTTTACCTGTTAACTTACGTAAATAAAACAGTTTTGCACGACGTACTTTGCCTCTTTTATTTACAGTAATGCTTTCTATAAAAGGCGAATCCATCGGAAAAATTCTTTCAACACCAACATTTCCCGACATTTTGCGGACAGTAAAACGTTTTTTCCCTTCCTGTCCTTTAATACTGATAACGACACCACGAAATTCCTGAATTCTTTCTTTGTTTCCTTCTTTAATTCGATAGGCAACTGTTATGGTATCACCACTTTTAAATTCAGGATAATTTTTTTCAATCTGAAAAGCCTGTTCTGCAACCTTTAATAAGTCCATTTTTGTTGATTTTATTTATTACAGCACAATATTTACATACTTTTTGTTTCTGCCAGAGATTGTGCTTTAATTGGAACGCAAAAATACTATTTTTTTTTGTTGCATACAATAATTTCATTCTTTTTTGAATTAAAAACTTTTTTAATTGTTAAATATCAATGATTTAAGGATAAAAAGGCTTATCTTCCTATATAAATCATAGGTTATCTATAGAATCGCACAAATGTATTATATTGGTAATTGGTATTATATTTATTTTTGACTTGTGTAAAAAGCAAAGTTAAAATATCCGTCTTTATTTTTGGATCCAGAAACATAAAAAATAAAATACTTTCCTCTGCGAGCTTTCCTGTCTCAAGTACAATTTCATTACCGGTAAAGACTTTTATTCATTTTGCATATTATGGAATAATATTATTCAATATTTCATCACAAAGTTAAAGAACTTAGAAAATATCAAAAAAGCTATTTAAAGAAATAACTTCAATGAATTTATGCAGTGAAACATTGTTTCCCTGATTGGAAACATATTTGCTCAAACGGATATTGCACCGCTGCAACTGATTGTACATATGAAGTAATATTTGTGCTTTGAGCACCGTATAGTAAACCATTAAAGTTATGTTACCCTTGATTTTTATTTCTCGTGTGTTTGGAAATACACCTATTTTCATGTACTTTTGTTTTACAATAAAATAATTATTTTTATCCGTGAAACTAAAATCTTTTTTATTTGCCTTAGGTGTATTTGTTACCTATTGTATAATTGTTATTATATTACGTTTAATAATGAAACAAATACCTGAGAATGCAATATTTTTAGTTTTTTTTACTAAAAATGATTTATTAATCGGCGTATTGGTTGCTTTCTTTGTTACTCTTGCTCATGTACAACGAAAAAGATTGAAATAGTTAGTTGGTATTTAATAATTCATATGGATCAAAAACGATATCATTTACGCGGTGTTTCTTCGTCAAAAGAAGATGTACATAATGCCATAAAAAATCTTGACAAAGGTTTGTTCCCAAAGGCTTTTTGTAAAATTATTCCTGATATACTTGGAAATGATCTCGATTATTGTGATATTATGCATGCTGATGGGGCTGGAACTAAATCCTCTTTAGCGTATGTTTACTGGAAAGAAACTGGTGATTTGTCCGTATGGAAAGGAATTGCTCAAGACGCCTTGATTATGAATATTGATGATTTGCTGTGTGTAGGAGCAGTAAATAATATTCTGGTTTCATCAACGATTGGTAGAAATAAAAATTTGATTCCTGGCGAAGTTATTTCAACTATTATTAATGGGACGGATGAAATTATTCAGCAATTGTGCGAAATGGGAATAAATGTTTATTTCACAGGTGGTGAAACGGCTGATGTAGGTGATTTGGTTCGAACCATTATTGTAGATAGCACCGTTGCTTGCCGGATGAAAAGAGCTGATATTATTGATAATGCCAATATAAAAGCAGGCGATGTGATTGTGGGACTTTCTTCAAGTGGACAAGCAACTTACGAAAAGGAATACAACAGTGGCATAGGCAGCAATGGCTTAACATCAGCTCGCCACGATGTGTTCGCTCATTATCTGGCAGAAAAATACCCAGAAAGTTATGATCCTGCTATGCCAGATGATTTGGTTTATACTGGTTCTTATTCATTAACAGATAAAATTG
>DAOOVG010000074.1:0-10884 GCA_035369865.1 Paludibacteraceae bacterium | reverse complement strand
TTCAACTCATTTAATCATTTAGAAAAATATGTTGTTCAATATTTCTTTACTCGAATGGATAGGTTATTTAGCTTCTATTATTGTAGCTATTTCACTTACAATGAGTTCCATAAAGAAACTCCGCTGGTTGAATTTATGGGGTTCAGCAGTGTTTTCTTTTTATGGATTTGCCATTGGTGCCTTACCAGTAGGCTTGCTTAATTCATTCATGGTTTTTGTAAATGTTTATTATCTCATTAAAATGAATTCTTCTGTGGAATCATTTAAAACATTACAAGTTCCTGCTAACGATCCTTATTTTAATTACTTTATTGACTTTCATAAAAAAGAAATTCAAGAAATTTTTCCAAATTTTGATTTAAGTTTGCTTCAAAATGAAGGAAACAATCGTTCTCTTTCCTTATTAATACTTCGCAATGCTATAGCAGCAGGTGTTTTTTATGGAACAATTGAAGACAACGCTCTTTACGTTCACATTGATTTTGTAACTGCTGAATACAGAGATTTAAAACCAGGTGAATATATTTATAAAAAAAATGTTCAACAGTTGAAAGATTTTGGAATCCAGCGGATTATATCAAAATCAGATTATACCAAACATCAAAAATATTTATTGAAAATGGGGTTTGTTTCTCAAATATATAATCCTTCTGTCTTTGTGAAAGAAATTTAAAAATAAAGATTTTTATTTGTTAGAAAATTTTTTTTTAACTATATTAAAGCTCTAATTATTATGAAAAAATTATTATTAATTATTGGAATTATGACTGCAACAAATTTATTTAGCAAAACACCGACTTTTGAAAGCGATGTTTTTGAAACCTCAATGGGTAAATTGACCATTACTTTTATTGGTCATGGAAGCCTTATGTTTGAGGTAAATCAAACAGTTATTCATGTTGACCCAGTCAGCCAATTTGGAAATTATTCACTTCTTCCTCAAGCTGATTTGATTCTCATTACGCATGATCATTATGATCATTTAGACCCTGCTGCTATTAAAAAAATAGCAAAAAGCGACACGAAAATCATTATTCCATCAGTGTGTAAAAAAGCTGTACTAGAAGGATTTGTAATGCAAAATGGAGCTTCTACTACTTTCAATAATATTAGTATTGAAGCTGTACCTGCATACAACATCAAACATAAAAATGACAAAGGTGAATTTTTTCATCCAAAAGGTATGGGGAACGGCTATGTGCTTACCTTTGGAAATTTTAAGGTGTATGTAGCTGGTGACACGGAAAATATTCCTGAAATGAAATCACTTAAAAATATTGATGTTGCCTTTCTGCCAATGAATTTGCCTTTTACTATGACGCCCGAAATGGTAGCTGACGCTGCACGAAGTTTTAAACCCAAAATTTTGTATCCTTATCATTACGGGAATACCGATCCCAATCAACTGGTTAAATTATTGAAAAATGAACCCAACATTGAAGTAAGGATTCGTAAACTAAGATAAACATTTTGTTTCAGAATGTTAACACCTACTTTAACGAATGGCTGATTAATTTAAAAGCCATTCGTTTTTTAACAACTTTACTCTTTTACAAATCCAACAACCCCTCGGGTAACTCCATGAAAATTTCCTTTTTTTTGTGATCAATATTTTTAATGTATTCTTCACTTAATGGAATCAAATATTCCTGACCTTCTTTTTCAACCACAAACAAGATATTCTCTGTACTTTCATCTACTTCACAAATGGTTCCAATCAAAACATTTTCCTGATTTATTACTTGAAAACCAATAAAATATTCTTCTTGCAATTTTTCTTCTTCCAACGAAATAACATGATTTAAGAATTTTTTATGTAAAAAAATCGTCAATCCAGAAAATTTATGGGCTGCTGTTTCTGTATTTATGTCTTCCAATTTCAGAAAACCACTGTTGTCAGATTTCCATCGAATATTCTCGATAAAAAAAGGAACTAAAATACCATCCCTATTAAAGATTAAAAAAGGAATTTTTTCCCAATCTGAAATAGGATGTTTTAATAAAAAAGACATTTCGCCTTTTACGCCGTGAGGCTTTATAATTTCACCAATTGGAAAAACTTCTTCCTCGCTAATCATAAATAAAAGATATGAAATTTCCTACTTGCAAAAAAAAATAACTAATTTAGAAAGACAACGCAACTCCTAACAAAAAATTTGTTCCTTGAACATCGTATCCGTAAAAATACTGATAACTACTATTGAAAAAGTTGTTCACCTTTGCAAAAACAGTCAGAAAACGGGAATAATTATAAGAAATGCCCATATTAACATCAAAAGCAGATTTCATTAAAATAGTCTTTTTTTCCAGTTTAGCATAACGACCTGATTGATAAAAAATCTTAGCTGATAAATTTATATTCGAAGCCAATGAAGCATGAAGGTTCATATCAGCTTCCCATTTTGGTTTGTTCCAGGCATATGGTTCATCAGAAACTTGCCAATCATTATAAACACCTTTCAACTCACAACTGAAACGATCCTGCAAATGATATGAAAGTCGTAAACCGCTTCTTAAAAGGTCAGTTTTACTGTAAGTTACATCAAAACGATTGATAAACAAATGATTATTGGGCTCTGTCATATCATTTGAGATAAATTCTTTATTGATAAAAAAATATTGATTATTAATATGTTGATAATCAATAAAAGCATCCACAAAAAATAATTCAGCAGGTTTTAATTTTATTCCGAGATAACCTTCAAAAGGAGTAAAAGTATCATTAACTTTTAAATAAGCATCAGCAAAACAGTTTTCCTTTAAAATTTTACTTCTACTGTTAACTTGATAGTTCCCAGTTATTCCGCCATAAATTGCCATCCATGTTGGAAATGGCTGCCATTCAGCTTGTATGTCGGGATAAAGATGAAGAAAACCTTTTTCTTCGAAACTGAAAGCTGATTGTATTCCTAAACGAGCTCTAAATTTATCGGAGTGATAATCATAATAAGGATGAATGATAAAAACCGAATAGGAATTTTCTATATTCGTTGAATCCGTTACTTTCGAATTGTAATTTAATTGAAGCAAATCAGCATCCAACCCTAATTTATTGTCATTGTAAGGTATCTGGAATTTGCCACTTAATAAAATCTGATGTTCTTTGCTTCCCCTACCGGCATTTAAAAAAGAATAATCTAACTTGCCAACATATTGAATATCAGAAGTATTCGATTTTGATTGAACACCTCCATAAATATTTCCTCTCCAGAAAGTGTTAAATCGATTCAGTTCAGACAATTCTTTCAGAGAATAAGAAAAAATGGGTTGTTCTTTATCTGTTGGTAAATAAATAGCCGAAGGATAATTCCCAGCCAATTGTTTTAAATCAACTATAGAATCAAGATTAAAATTATTTCCGTAATATTTTAATCGTTCATAGCTGCCATTAACACCAGTGAAAAAATCAAGATTTTTGAAATCTTTATTAAAGAAAAGCGACGCATCCGAAGTAGTATGCCATTTGTTTCCATATGTACTTAGATGATGAACTGTAAAATCTAAATACATATCTTCTTTTTTTATAAATGGATAGGCAAAATCCAACAAAGAATTATAATAATTTCCCCAACCCATTTTTGCATAGCCGTTTTTTAGAGGCTCTTGTTGTAAAGAAAATTCAATTGCCTGCAAAGGATGAATGTTGGTTTCCACAGGTAAAGGCAAATAAAATTCCGTATAAACTGGTGATAATTTTTCCACTTGTGGCTCATACAATTTAGGAGTTAAATTGATTTTTCCTGCTTCTTTAATGACAGGCACATATTCCCGTTCGACTGTAACTTCACGTCTGAAAATAGAATCTTGCCCAAAAACAGGCATGAAATATATTGCAACTATGAAAATAAAAATCAATAATTTTTTTCTATTCATTTGAAGAATTTTTCTAAAATTTATGAACAAAATTTCTTAAATTAATTTAGCCAATGATTTTCTGCTTTTCTCGTTTGGCAATTGCCTGTAAACGTTCTTCAATGAGATTTTCAATTTCATCTTGATTCGGATAATTTTTACGTAAGCTTAACAAATATTGCTTTGCCTGAAAATCATCTCCTTTTTTCACATAAATATCAGCTAAAAGCACTATGCTTTTTGCCAGCCAAAATTGATGTGGCGTATTTTTTTTCATGAAATCCATAATTTCATTTTCTGCTTCTTTCAGTTTACCTTGTTCAAAATACACCTTTGCCAGTAAATATTTTGATTCTGCACCCCAAGTCGTTCGTGTATCAACAGAAAGTTTTTTCAAATCAACAATTGCCTGTTCATTTTTTCCAAGTTCAAGATAACTTTTAGCACGATAATAAAGCGATTCGATCAATAAACTCTCATCAGAACGCGGATCGGCAATTATTTCAGAAGCAATGTTTACCAGCGATTGATAATCATTTAAAAAATAATTACATCGTAAAATCCCTAAACGTGCAGCATTCTTATTAATGGTCGATTGAGCAACTGTTTCCAGCTTTTTAAAATAATTCAAAGCAGAGGAATAATCTTTTTTATCATAAGTAATTTCAGCACAACGTAAAGCGGCTTCTTCTGTAAATTCACTCACGGGCAACTCCAGCAAAGCTTGATAAGTGGAAAGAGCCTTTTCTTTTTCACCGGTTTGATAATAACAATCAGCAAGATAATACCGGGCAATGATACAATGTCGTCCTCCAGGACAAAACTTGTTCACATAACTAGACAAACCAGTCAATGCTACTTCGTATTTTCCATTCAAATATTGTTTCTCAGCAGCTATATAAGAAATAGAATCTTCGTGTTGTTCGGCAACATTTTTTATTTTCTGTCCTAAGCTAGCGGCATAATTCAAATAAGCATTCACATCGTTTATTTCTACATAAATGGTTTCCAAACTTTCCAACGCTGTATAAAATTCCTCGCTTTCAGGATATTTTTCGATAACATTCTTAAAAGTGGCTATTGCTTTATCATAGTTTTTTTCATTCAAATAAATCATGCCAATTTCCAGCATTGATTTCCGAGCTAAAACTGAATTTGGGAATTGATTTATCAATCGTTGATAAGTAGCTATAGCTTTCTCGTTGTTATTAAGCATCAAGTAGGAACGCGATATTTCATACAAAGCATTATCATTATATTCAGAACCAGGATAAAGTGTCAACAGTTTTTCCAATTTTGAAATTTTGGCAGTATAATTCTTTTTAATTCCTTCAATATAAGCTGATTGAAATAATGCATAATCGGCTGTTTCAGGACTCAGTTGAACTACTTTATCGTAATATTTTAGAGCTTGTTCAAAATTACGAGCATTATAATAGCAATCGCCAATTCGGTTCAGCGCATCAACATAAGTCACTGAAAAAGAATTTGATTCAAGATTTATATATTTTAAAAACCAATTCAATGCTTCAGAATATTTTTTTTGTGAAAAATAAGCATAGGCTATTGAATAATTTGCTGTAATAAAATTTGGGCTTGATTTTGCATTCGGATTTCTAAAAAAAGCATGTAAATCATTTATAACTGATGCTGATTTTTGAATTCGCCAAAAACATTCTGCTCGCCAGAACAAACATTCAGTAGCATATTTATTGGAAGAAGAAATTTCCAGAGCACGAGTAAAATAATCTATTGCTTCTTCATAATCATTCTGAACAAAAGCCTGACTACCAAGCCGATAAAGCAAGTATTGTTTGATTTCTAATAAGTGAGGCGTCAGTTGTTTGATTTGGGAAATAGACTGATAAGCCAATTCATAGTTTTTTGTAGTAAGATACGCTTCTGTAAGATAATGATAAGCTTCATCGGAATATTTTGAGTTTGGAAATTCTGATAAAAAGCGAGTAAAAGCTGAAATAGTTTCCCCAAAGGCAGAAGGAGTTTCATAACACGTCAAAGCGTAATTAAACAAGGCTTCCTCTCTCACCGCAGGATTGAAGTTTGTTTCTAACGCTGCTTCATAAGCCAATCGAGCATTGATTTTGTCATTTAAATAAATATAGGAACTTCCTAAATAAAGATAAGCATTTTCTGAAATTTCATCGCGTGTAGTAGTAACTTTTGACAAATAAACAACAGCATTTTTGTAATCTTTCAATTGAAAATACGATAAACCTAAAATATATATATCGTTCCTTAACACCTGAGGAAACATCTTTTCATATTTGGTTAAATAAAATACAGCATCCTTATAATTTTTTTCATTATAAGCAATTTCACCCAGTATTCGATAAATTTCTGCATTATTTTTGTTATCAGGATAATTTTCTAATAAAGAAAAAGCTTCTTCTCTTGCCAGCTTATAATCTTTCTGAATATAATAAATTTGAACCAAATAATAAGGAACTATTGCTTGATAATCAGGTTCATTTTTGATTTTTAAAAATTCAGGTAAAGCCTCTTCATAATTTCCCAGCAAATATTGTGAATAAGCATAATAATAAATAGCAGAAATTTTTTGGGATGATTCAACAGATTTTAAATCCTTAAAAATATCACTTGCTTTTTTATAATCTTTGTTTTCAAGATAAGCATAACCTTTACAGAATAAGAAATCTATTCTTTTATCAGGATTCAAATTATTTTCTTTTACTTTTTCAAAATAAGTAATTGCTTCGCTATAATTTTTTTGTTCATAATAAAGCATGCCTGTCATAGCATAGGCAGGATCAGCATAAGAAGTATAAGGATATTTCAACAAAAAATTATTTAACAATTCCATTGCATTTTTCTGCCGCAACTCGAAAGCATTGGCAGCTAAAAAATATTCCGCTTCATGCATCTGCCCCGCTTGCTGAGGTTTTGCTGTTTTAAGAAAATCTTCAAAATAATGATAAGATGCAGTATATTTTCGTTGAAAATAAAGCTCTTTCCCTTTGTCGAAAGAAGCATTAGGATCAGTATAAATCAAAGTATATTGAGCATTCAGCAGAGGAATTGTTATCACACACAAAAAACTGAAAAGGAAAAAACTTTTTTTCATTCTCACTTCAATTTTTGATTTAAATAAATTTCATTACAATTTTTTTACCATTAACAAAGCAAAATTAAATATTTCATTCAGCTTTTCCCAAATTAAGCTCAAGAAACCGAATTATTGCTTTTCTTATGGATTTCAAGCCGAAATAATCTGGCTCAAGTTTATCTAATGCTACATAAAAACAATCTTCCACATCATCAGAAGGAATGAGTTGGGATTCATCTTTTAAACAACACAAAAAGAATAAATCCAAAGTTGGAACCACTAAATCACTGTATTCATATTCATTAGGTTCTGAAAAAAGATATTCCACCTGGACCGTTTCTGCATGTAATTCTTCCGCAAGTTCCCGTTTTACGGCTGCCTCAGCAGTTTCATTGTTATCCACAAAACCACCGGGCAAATCCCATGTATTTTTGGCTGGTTCTTTTTTTCGCTTACAAACCAGTAATTCGTTTTTTTCATTTAAAATAAAAGCAGCTACTGCTGCCGAAGCGTTCATGTAAAAAACAAAACCACATTGCTGACAACGTTTCGATTTTTCATTGTTTTTTATAAAGAAAGGTGAACCACAAGCAGGACAGAACTGAAATTTTTCAAAAAAATCCATATAAGTATTTCAAAATAAAATGATTACAAACAAAATAATCAATAATTGTCCAGAAGATGAAAAAATTTAACTTGAATTGATATTAAAAACAACAAACAATAGTGCAAAGTAAACAATAAATATGCCATAAGTGTTTCTATTGGTAAAACGAAAAAAACCTTTTAGCAGTATGTTATCTTTATCAAAAAGAAATACGTGGTTGTTTAAAACTTTTATTAAGAGGTTTATTTTATTGCAATTAAAATATTAATTTTGCAAAAAAAATAAAGCATGAGCAGAAAAATATTTTTTCAAAACGATGATGACATCAATGAGGTAGTTCATCGTTATGAACAATTTTTATCTGGAAAAGCATCAGGTTATTTTGACATTGAAGAATTCGAAAATATTGCAGAATATTATTTACAAAAAGGTCGTACTAAAGATTCTTCCAGAGCTATAGAATTTGGAATTAAGCTTCATCCCACCAGCAACGAATTAAAAACCAAACGTGCTAAAATTTATCTTGCTTCTGGAAATGCAGAAAAAGCTTATCAACTTTTGGAATCGCTTGCCGATAAAAATGATTACGAAGCTATTTTGCTTAAAATCCAAGCATTGGTGCATATGAGACGTTTCTCTGAAGCTTATCAATTATGTAACCGCCTAATTGATTTTGAAAATGATGGAAAAGACGATGTTCTTCTCGACATTGCCTACATTTATATTGAGCACGGATATTTCAACGAAGCAATGGAATGGCTGCTAAAAGGTTATAAAATTAATCCTAAAAATAGTGACTTGTTATTTGAACTGGCTTTTTGTTATGAACAATTGGACGAAGATGAGAAAGCAATAGTGATTTACAACAAAATCATTGACCTCGACCCTTATTCTTCAGAAGCATGGTTCAATTTAGGACAAATTTATTTTACTTCTCAAGAATTTTCAAAAGCTATTGAAGCGTATGATTTTGTTTTGGCAATTGACGAAAATGATTCTCTTGCTTGTTTGCAAAAAGCTCATGCTCATTTTCAACTAAATCAGTTCAAAGAAGCCATTGAAAATTATAAAGAATATGCTGAATTGACAAGCGACAGTGAACAAGCCAATATTTATATTGCAGAAAGTTTCGAGAAAATGGATCAATTTGACGATGCAATTTCTTATTACCAACGTTCCCTGAAAATTCAACCTGACAATTATGATGCATTGTTAGGCATTGGAGCTTGCTTATTGGAAAAAGAAAAATACAAAGAAAGCATGCAATTCATTTCCAAAGCGTTACATATTAATAAAGAAGATACGGACGCTTGGAATTATCTGGGAGAAGATTATTTGAGAATGGACGACATTGACAATGCTTTGCTTTGTTATTTGAAATCTATTACATTAGATCCAAATCAGCCAGAAACATTGATGATAATTGCCAATATCAATCTGGAAAAAGGTGATTACAATACAGCACTGGAATTTTATCTTCAAGTATTACAACAGGATAATACCGTAGAATATCTTTATCTGTTTTTAGCCATTACTTATTATAAAATCGGAAATAAAACGCTGGCTTATGCCTATTTGAAAAAAGCTATTCAAGAAAATGAAGAGGCTTCGAACATGTTTCTGGAAATTTGTCCTGAAGCGATAGATCCTATTCTTTAATATGAACATTTAGTATCATTTTATGAAAAATAAATCTATTATTATTCTTCTTGTTTTCTTGTTTACTTTTTCATCATTTAATATACAAACAACTGGAACTCAAAAAAATATTAGTAACTTAAAAACGGCTCAAGAACTTTCGTTACTTCAAAAAATAGAAAGATGGTATAACAAAAATATGACTTATGGTGCCATTTGTGCTCTTATGACTATTGAAAGTTCTTTTATCCCTTTTCCATCAGAAATTGTTGTTCCGCCGGCTGCTTATATTGCTAGCCAACCAAATAGTAATTTAAACCACCTCTTAATTATTTTGTTTGCAACATTGGGTTCACTGCTG
Organism: Paludibacteraceae bacterium; assembly: GCA_035369865.1. Lineage (GTDB taxonomy): Bacteria > Bacteroidota > Bacteroidia > Bacteroidales > Paludibacteraceae > MVYY01. Next base: position 1,341 of record DAOOVG010000074.1, on the reverse strand, counting down.
GGTGCTTATATCAATTATGCTCTTTCCATTTCGTTAGGAAGGGCTTTGATTTACAAATTGGCTGACAGTAAAGTTGGAGCCGCTCTACTTTTAAATAGTGAAAAAATTCGTAAAGCCGAAGCTTATTTTAATAAATATGGAAGTATTTCCACTTTTATTGGAAGATTAATTCCAGGTATTCGTCAACTAATTTCTATCCCTGCTGGCTTAGCAAAAATGAATTTTTTTAAATTTTCTTTATATACTGTTTTGGGAGCTGGAGTATGGAATTGTGTGCTGGTTTATATTGGATATCTGGCTCATGGACAAGCCGATTTGATTAATAAATACAACAAAGAAATCAGCATTGTTATGGTAATATTAGTAGTTGCAGCAGGGATTTTTGGTGGAATTAAATATTATTTGAAGCTAAAGAAAAAATGAAACTGTACGGATTAATTGGTTATCCATTGACTCATTCTTTTTCAAAAAAATATTTTACTGAAAAATTCGAAAAAGAAAATATTGATGCTCGATATAATTTGTATGAGTTAGAAAATATCGATTTATTTCCTGAATTAAAAAATATTCCTGAACTTGCTGGTTTGAATGTTACTATTCCTTATAAAGAACAAATTATTCCTTATCTTGATGAGCTGGATGATACTGCAAAAGAAATTGGAGCTGTAAATGTAATAAAATTCATTCGCAACAGTAAAATCTTAAAATTAAAAGGTTACAACACCGATGTGATAGGTTTTGAAAAATCCATCCTTCCTTTTTTACAGCCCTACCATTGTAAAGCCTTGATTTTAGGTACAGGAGGCGTTTCAAAAGCCATTTATTTTGTCCTTCAAAAGCTTGGAATTGAAACTACTTTTGTTTCACGTCGCCCTTGCAAAGGAATGCTTTCTTACGAAATGCTTGATAAGCAAACAATTCAGGAAAACAAACTTATTATCAATGCTACTCCTCTTGGTACTTTTCCTCATGCTGATGAATGTCCAGCTATTCCTTATCCATTCCTGACAAATGAACACTTACTTTTTGATGTTGTTTATAATCCTTCTGAGACATTATTCCTAAAAAAAGGAAAACTTCAAGAAGCCAAAGGAGTAAATGGCGAAAAAATGTTGGAAGAACAAGCCGAAGCAGCATGGGAAATCTGGAATGGACCTGAAAAATAAAAAAATCACATAAAGTTTCATTGAAAAACAATATGCGATTTTCTCCTGTTTCTCCGCATTGCAACACTCTAAAAATTTTACAAACAATTTGGTACAATTCAGCTTGCTCTTTGTCCATTTTTAACCCCAAACCCTCCAAAATTAGGTAATATATTTTCAAAAAAAGCAAAATAAT
>DAOOVG010000073.1:0-11267 GCA_035369865.1 Paludibacteraceae bacterium | reverse complement strand
TTTTGAAAAAATTAGAACTACCTATTACGTAAATTTTGCGAAGTTAGGGATTAAAAGGATCCTTCAGCTGAACAACTAGAAACAGATCCTGCCTTTCAACGCACACGTAAAAATATAAAAGGGTTTAGCGGTTACGCTGCTGCAGCAAAATCTCTTCGTGTGGGATTTTCTCCTTTTATAGCTCAAATGAGCGATGCTCACTTAACCGGATGATTAACTGCTATTATGAAAAATTAATCTGGAAGATCAATCATAAGCAAGAGGAGTACGTGCAATACTTGTATCAACTCAAAGGAAGTATTTGGAAGGACTCAATTTTAATCTCAAACCCTAAAATTTAGGGTTTGGGATTAAATGAAGATCAACAATACATTTTAGATAAATTGAACAATTGAGCTACCACATAATTTGTAAGCAAGAAATTTTTTAGGGAAGATCATATAAGTGAATAATATCCAATTTATTATAAATAAATTACGACTTTTCAGAAAAGAAAATCCGTTAGAAAGCAAGTTAGTATTATCTACAAAAATAATAAAATTTAGAAATGTCTAATGTATGATAAAAGGTTTTCTATTTTTGTTAAAAAGTTATTGCTTAATTTAAATTTTCCTTTCATAATCTCGTTTATTCCCGAAAATCTGTTGAGTTAATGAAAAGTTGATTTTCTTTTTCATGGGTAAATTGAAAATATCATGTAAATTTGTAAGTTGTATTTTTTTAGATTGATTTTTAATTAGAATTTTAGCAACTGTCTTTTCAAAAAAAATTAAATTGCTTATCAAGTGAAAAAAAATTTGATCATTGTTCTGGCATTAATCGTTTTTATTTCCTGTACCGCTTCTAAACAGAAAAATGAGAAGGAAGCCGAAAAGATGAATATTCCCACTTTTTCGAGCGATTCAGCCTATTTATATATAGAACATCAAACAAATTTTGGTCCTCGAGTTCCGAATTCTTCTGCTCATGCAGCATGTCAACAATATTTATTTCATTCTTTAAAAAGATTTGGAGCAGAAGTAATAATTCAACAAGCCGATTTACAGGCTTTTGATGGCACCATTCTTCATGCAGCAAATATTATTGGTTCTTTTTCTCCAGCAAAAGAAAATCGCATTTTGCTTTTTGCACATTGGGATTCGCGACCATGGGCTGACAATGATCCAGAACCAGCGAATCGTCGACAACCTGTTTTGGGTGCTGATGATGGTGCCAGTGGAGTGGGTGTTTTATTAGAAATAGCTCGTCAATTGGGACAACAGTTACCCAACATCGGAGTTGATATTATCTTTTTCGATGCAGAAGATTATGGTAATTCCCAATCATTTCAAAATGAAAATACAAACAATTCGTGGTGTCTTGGTTCTCAATACTGGGCAGAACATCCTCATAAACAAAATTATCAAGCTCGATTTGGTATTTTGCTCGATATGGTAGGAGCATCTCAAGCCCTTTTTTATAAAGAATACTTTTCGTTAACTTATGCTCCACGAATTGTTTCCAAAGTGTGGACAGAAGCAAAAAATCTTGGCTTTGGTCAATATTTTATTGATCAGCAAGGTGGAGCTATTACCGATGATCACTTTTATGTGAATAAGTTAAGAGGAATACCGAGCATTGATATTATTCATTATAATCCTAATAGTGCCACAGGTTTTCCACCTTATTGGCATACTTTACACGACACTATGGAAAATATAGACAAAAATACTCTACTGGCTGTCGGTACAACATTGTTGCATATCATATACAACGAAAAATAAAAATTGAATATGGAGCTTCGGTTTAAAAAAATAGTAGTAAAAATTGGAAGCAATGTTTTAACTCAATCGGATGGTACGTTGGATATTTCCATTATGTCTACCCTTGTTGATCAAATTGCCCTACTATATAAAGAAGGTGTTCAAATTATTATTGTTTCATCGGGTGCAGTAGCTTCTGGAAGAAGTTTACTAGGAATCAACAAAAAAATGGACATTGTGGACCAACGTCAATTGTATTCTACTGTCGGACAAGCAAAACTTATCAATCTTTATTGGGATTTGTTTCAAAAACACGGTATAACAGTTGGTCAAGTATTAACTACGAAACAAAATTTTAATAGTCGACGCAATTACCTTAATCAGCGGAATTGTATCAAGGTAATGCTTGAAAATAAAATAATTCCTATCATTAATGAAAATGATGCTGTTTCTGTTTCTGAACTAATGTTTACCGATAATGATGAACTTTCAGGGCTTATAGCTTCGATGATGGATATGGAAGCTTTATTCATTTTAAGCAACATAGATGGAATTTATACTGGTTCGCTCGATGATCCTTTCGCAAAAATTATCCGTGAAATAAAAAAAGGAGAAGATATTTCTCCCTACATTCAAAAAACTAAATCTACTTTTGGAAGAGGCGGCATGCAAACAAAAATTAATATCGCTCGTAAAATTGCCGATCAGGGAATAGAAGTTTTTATTGCTAATGGAAGAAAAGAAAACATTCTCATTCAGTTAATGGATAAAAATCAGGAAGCTATTTGCACACATTTTGTAGCTGAGAAAAGTGAAGTTTCCAGTATAAAAAAATGGATAGCTCATAGTGAGGATTTTGCAAAGGGTGAAATTTATGTCAATGCTGATGCTGCAAAGGCTTTGAAAAGTGATAAAGCAATAAGTTTGTTGCCTGTGGGTGTTACCAAAATTGTTGGTAATTTTGAAAAGGATGATATTGTCAGAATCATAGATGAAAACGGTTATTCACTTGGGATCGGAAAAATTCGTTACGACAGTACAAAAGCAAGAGAATTAATAGGCAAAAAACATCAAAAGCCATTGATTCATTATGATTATATGTATCTGGAATAAAATAAACCGTTTTTGTGGTTTATGATTTTATTCCATCTTTTTTGTACTTATAAAAAAGAATTGAAAAATATATCTTTCCCTATTTTTAATTAGCTTAATGATAGCAATTGATGAGGAATTATTTCTAAAGAAATCAAAATATCTCATTTATGAGAAAAACAGAACGATATTTATGCTTTTTGTTGGTTAGTATAATTTTTGTGGGATGCAACACGACAAAATTTGTTCCGGAAGGAAAATATTTATTGGATAAAGTTGATATAAAAACAGACGTTCGTTCTATTAAAAAAAATGAGTTATATGAGTATCTCCGACAAACGCCCAACAATTCTGCTTTTGGATTATTTCGTACTCAATTAGGAATTTACAGCTTAGCAGGAAAAGATACAACGAAGTGGCTCAATAGATTTTTAATGAAAATAGGTGAAGAACCTGTTATTTTTAATCCTATTCTTACCAATTCATCTGCTCAGCAATTGCAACTTTACTTTGCCAATAAAGGATATTTGAATTCAAAAGTTGACACAAAAGTAGAATTTGAAGGCAAAAAAGCACGTGTAGAATACATCATTACTTCTAACCAACCTTACCGGATTAAAAATTATAACGTTCAAATTCCTCATAATGAATTAGCTAAAATCGCTAACGATACTTTGCGGAGCTTGATTCATCGCAATATGCTTTTTGATATTGACGTGCTGGATGCTGAACGCGAAAGAATTACCTCACGATTTCGTCAAATGGGTTATTACAATTTCCGAAAAGACTTCCTTTCTTATACTGCTGATACTACTATTGCTTCTCATCAAGTAGATTTAACTCTTCATTTAAACGATAATTTACTCAATCCCACCGATTCACTTTATAATATTATATTTAAGAAATTCATTATACGAAATGTAACTTTTTATATTAACGCTACTAATATTTCGGAACTACAGGAAAATGGAGTTACAGATACCATTAATTTCAGAAATTTTACCATGATTACGCCTCGCAAACAAATTATCAGAATTGATGCTTTGGTACAAAATACCTATATTAATCCCAAAAGTGTGTATAATGACGCCGATGTAGAAAAGACTTATTCATCGCTCAATTCACTTGGAGCCATAAAATATGTCAATATTAGTTTCCATGAAACGAAAGATAGTTTATTAGATTGTAACATTTTTATAATGCCTTCCACTGCTATTTCTCTTACAGGCGAAATTGAAGCTACTTATACAGATGGTTACTGGGGTGGAGCAGTAAATTTGAATTTAATCAACAAAAATATTTTCAAAGGAGCTGAAACTTTTTCATTACAAGGTCATGGAGCCTATGAATGGCAAAAAAATATATGGGCACAGGAATGGGGAGCTCAAGTAGGATTAAAATTTCCACGTTTCATATTGCCCTTTGCCAGCTATGATTTTAAAAGAAATCTACATGCCAACACTGAATTTTCTGGATCTTATTATTATCAATTCAGACCAGGTGAATTCAGAACAACAAATTCACAAATTGGTATTAAATATCTTTGGAGCCGTTCTCAATATCAACATGCTATTGATTTAATTGATATTAATTATGTTTATTTTCCTGAAATTTTCCCCACTTTCCGTGAAAAATTTCTTGACACAGGAATTTTCAATCGTTATAATTACGAAAATCACTTCATTATGGGAATCGGTTATTCTGGTTCCACAACTAATTATCGTTCGTCTAGTCCTTTGAGAAATTTTTTTACCATGCGGTACAATATTGAAACTGCTGGAAATTTTTTATATGGCTTAAATCATTTATTGGGAAGCACTCCTAAAAACGGCTCTTATCAATTATTTAACATTAGTTATGCACAATATGTAAAAACTGAATACAACGTTACTTACCATCAAATTTTTGATTCAAACAACAGATTCGTTTATCACATAGGAATTGGCGTGGGCACTCCTTATGGGAATGCAGAGATAATCCCTTATGAGAAACGATTTTTTAGCGGCGGAGCAAATAGCGTAAGAGGATGGACTGAAAGTACTTTGGGACCAGGCGTTTATAAAAGAATCAATACACTCATGAGAGATTACAACCAAATTGGTGATGTTAAGCTGGATTTGAATATGGAATATAGAGCAAAATTATTCTGGCTACTTGAAGGAGCTGCTTTTATAGATGCAGGGAATATCTGGACTATTAAGGATTATGAAACTCAACCTGGCGGAGTTTTTCAATGGAACAATTTTATCGATCAAATTGCAATTGCTTATGGAATAGGACTTAGATTTGACCTTACTATTATGATAGCACGTCTTGATTTAGGAATAAAATTACATGATCCTGTCCTTAAACGTAGTGAATGTTGGAGACTACCGCCAAAATGGAGCGACCTCGCATTTCATATTGCTATTGGTTATCCTTTTTAAATTATCAATTTTTTTCTATTTTTTTCTTTCCTAAAAGGTTGTACGACATTCGATGATAAGGAGTTGTTCCAAATTTTAAAATGGCTTCTCGATGTTGAAAAGTAGGATAAGCCTTATTTTTCTGCCAATAATATTGAGGAAATTTTTCTCCCAATTGTTTTATAATTTCGTCACGGTGTGTTTTGGCTAAGATGGAGGCTGCAGCTATAGACAAATATTTGCTATCACCTTTCACAATTGTTTGATAAGGAATATTAGCATAAGGCTTAAAATAATTTCCATCTATGATAATGAATTCAGGTCGAATTGAAAGTTTAGCTATTGCTTTATGCATTGCCAAAATAGAAGCATTGAGAATATTCATCTGATCAATTTCGACATTACTTACTTCAGCTACTGCCCACGCCAAAGCTTCCCTTTCTATAATGAAACGTAACTTTTCTCTTACACCGGAAGTTAACTTTTTAGAATCATTTATGTGAGGACAAACAAAATCGTCAGGCAAAATTACTGCAGCAGCTACAACTGGACCTGCCAAACAACCGCGACCTGCTTCATCACATCCACATTCATACTTATAAAATGAAAAACGGGACTTTAATTCGGGAGCTATTTTATTTATTTTTGTTAGATTCAATTTTGTTTTTTTGAATAGTATTTTTCTGATCAGTCGATTTTTTGTCTTTCACTTCTTCCCACAGAACAGGAGCAACTTTCAGAACTTTAGAATAAGTCAGTGACTGTTCTTTGGTAGTTTTATTAATTAAATGAAAATGATTATCAACGGTATCAAAAACATTCAACAAGATGCTGAGAATAAGAAGATATTTTAAGCCACCAACAATACCACCTAAAAATTTGTTCACCCCACTTAATTGAATGAACGATAACGTTTTATCCAGTAAATGAGCAAGTATAAACAAGCCTATGGCTATAATAATAAAACCCAATAAAAAAGCCAAGGGTTTGGTTATCTGGGGAGACAAAAATGCAATATTTAGCAACAACTTTTCAAAGGGAGTGGCCAATAATTTTGCTCCATAAATACCAATGACAATGACAACAAAGGAGGTTAATTCTTTTACCAATCCTTTGAATAAACCTTGAATAAAACCAAAAACAATAGGAATCAAAATAATTAAATCTAGTGTATTCATTACTGTGAATTCAAGTAATTAATGCAACTTTTTCAGGGGAAATAAAAGGTAAAGGAAAATTATTTTTTAAGACAAAGGAGAAAAAACGTTTTTCTCTTTTGTCTTGATGGAATAAATGCTTTACTTCGTTTTTTCCCTATAAAAAGTTACAAAGATGAAAACATTAACCATAACACAAAAGTACATAATTTAGGTAAGGAAACAACAGGAATGTACACAAAAGGACATTGCTTTAATAATCAGGCAAAATAAATCGATTCTATTCTGCAAATTATTACCAATATAAAAACAGTCTTAAAAATCACCTTTTTATTGAATGGATATTAGTTGGTTTGACACATTTTACTTGTGAATTTTTCTTCAGTATCTCCTCCTTAAATTCACAACCGCTACATTTGCTACAAGGAGAATCAAAATCTTTGCGAGAAATTTTCCTTGTAATAGAAAATATGCAGCAACCAATCGCCGTTGATAAAATAACTATTACTGAAATGATTTGAAACATAATTATCAATTAAAATTTTGCTTTAACAAATTCTCAACCTAATTAGTTCAGTTATTATAACAATAAACTTCCAATTTGATAAATTAGAAAAGCAGCAAGCCAAGCTATTGCAGTATTATAAACAATCCCGAAAATAGCCCATTGCCAGCCTGCTTCTTTTTTCATGGCTGCAATAGTAGCCACACAAGGAACATAAAGCAAAATAAATACCATAAAAGCATAAGCCACCAGCGGAGTAAAAACTCTTTCTCCTTTCAATTTACCTGTGGTATGAACTTCTTCCTTAATCTTTTGCTGTAATGAGACTGAACTTTCACCAGAAGTGTCAACCTGATATAAAATACCCATTGTGCTAATTATCAATTCTTTGGCAGCAAATCCTGTTAACAGACTAACGCCCATTTTCCAATCAAAACCCAAAGGTCTGATAACAGGTTCAATTGCTTTTCCCAATTGTCCAATAAAAGATTTTTGCTGTAATTCAGAAGCTTTAGCCGTTTGAAGTTGAAAAATTGTTTTTTCCTTTTCCTTCTCATTTAATGAAGCACTGTTTTGAACTGCCAAAATTTGTTCCTCATATTTTTTAGCAATTTCTGGTTGGCGAGGAAAATAGCCAATTGCCCAAATTATAATTGAAGCTACCAGAATAATATTTCCTATTTTTCGCAAATATTCCCGACTTTTATCCCACATGTGAATATTAATAGTTTTTAAAGTAGGAATCCGATAGGGAGGCAATTCCATTACAAAGGGCGACCCCTCTTCCTTAAATGCTATTTTTTTCATTATTAATGCTGTTATCACGGCAATTAAAATCCCAATCAAATAAAGTGAAAATAAAATGAGTGCTTGATTTTTGGAAAAAATGGCTGAAATAAGCAACAAATAAACAGGCATTCGAGCACTACATGACATAAAAGGAATGATGAGTATGGTCAATATTCGATCTTTTCTATTTTTTAGCGTACGTGTTGCCAGAATAGCAGGAACATTGCAGCCAAATCCTATCACCAGCGGAATAAACGATTGTCCATGAAGTCCAATTTTATGCATCAACTTATCCATCATAAAGGCAGCTCGCGCCATATAGCCTGTATCTTCGAGGATGGAAATAAAGAAAAATAAAATAAGAATGTTTGGAAAGAAGACAAGCACATTCCCTACTCCACCAATGATACCATTTGCCAGCAAATCACGTAAAGGACCCTCAGTCATTATCTTTTCAACCCATCCAGACAGTAAATTAATTCCACTTTCCAGCCATTCGGTCGGATATTTTCCCAGACTAAAAGTAGCTTGAAACATTAACAAAATGAAAAACAGAAAGATAGGATATCCCCAAAACTTATGAAGAAACAAATTGTCTAAAGTTTGTTGCTTCATTTTATTGTCTTGATTAGAAGGATGATAAGTTTCTTTTAAAGCTCCTTCAATAAAGCCATATTTTAATTGAGTAATAACAGTTTCACAAGTGTCACCATATTCTTTTTCCAGATTTTGAATGGCTTGCTTCGTAATAGATTCGATTTGAGGATAATTGTCATATTTTTCCAACTCAGAGAGAATAGCTTTATCACCTTCCAACAATTTGATTGCCAGATAACGGGAAGATAATTTATCAGTTATACTAGGATTTTGCCAGATTACATCCTGAATTTGTTTGATAGCTTTCTCAATTACAGAACCATAATTAATATGAATATGCCTGACAATGGGATCCTTATCTTCGTAAACATCTATTATTTTTTGCAGAAGCTCTTCAATACCTTCACCTTTGGTGGCAACAGTTGGAACAATGGGTATTCCCAGCATTTTTCCTAAAGCTTTGTAATCAAGTTTATCTCCTTTTTTCTCTAATTCATCATACATATTCAAGGCAATCACAACCTTCAAATCCATGTCAATGAGCTGAGTAGTCAGAAATAAATTACGTTCCAAATTGGAAGCATCTATCACATTGAGTACGATATCAGGCATTTTTTCGGTTAAATAAACGCGAACATAAAGTTCTTCGGGAGAAAATTCTGTGATAGAATAAGTACCAGGCAAATCAACCAGCTTAATAGTATAGCCATTTTTTTTAACTTCGGCTTCCTTTATTTCTACAGTGACACCACCATAATTTCCTACTCGCTCGTGAGCTCCAGAAATGCGATTGAACAAAGTAGTTTTTCCACAATTGGGATTACCTACCAAAGCAACATGAATAGATTTTCCTTTTTCAAGAGCTGATACTTTTAAAGTTTCATCGTCAATAATTCCATTAAAATGTACATTTTGTAAAACACTGGTTGCTTCCTGAACAGAAATTACCTGGATTAATTCAGCTTCACTTCGCCGCAACGAAATGTTATATCCCATAATTTCATATTCTATGGGGTCTTGTAATGGAGCACATTTAATAACCTTTACTTTTTTACCTTTTACAAAGCCCATTTCAGCGAGTCTTCTGCGAAAAGAACCACGTCCCAGCACTTTTACTATAATTGCCTCATCACCAGGCGATAAGTCAGAAAGTCGTGTAAAATGATTTATTTCATCCACTTTAATTCCAATTTTAAAAGTCCAATCGCATTCTCAGAAAACTTATCAGCGAATTTTTTAATGCTACGTCAGTTCCTGAAGAATTGATTACATACTGAACATCTGGCATTAAACTGATATGTTCATTGATCACAAATTGATACATCATTTCTATAGTTGCTTCGTCTCTTCTATTTTTCAACGATGCATAAGCTAAAGCTAAACCAAAAACATCTTCTTGTCTTTTCTTCCCAATTCCTTTATAATTAAACCCTAAACCCAAATAAAAAGGATTTGAATTTTTTGATGCAGGGTTTCCTGCAATTTGAGAAAATATTCCAACATGTTTATTGACAGTTTGATCACCAACAAAATAAAAACCTCTATTCTCCTCTGTGTGTTGCATGCTATCACGGCTGTTATGATAATAAGCTCCTATTTTGTAAATTCCTGAACGATGTTCCTGGAAGCTTTTATTCCATTCTATTTCTGTTATGTTCAAGAAGCCATTTTGCTTGTTTAATTTCCATTTCAAATGAAAATTTTCAAAACCTTCTGGCATACCGTCGAAAATCGCTGCTTTCCATTTGAAATGTTGAGTGGGTTGCCATTCTAAATGAAACCCCAATGCTGTTAACGGAAAAATAGGAGAAGGAATATTATAAGCAATAGTGGAAGGAATTCCAAACGAACTATTGATAAATAAACTTCCAAATTCACTGGCAGCATAATTCACATTCAAATCCTGTAAACCAATGATACCTTTCACTTTTTTAAATTTTTGTTCATACCAGAGCTCGTACAAATAAGTATGATTACTTGCTTCGATGTTTGAAACGCCTTGATAATCACCAACAAAATGAGCCGTAGGCTGTCCACCATGAGTGTTGAATATATTCAAAAATAAGCCCCCATCTTTCCATAAACGTGCTTTTGAAGTATCAAAATAGGTATTTAATGAAATTAATCCCAAATAAGAAATACCTGTTTTTATGCCGCCTGACATATTTGCAAAACCATCACCAATATACGAAGCTGAAAAAGTAAAAAATGAAGTTTCATTCTTTTCTTGAGCAGATATTTTTATAACATTATGCAAAAGAACTAGTACTATCAAAACAATTTTTCGCACTCGATACCATTCCATTTTTTCTTTATAATTTTAATCATTCCTAAGATCTGATTTGCGATGACAAAGATAGTTATTTAGATTGATTCTAAACAACAATTTTCTAAAAAAGTTATAAAAATCTCTTTACTTTGCTTATTAACAGAAAATTGTCTTTAGAAATTTTTCCTGTTTCTGCAATGGAATACCCTAAAAATTTTTACAAACAATTTTTAACTTACTTAAAAAGGGAGGCTAACTGTGCTATGAGCAAATGCCTGAAAAGTTCCTTTTCTATAGCATTAAAACCAATATAATTGTAAATCTTGCCAAAGATTAACGCTGGTCCAATGGTACGAATACTGCTATTATCAAGTAGGGGAAAGGCTTGCTCAATAATTTCATCACTTTTGTAACCAAAAAGATTTAACTGATTTCCATTTAAATGATTCATTTTTCTCTGGCTAATTGCTCCAGTCTTTCAATTCCGTGCTAAGCGGTAGCACAACTAACAGTTTTTCAGTACTTTATACCTGCTTCGACATTTCTGTGTTACCTGTACGACTGATTTACGGACGTATTTCACTTTTTGCCAACAAACATGTTTATAATTTTGGAACACTACCAAAATTATAAAGTTATCATTGATATTCAATATGTTATATAGTCATTCCTTAAAAAGTCTATTTTTAAGCGGCAAGGTTATAAAATTTT
>DAOOVG010000072.1:0-11479 GCA_035369865.1 Paludibacteraceae bacterium | reverse complement strand
GTTTGTTTATTTTTTGAGCAAAAATAAATATTATTTTTTTATATTAGAAAGCAATCTGGTATCATTCAAAAGATTTGATTGCCAAGGCAAAACAAATTGCAAAAAGAAATAAGATTAAAGTAGTAGAAGGTGTTTATGTAGGAACTAGTGGTCCGACTTTCGAAACTCCTGCTGAATATCGTTATTTTCGTACTATTGAAGGTGATGCTGTAGGTATGAGTACTGTTCCTGAAATAATTGTAGCCAATCATGCCGGTATGAAATGTTTTGGCATTCCCATTATTACCGACCTAGGGGTTCCGGGTAAAATTATAGAAGTCTCTCACGAAGAAGTGCAAAAAATTGGTAATTCCGTGCAACCTTTAATGACATTAATTATGAAAGAATTAGTGCAGGAAATATAAGTGTTTTTTTATCACTTTTAAAACAATAAAAGGAACAATATAAAATTTTTCACTATCTCGTTCCTTTTATTATTAATAAGCTTCTCCTGTTAAAGTAATTATTTTTGAAGGATTAAGACCCCCACCTGAAATAGTAAAAGTAGCTGTATGTATTCCTGCTGAAATTGGTTGATAAGTAATAGCTATATTAACACCTTCAGCAGAATTTGCAGCTTCTTTTGAAATACTTAAAATGGGAATCAAAAAACAATTTGCTTGTTCGCCAGTAATAGAAAGGGTTAGATTTTCAGTAATATCAGTAGTTTTAATATTTAAAATTTTTGTATTATTGGTATTTACTTGGATACGAGGAAATTTTAAATGTTGATAAATAATCCCTACCTGAATTACCGGTTCAGGCATACCTCCCATTAATTTAAAAGTAATTTTATCGTCACTTTTTGTAATGTGAGTAATTTCTCTATTAATATTTATTCCTGTCCAGGTAGTCGGTACAAATGAACCATTTGTAAAAGCAGTTCCCGGCGTAGTAGTAGAACCATTTAAAGGCTGCAAATAAACTCGCATATGGCTATCGATGGTTTGAATTGTACCCGTATAATTATTTACTGTGTTTTCTTCCCAGGCTATCGGATCAAAATCAATATGCCAGATTAACATTCCTTCTGCTGGAAGATAAGTATCCCAACCTATTTTTTTACGGTATTCTAACATAAAAAATTCGCGAGGTGATGGATCGTTACCATTCAAATTATGGGTTGTAGCTGACAATAAATAAGATTGTTGTAAAGTATTAGCAGGTTTTGTTTTTTCTTGATAAATGGGTAAAAGAGTTAAATTACTGGGTGTATTAATTTCCTGTGGTATTAACCAGCCTAAATAAAAACGACTGTATGTTGAGTAAGTTGGAGGAGTTCTACTGTTATTATTATAAGAACCAGCATCCATTATATCCCAACCATTTAAAGTTTCTTTATCTTCTTCTGTATGATAATAATCAGGCAAACCCAATACATGCCCAAATTCATGACAAAAAGTTCCAATCCCAGCCATATTTGTACCCGAATTACCTTTTAATTCGGAACTGCAGGCATAATCATATAATCTTTTATTATCGAAAGTTACCGATGCAATTGTGCCGTCATAAGTATAATAAACTGGATTTTCTTCTTTGGTATAAACTACCCATCTGTGAGGCCAAATCGTATTTTCATCAGCACCTTCAGCTTCATTATAACCTGCATAATAAACAAAAACATTATCTATCAAACCATCATTATCGGTATCGTATTGAGTAAAATCAATGTCAGCAGCGTTAGCGGCGGTACAAGCATCCACAATTAGAGCAGCAGGATTAATGTCATAACCACTATCATCATTGGCACCATAATAACTCATATCTTTATCCAAGTCAAAAGGACCTACTACATCAAATATTGGAGAAAAATTTCCATAAGAACTGGACATAAAATAATCACGTGCTGAAGCAGTAGCACCATTGGCATTATAATCACTTTGATTCAGCATATCATGGAAAACAATTTGAGCCTCAGGAGTTACAAAACTTTTATCCTTAAAATTTACCAAAATAACCAATGACTTAGGAGAATTTGTAAGAGGATATGCTTTACGTAAAATAGGTTGCTTGGTTTTTTTTACAATAGGATTAATCGATTTGATTCTTTGAAAGCTATTTTTTTCGTCTTTTAAAGAGTTTAAAAATTGTTTCTCCCGAATAGAACGTTTTTCAACATCACGAGCAATATATTCAGTTTCTTTTAATTTTCCTGTATTATCTAAAATAGCATAAGTCCAAAATCCTTTTGCATTTTGTTTAACAGGATAGTCATCAATAGTAGTTTTTAAATGTCGAAACTCATTTCCATAAATTTTAATAGTGACTTCACTGCCATCAGGCTGCCTTACTACAATAGGATAAGGATAAGCTTTTACTGCATGCAGAGATGATACTGATATTATGCAAAAAGCAAATGTTAAAAATAGATTCATAAAAAAATTTCTCATCGTAATGAATTTTTTATTTTTTTCCAATTTGTCGACAAATATAAAAAATAAATCATTACCGTCTCCGATTAAAAAAATATTGTAAGATTATTTATTTTCAACAAATTGATTTTCAAATGTTATATTTTAAAATTTGATTGTTTTTGAAATTAATTACAACTAATTGAATAAATGTATTCTGCAAAAACTCAGGATTAGGAAATGCCAACAACGTTTTACTTGCTCCTGAACGACTGTAAGCAACAAATTTACAATTAACACACAATATATCTGTAATTTTTATGGCGTTTTCATTGTCACCCAAAAAGTATTTAGTGGAAAATTGCTGCTTTAATTGTTTGAAAAGTAGTTCAATCTGCCAACGCAGTTTGTAAACAATAACCCCGAGGCAGCCTCCGAGGTATCTCCTTAATCGAACATTAAATGATCTTTGGCTTTAAATCGCTTTATATAATAATCTGCTTTATGTTTTCGACTGTTTCGTATGATAATATTATTATCTATCAAAGAAATCAGCTGTCCGAAAACTGATTGTCCAAAAAAATGTGTACTTTTGTCCATCGTTGTATTTATGTAATAGTATTTATCTTATTGGAACTACAAATCTACAAAAAACTCTACTGAGGGCAAACTTAAAAATTGCTCTCCCTTTTTTATTCTTTATCGAACAAGAGTAGTTTGAAATCTATTATTTTGATGAAGTTTTTAAAAAAATGTAAGAGTTCTGTTATTTAATTAATTTTTATCTTTAATTTAATCGATATGGATTTATTTAATGTTTATCCACTTTTTAATATTGAAATTGTAAAAGGTTCAGGTTGTAGAACTTACGATAAGCAAGGGAATGAATATCTCGATTTTTATGGTGGTCATGCAGTAATTTCAGTGGGTCATTCTCATCCTTATTTTGTAAAGAAATTAACTGAACAAATACGAAAAATTATTTTTTATTCCAATTCAGTAATAAATCCTTTGCAAATTAAGCTTGCTGACAAATTGGGAAAAGTTTCTGGTTATGAGGATTATTCCTTGTTTTTAATCAATTCAGGAGCAGAAGCCAATGAAAATGCCTTAAAATTAGCTTCTTTTCATACAGGAAGAAAAAAAGTTATTGCTTTTAGCAAAAGTTTTCATGGACGCACTTCTGCTGCTGTTAGAGTAACAGATAATCCTTCTATCGTAGCTCCTATTAATGAGAATTTTGAAGTTGAATTTTTCCCTTTAAATGATGCAGTTGCAGTAAAAAAATCTTTGAAAAAAAGAGATGTTTGTGCGGTTATTATTGAAGGAATTCAGGGAGTAGGAGGCATACAAATTCCAAATGCAGATTTTTTACAAGTTCTCAGTGCAGAATGTAAAGCTACAGGTACAGTACTTATTTTAGACGAAGTCCAATCAGGTTACGGAAGGACAGGTAGATTTTTTGCTCATCAATATGCTGGCATCCGCCCTGACCTTATCACTGTTGCAAAAGGAATGGGGAATGGCTTCCCTATTGGTGGAGTAATTATCAGCCCCATGTTTAAGCCTATTTATGGTATGCTTGGAACTACCTTTGGAGGAAATCACTTAGCTTGTACTGCTGCTCTTGCAGTGCTTGATATCATAGAAGAAGAACACTTAATGGAAAATGCTAAAAAAATAGGTGATTACCTCTTGAATGAATTACAAAAATTTCCTCGAATTAAAGAAGTAAGAGGAGTAGGATTAATGATCGGTATTGAATTCGAAGAACCTGTAAGTCCTTTAAGAACAAAATTATTGTATGACAAAAAAATTTTTACAGGGGTGAGTGGTTCTAATATTATTCGTTTACTTCCTCCATTGTGCCTTTCTAAAGAAGAAGCAGATATATTTTTGGAACGTTTTTATGAATTACTTTAATTGGTTGGATGAAAACTCATTTTTTGTTATTAATAAATTTTTTTATTTTTCTTTCCCTCTTAAATTTATCTGCACAAGAAATAGTTCATGATAAACTTATTTTAAAAAGTGGCGATATTTATGTGGGTGAAATTATTTTTAAAAACGACGAAATAGTAATATTACAAACCACCGATGGAACTCGATATCAATTTCCTTTTTCTGATATTAAAGAAATTAGTAAATCAGCCGATATTTTCCCAACAGAAAATATATCTTCTAACAAGGATACCCTCTCTTTTCCTTTTTGTGCTTTTTTAGAATTTACCGGTGGAGTGGCACAGGCAAAAAATAAATTTGATTTATCGCCTAATTCACAAATAACATTAATTTTTGGGAAAAAACAATTGTTCAATAAAGGTTTTTTTATTGGTGGTGGGATAGGATACAACAACACTTCGCTGGAACAAAATAATTCTTTGAACTTTCTACCAATTTTTATTCGTTTAGAAGATATTCCCATAAAAAAGAGGTTGTCACCTTATATGACATTAGATGCTGGTTATGCTTTTGCTCTTGCTTCTGATTATAGCGGTGGAACAATGACTAAAATTTCAGGAGGAATTACCTATAAACTTACGTATAAAACAATAGTTTTCAGTGGAATTTATGCTGGCATTCAGAATTTTAAAGGTTTGTTAACAGAAACGAATGCAAATGGCACTTTTTCCTATGAAGGCATAACGACCATGAAGCAAGTCGGTATAAAATTAGGTCTTCAATTTTAAAAAGGTGCAGGTCAAAAAATGGTAAAAATGTTTAATTGTGTTGATTATCAATGATATTAATAATCTAACGATTAAATTACAACTTCACCAGTTATAATTTTCTCAGGTATTAATACCAAGATTATATGAATTTTTTGAAATATCAGCTAATTTGTTGTTTAAACCCAAGTTTTGTATAATAAAAATATGCACGGTTTATTTTGAAGATCAGGCAAGTTTTTCCGCCATTCTCCAATGCTTTTTGTCTTGATAAATTCACTTTCTAAAGTAACATCCGCTGCAATACATAATTGAGTAGAAGGTTGGCATACTTTTAAAATAGTTTCCAACATTTTCATGTTTCTGTAAGGAGTTTCAATAAAAATTTGTGTTTGATTTTCAGCATATACTTTTGCTTCAAGTCGGCGAAGTGTTTTGATTCGTTCCTCAGATTGGACAGGTAAATAACCGACAAATTCAAAATTTTGTCCATTGAACCCCGAAGCCATCAACGAAAGCAAAACAGAAGATGGACCAATCAAAGGAATCACAGTAAAATTGTTTTTATGTGCCAAAGCAACTAAATCCGCACCAGGATCTGACACCGCTGGACATCCTGCTTCAGACATGAGTCCCAAATCAAAACCATTGTACAGTGGTTCTAATAAACAACTTAACTCTTCTTTTGAAGAATGTTCATTTAGCAAATAAAATTTCACTTCATTGATATTTCTTTCCTGAGAAATTTGTTTCAAAAATCTTCTGGCAGTTCGCACATTTTCTACCACAAAATGGTTCAATCGGTTAATAATTTCTATATTGTAAGAAGGAAATATTTTTTCTAACGAGGTCGTTCCTAACGGTGTGGGAATGAGATATAAACTTGCCATAATTTTTTTAAAAAAATGTGAACAATAAAGGAACAAAACTAACGAATTAATAAAGATAGAAAATGATTTTATACCAAATTGTTATCATTAATTTTAATTTGAATAGTAATAACAAAATATTAACATCAAACCGATGTAGGATTGAATGCGTTTTTCAAAAGGATGCTCTGCTTCAAAACTACTTCCCTTATGCTCAGCAGATTACTATCTAAGCAAGCCTAAAGCAAAAAGGTAGCACAAATTGTAAATTGAGTCAGCAGTAAGTACTTTCTTTTTATTCAACAATAAATAAAATTTTTTTTAACCGTAACAATAATAAAAACATTAAATTATTTCATGTTGTTTAAGCAAGCATTCCATAGTAGTTTGCAACTTTTTTGCTTCTGCCTGAGCAGCACTGGCAAAATCTTTTTCAGAAGAAACATAAATAATCTGTCGTGAAGAATTTACTAATAATCCACAAACTTCATTTAAACCAGCCGATGCCACTTCTTCCAAATTTCCACCTTGTGCACCAATTCCAGGTATTAATAAGAAATGATGAGGAGCAATAGCTCGTACTTTTTTCAACATTTCTGCTTGCGTAGCTCCAACAACATACATCATATTTTCTTCATTTCCCCATTGTAAAGAATCTTTAAGTATTTTTTCAAATAAAAAATCACCATTTTCTGATATTCGAAGGAGTTGAAAATCGGTAGCACTTTTGTTGGAAGTTAGTATCAATAAAACGACCCATTTGTTTTTATAATTCAAAAAAGGAACAACTGTATCTTTTCCCATGTAAGGATGTAAGGTAATAGCATCAAAATTCAAATTTTCAAAAAAAGTTTCTGCATATTTTTGAGATGTGTTTCCAATATCTCCTCGTTTGGCATCGGCAATAAGAAACTGTTCTGGATAATTGTTTTTCAAATAATTTACTGTTCGGGCTAAAGATTCCCAACCTTTTGTTCCAGCACTCTCATAGAATGCTAAGTTCGGTTTATAAGCCACACAAAACTCTGCTGTAGCATCAATAATGGCTCGGTTAAAATTAAAAATTGGATCTTCCGATGATTTTAATAGGTGAGAAGGTATTTTGTGAATATCAGTATCAAGTCCAACGCACAAAAAAGATTTTTTCTTTTTTATCTGCTCGAAAAGTTCATGCTTAGTCATAAAAATATTTTTAAAATCATGATAAGGAAAAGAATAATTATAATTCAGCAGCTTTTAATCTTTCTGCATTTTCGGCAATGATAAGTTGATCAATCAGTGGTTGAATTTCGCCATTCATAAAAGCTGGAAGATTATAAAGTGTATAATTAATCCGATGGTCGGTAACTCGTCCTTGTGGAAAATTATAGGTACGAATTTTTGCAGAACGATCACCAGTAGATACCATTGTTTTGCGTTTCGAACTAATTTCGTCCACATACTTTTGATATTCAATAGCGTACAAGCGTGAACGTAATTCTGTCATTGCTTTCAATTTATTTTTATGCTGGGATTTTTCATCTTGACATTGAACGGTAATACCCGTTGGAATATGTGTCAGACGAATGGCAGAATAGGTTGTATTGACCGACTGTCCACCTGGACCGGAGGAACAAAAAATATCTACACGGATATCCGATTCTTTCAATTCAATATCGAATTCTTCAGCTTCAGGAAACACCGCTACAGTAGCTGCTGAAGTATGAATTCGTCCTTGAGTTTCCGTTTGGGGAACACGTTGCACGCGATGAACGCCTGATTCGTACTTAAGTGTTCCATACACATTTTCGCCGGTTACAGTAAAAACAATTTGTTTGTAACCACCTGCTGTACCTTCATTAAAATCAGTAATTTCTATTTTCCAACCTTTGTTTTCACAATATTTTGCATACATGTGAAACAAATCACCGGCAAAAAGAGCAGCTTCATCCCCTCCTGTTCCACTTCGTATCTCTACAATAGCATTTTTCTTATCTGCTGGATCGGCAGGAATGAGAAGCAATTTTATTTTTTCTTCCAAATCAGGAATTAATTTTTCTAACTGTTCAATTTCCATTTTAGCTATCTCACGTAAATCGGCATCGGTTTCGTTTTCAAGTATTTTTTTTGCTTCAGACAAATTAGTTAAAGCTGTTTCATATTCTTTTTTTACGGAAAGAATCTGCTCTAAGTCATGGTATTCCTTATTAAGTTTTGTGAATTTTTTTTGATCCCCAAACACCGCAGGATCATTTATTAAAATTGAAACTTCATCAAATTTATTTTGTAGTCCTTCCAGTTTTTCCAATAAAGAATTATTAGCCATCTTCTTGTTTTTTTCTTTTTCTTAAAATAAATAATTTTCAAATAGTGAAATTTATTCGTTTATTCAATATCAAATAATGTTTTTTGTTTCTCCTGTTCTTCTGCATTTTTTCTTCTGAAAAGAGGAATTTTCCCTTCCAGCCTTTTTAAAATGATGTTGTAATAATCTTGTGAAATTTCCATTGTTAGATAATTACGTTTTAATTTTTTAGCAACCGCCGCTGTCGTTCCCGTTCCGCCAAATGGGTCCAACACAATGTCCTCTTCATTGGAACTGGTTTTTATGATTAATTCGAGTAAATCTTCAGGCATTTGACAAGGATGTTTTCCGATCCTTTCTTTAAAAGTTCCACATACTCTTGAAAATTGCCAGACGTCATCAGGAATTTTGCCTATAGGATTTGCTCGTTTATCTTTATAAACAAGTTGACGTGCTGAAGGAATTCTAATTTGAGAATCATTAAAAATAAAACGTTCTTTACTCTTTGTAAAATATAAAATATGGGTATGGGCTCGATTAAATTTTTTTCTTTGATTTTGTCCAAAAGTATAATACCAGATAATCCAATTACGGAAATTAAATCCTGTTTTTTTTAAAATAATATTGATTTCAGCAGCAAATTCATCACCTATTGCTATATAGATAGAGCCATTATCTTTAAGCAAGCGAAAACATTCTTTTATCCAACTTTCAGACCAATGATAATAATCATCGTACGACATGTTATCGTTGTGAATATCATATTTTATACCAATGTTAAAAGGAGGATCTGCAAAAATTAAATCTACTGTTTTTTCTGGTAAATTTTTCATTATCTCTATACAGTCGCCCAAGTATACTTTATTTATCTCCATACCTATTCTCCTAAACTAAATAATTGACAAGGCTTAATTTTAAATTGTAATTTTGTGGGATCGGAAGTTTCACCTTTTCTTTGAAGAGTAATTTTCCCAATATAAAGACTTCCCTTTGGTGAAATGGCTATTTCTCCTTTCCCAAAAAAATTCATAGCCTCATTGATATTTTTCAATATCCAGTCAGTTGTTTTCTTCTCACCATTATACCTTGTTACCAACATTCACTGAGCAGATAAGCCCCCTCTTCCTTTCAATATATCGCTTACAACAATAATTCTGTTTTGCTCAAAAAATTCAATAATTTTATTTTGAACTTTTTCTGGCATTTCATTGAAAAATAAACGTCTGGTATCTTTAAGTTTTTTAACTGAAATTCAATCTAAATATTTATTTGGAATAAATTCACCAGTAAAAAGCTTTAGCCATAAAGCAATTTCGTCATCAAAATTCCACATTTCTTGATAATTATCAACAGATCTTTTGTCAATTTGGTTATAATCTGAATAATTTTTGCAAAATATTCTTTACAAATTTATTATTTTTTTACTCCCATTCAAACAAGCTTTTTAATTTTAAAATTTTTCATCCCTCGCCTACATTTTTTATAAAAGCTACACTTTCCACGAAACACAATGACTTTCTTCGGCTTTGAATTGAAAAAGTAAGACAACACCAAACAAGAATACGCTATTGCATAGTAAAGCAAAATCAAAATTTTTGACATCACAAAGCCAGCCCAACAAAACGGGTCCAATTACAAACCCCAAATCGGAAATAGCACGATAGGTGCCCATTCCAACACTGTAACTCTCTTTGGGAATAATATCCGCCACATAAGCTGAAGAAATAGGTCCACACGTTCCAATTCCAATTCCCATAATAAGACAAGTAAAAATTAAAAAAGAATAACTGTTAGTATATGAGAGCATAATCAACGAAATAGCAATGATAATGGCTCCCGGCGTAATAACAGCTTTTCTGCCAATCCGATCAGAAAGCCTTCCACTGATAAAAATAGTAACAAGTTGAATTACTGCCACTATTGTAAGTGCGAAACCAATCTGTCCTTCATTTAAGCCAAGACGATCAGCACTCAACAAAGGCAGAATCTGATTTTGAGCTCCTTGTCGAGTAATGAACACACCAAAAGTGATCAGTGAAATAAGAAGAAAATTAGGATCTCGCAACAAATTCTTGATAGCTTTCTGATGAGAATCCAATAAAACCTCTTGAT
This sequence comes from Paludibacteraceae bacterium, assembly GCA_035369865.1. Classification (GTDB taxonomy): domain Bacteria; phylum Bacteroidota; class Bacteroidia; order Bacteroidales; family Paludibacteraceae; genus MVYY01. Next base: position 1,155 of record DAOOVG010000072.1, on the reverse strand, counting down.
TTTTTGATTGCTTGTAAATTTTTTCTGGGCGAGATTCAGGTAAACTAAAATATGCCCAAATACTTGCGCTAATTGCTAAAGCAGCAAAGGCAAAAAAAGGAACTCTTAATCCAAAATATTGAGCAAGGAAACCACCCATTGTAGGACCTAAACCTGCTCCAAGAAGTATGCAACCTTGATAGAAGCTCATTAGTTTCCCACGATTATCTTCTGTACTGATATCTGCTAACATGACCATTGCCGCCGTTGTGTACATTGCTGAACCTATTCCCTGAATAAATCTGAAAGATAAAAATAACCAGTAATTTTGAGCCAAACCGCAGCCAATAGAGCCAATGGCTAAAATTAAAGGACCAATAATCAAAACTGGACGTCGTCCCACTTTATCGGTCAATCTTCCAGCAGGAATATCCACTATCATACGAGCTATTCCAAAAATAGTAATCAGCATGCCAATGAGTGTCATATTTACACCAAAGGTACGAGCGTATTGGGGAAGGATGGGACTCACCAAGCCAATACCCATCATCATGATAGTTACTTCTATACAAAGAATAATAAGCGTTTTATTACTTTTGAGTTGCTGAGAAATTTCTTGTGCTCCTTGCCTAACAATTCTTTTTATTCCCATATTTAATTCCTTTCTAAATTTTCCATTTTTTATCTTTAATAACTTCCCTATTTTTTTATGAAGAATTATTTCCTTTTAATTATTTACTTGAATGATTTTTCCATCCCTCCTTTCTCAACGATGAGTAATTTTTTCCTGAAAAAATATTGCAATTTGTTTTGCTGGAAGAAGCAATTAATAAGAATTTTACTCGAGAAAAGTCGACTTAATCAGAAGAACCATTTTGCTGACAACCAGTTGGTTATTTCCTAAAGGAAGGGCTTTGATATTTTTTGCAAAGGTACAATTTTTCCCCGTTATCTGAAATAGAAAGATAAATTAAACGAGTCGACACATAAAAAAATTCAAAGGTAAGGTATATATAAACAAAAATTAGGCTATTTTTTGTCCATTACGCCTGAATTTTTATTACGAAATTTGTCTAACTAAAAAGTTGTATTTGGAACTTGAATTCAGCAATTAAAAAAAGTTGAATAATTATTTCTTTTTTTGCAAAAATTATTTTACATTTGAAGTTCCTTTTA
>DAOOVG010000071.1:0-12003 GCA_035369865.1 Paludibacteraceae bacterium | reverse complement strand
AAAACTTTTATAACCTTGCCGCTTAAAAATAGACTTTTTAAGGAATGACTATATAAATTTTATCATATAACAAATCCTATCTTCAAAGAGTAGTATAGTCGTGTTCTTTAAAAATCTATTAAGATATCGGAATTCAGCTCGTGAAGCAGAATATCCAGATATAGGTCATTATACGGATAATCATTAAATAATTTTAGCAATGTGATTCCAACCTTTAAAAATTCCTGTACTTTTGTTATACAAGAAATCTTTGTCTTATGCATACCATCTATTCCATACTGGATATTTTCTTTGTTATTTTTCATACGTCGCTGACCATTTTCAATACTGTTGGTTGGCTATGGAAGAAAACTCGATTGCTTAATCTGATCACGCTTCTTCTTACGGGCTCTTCGTGGCTATTTCTGGGAATGATTGTTGGCACACCGGGTTATTGTCCTTTCACTGACTGGCATTTTATGATATTGGAAAAACTGGGGAAAACAAATCTTCCAAATTCCTATCTCAAATACCTTTTTGATAGAATTACGGGGCTGAACATTAATGCTGAACTGGTTGACAGGGTGACGCTAATTGTGTTTATTGCAGCTTTAGCAATTTCTCTTTTTCTCAATATCCGGGATAAAGTCATTTTAAAACGCAAATAACACTTTGCATTCACCATTGCTCATGTCAAAATTTTGACGAATCGGTACTTAGCCAAACAAGCTAGCTAAATTTATGCTGGTTATTTTTATTATTTGTTGTAAATTTGCATTTTTAAATTTTTAAAATTATTTCTGCAATGAAAATCCGTCAACTTTCTGTTTTTGTGGAAAACAAAACAGGTCATCTCAACGAAATTTTAAATATTTTGGCTCGTAACAACATCAATATTATCGCCTTAACACTTGCCGATAGCAGTGATTATGGCCTATTACGCATGTTGGTATCCGATCCGGTAAAAGCAGTGGAAGTGCTCAGAGCTGAAAATTGTTCTGTCCGCATTCATGAAGTTCTTTCGTTGGAATTGGAAGGAGTCCCTGGCTCATTAGCTCGCATTCTTGATAAATTTACGGCTGAAAACATTTCCATTGAATATCTTTATGCTTTTAGTTTTGGCAGCAAATCTATTATGGTGATGCGAACCAACAATATGGATCAGGCAACAGAAGTAATTAAAAAATATCAATTTAAACCCATTTATGAATCTGATTTAAAATTGACGGTATGTTCTGGAATAAGAAAGTAGAATGTATGCCACATGAAGAAATGCGGGAACTTCAAAGTGAACGTTTAAGAAATTTAGTGAACAGAGTATATCGAAATGTACCTTTTTATCGCAAAAAAATGGAGGAAATGAATATTACTCCCTCTGATATTCACTCCATTGATGATATTTCCAAATTGCCTTTTACTTACAAATCAGATTTACGTGACAATTATCCTTTTGGACTTTTTGCCGTTCCAATGAAAGATATTGTTAGAGTACATGCTTCCAGTGGCACAACAGGTAAACCTACCACGGTAGGTTATACAAAAAATGATATTCAAAATTGGTGTGAATCACTGGCTCGTTGTTTAACGATGGCTGGGGTTACAAAAGAAGATGTGGTGCAAGTTTCTTATGGATATGGTTTGTTTACAGGTGGCTTAGGTTTGCACTATGGAGCTGAAACAATTGGTGCTACGGTTATCCCAGCTTCAGGAGGAAATACAAAGCGTCAATTACAATTAATGTCCGATTATGGTGTTACAGTCCTTGCGTGTACTCCTTCGTATGCTCTTCATCTGGTAGATGCTATGCCGGAATTTGGTTATTCACGTGCCGACATGAAATTACGATTAGGCGTTTTTGGAGCAGAACCATGGACTGAAAACATGCGACTTGAATTGGAAAGAAAATGGGGAATCCAGGCTTTTGATATTTACGGATTAAGTGAAATAATGGGACCAGGCATTGCTCATGATTGTAGTTTTCATCAGGGATTACATGTCAACGAGGATCATTTTTTCCCTGAAATTGTTGATCCGGAATCAAAGCAGCCTTTGCCTGATGGATGTGAAGGAGAACTTGTTTTTACCACTTTGACAAAAGAAGGTATTCCGCTTTTGCGATATAATACTCGCGATCTTTCTATACTCAATCATGAAAAATGCGAATGTGGACGTACGTTAGTTAGAATGAAAAAGATTACTGGCAGAAGTGATGATATGCTGATTATTCGGGGTGTGAATTTATTTCCTTCTCAAATTGAACAAGTTTTGTTGGAAATGTGCGAAACGAGTGCTCATTATCTTTTGTATGTAGATAGAAAAGATAACCTGGATTATCTGGAATTAAAAGTAGAATTGGATGAATCTAAAATGGTAGAGACTATTCGTGAACTGGAAAGTCTATCGAAAAAAATTGAACATTCACTTCACAGTGCTATTGGTTTAAGCATCAAAGTTACACTTGTTGAGCCTCGTTCCATTCCGCGAAGTGAAGGAAAAGCAGTCAGGGTAATTGATAACCGAAAAAAGGAAGAAAACAAATAATTTTTTGATGGAATATATAATTTGATATTTTTGAAAAACTCAATTATTCCGTAAAATATAAGGATATTATTAGAATTTTTTAATCATGATTATTGATAAGGAACTTGTTGATTCACTGTTTGCCCAATTTGGGACTTCTGATATCAATCAACTTTCTATTCGTGAAATCGGTAAACTGGTTTCTCAAATTGAAAAACAAAGTGGTGTAGAATTTATTCACATGGAAATGGGTGTGCCGGGTTTGCCTACTTTACCTGTTACCATTCAGGCAGAAAAAGAAGCATTAGATAAAGGTTTAACTTCACTTTATTCCGACATTGAAGGGATTCCATTTTTTAAAACAGAGACAGCACGTTTTGCTAAGTTATTCATGAATCTTGAAGTCAGTCCTCTAAATTGTATTCCAACAGTAGGAGCAATGCAAGGAAATTTTGCAGCTTTATTAGCATCTGCTCGTACTAATGTAAAAAAGCCCTATACACTTTTCATTGATCCGGGTTTTCCTGTTAATAAGTCACAATTACAACTGTTGGGATTACCTTATAAATCGTTTGATATTTTAAATTTCAGAGGTGAAAAACTTCGAGAGAAATTACTTTCCTATTTAAAAGAAGGGGATATTTGTACAATTACTTATTCGTCTCCTAATAATCCCTCATGGATTAACTTGACAGAAGAAGAATTGCAAATCATTGGTGAACTGGCTACTCAATATGATGTGATCGTGGTGGAAGATCTGGCTTATTTTGGAATGGATTTTCGTTTCGATTATGGAAAGCCTGGTGTTCCGCCCTATCAACCGACAGTGGCACATTATACAGATAATTATATTTTGTTACTTTCTGCTTCGAAAATTTTTAGCTATGCTGGTCAACGAATAGGAATGATGATCATTTCTGAAAAACTACGTACTCGACATTATCCACCTTTGAAAAATTATTTTACTAGTGATGTGTTGGGACATTTCATTCCTTATGGAGTGTTGTATGCTACTACTGCTGGCACTTCACACACTGCACAATATGCAGTAGCTGCTACCTTGAAAGCAGTAAACGATGGCGAAGTTGATTTTTTAAAAGAACTTGCTGTTTATGGAGAAAAAGCCCGAAAAATGAAATCATTGTTTTTAAAAAATGGTTTTTATCTCGTTTATGATGAAGGTGGAAAATTGGCAGACGGTTTTTATTTTACTGTTGCCTACCCTGGAATGACGAGCAACGAATTATTGAAAGAATTTCTTTATTATGGTTTAAGTGCCATTTCGTTGACCATTACAGGAAGCAGCGACCCAAATGGTTTGCGAATTTGTGTCTCCTTTGTAAAAAATGACCAAATTCCTGAATTAGAAAAACGATTAGCAGATTTTTCAAAAGAAAAAACAAGAAAAAAATTTTGAGTTAATTTATTCCAAATTTGTCATTAGGATTGAATTTCTAATGGCAGTTATTAGAAAAATACTTTATAATTATTTAAATTTCAATAAATGTATCGACAAAATATTCAAAAAATTGATACTTTTTTAAAATTGAATGGAAGAAATTTTTACGCAATTTTATAAAAAATATCATAAACACAAGACAAAAATTATCTAAAATTTATTGAACAATATTTTGTATTAGGGGCTTTTCCTCAAACCTTATTTACTTTTTTGTCTCAAAGAGTGTTTAATTTTTTAATTGTTTGTGCAATTTCAGCTTCGCTTCGGTTGTTTTGACACAAATTAAAATTTCCCTACAAAAAATCCTCGTTCTTTCCACGCCTCGTAAACTCAAAACTTTTTCTATTAAGCATTTACACCTAATATACTATTAAGTATATAACCTATAAAAAACGAAAAGGCTGCTACTCCTAAGCTGATAAAACACATTTCAAAAAAACGAGATTTAAATTCAAGCTCTTTAGCCACAGAAATATAATAATTAAAAAAGAAAATTATTAATACTGCCAGTAATAGTGTTAGTGATAAAGCGAAAAATCTGCTGGATAATAATAAAAAAGGAAGTATGAGAAAAATAACAGTGAAAAAATAGGCTATACCGGTATAAGCAGCCGATTTTTTGGCTTTTTTATTACCTTCTGCTTTCGTGGAAAGATAATCGGAAGCCGCCATAGACAAGGCAGCAGATATTCCTGTAACTAATCCTGCTAATGAAATGGTTCTGGTTGTTCCCAAAGTTAAAGTAAAACCTGCCAGTGCTCCGGTTAATTCGACGAGAGCATCGTTAAGCCCTAACACAATAGAACCAACATATTGTAATCGCTCTTCATCGAGCATTGTTAATAATTGTTGTTCGTGAATACTTTCTTCTTCAGCAAAAATTTTTGTCTCAGGGATAATACTTGACAATTCATTATAAAGTTTTGAACCTGTACCTTCGCGTTTTTCCATTTGTTTTAATACAAACGAAAGACCCAGTAAACGAGCCAAAAAAACAGTGTAAGTAATTCTCCAATGGTCTGGTTTAACTTTAAGATTGGTTTTTTCTTGCCAAAATGCTGCATGTTGTTTTTCTTGTTCGCTTATGGTGTGTAAAATTTCAGCATTTTTTTGATCTTTACATCCTTCTGCTAAACGTTTATAAATAAAATGTTCAGTGATTTCATTTCGTTGTACTGATATTAACAGTTTTCTCGTTTTTTTGTCCATAGCATATTTATTTTGGTTTTATAAAACAATTAATTTTTATTTAGGAATAAACTAAGAAAAAACAAAGTAAAAAAATATTAATCCATTTCCAATGCAGAAAAATAAGATTTTAGAAAAAAACAAAAAACCCTCGTTGAAAGTTTATTGTCAACAAGGGTTTATTAAAATTTTCTTTTTATATCCTTTTACAAGATATTGAATTTGCTATAAAGCTTGCTTTTATTTTTCAATTGAAAGTAATTCAATTTCAAAAATGAGAGGTGAATAGGGTTTAATTAATCCCCGTTCCTGACCACCATAAGCCAATTCCTGAGGAACATAAATTTTATATTTCGAACCTACTGGCATTAATTTTAGAATTTCCTGCCAACCTTTGATTACTTGATTGACATAAAATACACTAGGTTCTTTGCGTTCCACAGAACTATCAAAAACAGTTCCATCTATCAGCGTACCGTGATAATGAACTTTTACTTTACTACTATCAGTTGGTATGGGACCATTTCCTTTTTTGATGATTTCGTATTGCAAGCCACTTGGAGTGGTAATTACTCCCGGTTTTTTGGCATTTTCTTTTAAAAATAATTCTCCTGCAGCTTTAGTGGCAGCATATTCTTTTTCAATTTGTTTAGCCTGCCGATTCTGCATGGTGCTCTGCAAATATACCTTTGCTTCTTCTGGTTCCATTTGAATGTTTGACCCCCTTAGTCCATTCACCAATCCTTGTTTAATAAGGTTGATATCAGTACTTAAAGTTGAGTCACCCATTAAGCCCATTTTTTCCTGCTCTTTTAGTGAAGCCCCAATTTGAGTACCTAAAAAAGAAATTTCCAGATGTTCTTTTTCTACTTTCGATTTAAGTCCATCATTCATGCCTTTGATAAGGGATTTTATGGTTTCATCAGAAGAGTCGCCTTGTAAATAATAATTTTTAATACCATCTCCATTGGCAACACCAAAAGCGTAGTTTAAACTATCAAGTTGGTTTTTCAGAACTGGTTTAGCTGGTTTGTTATTATTACAGGAAACAATGGCAAAAGCAATTAGAATGATGAGAACCGAGAATATATTAATCTTTTTCATTTCGAATTAGTTTATTATTATAAATTTTATTTCGTATTAAGAGTATCTAATGTGCTATCTTTTTCAGGAACAGATGGTAAAGCTTGTTCAGAAGCTTTTTTAGCCTGCAATTCGTACATAGTTTTTTGAAGATATTCTTGAGCTTGTTGAGGGCTCATTCCTCCATCAAAATTGTATAAAGCATTGATAATTCCTTGCTTTACCAGCTTTGTATTGAAAGCCAGAGTAGTGTCAGCCATCAAACCGTGAGATTCTTGAAATTTTAGCGAAGTGCCAATCTGATAACCTAATTGATACCATTTGTCAGTTTTCTTGCTTTTGTAAGCTTTGTCAAGAGCGTTCATAAATGCTTCGATAGGTTTATCGGAAGTATCATTCTGTAAATAGTAATTTTTTATACCTTCTCCATTCACCAGACCGAGTGTATAATTTAAGCTATCATTTTGATTGCTTAATTCACTTTTTTGGGCTTCGTACTTATTTTTACACGAAACCATTAAAAATGTAGTCATTACTACTATTAGGGATAAAATACTTAATTTTTTCATTGCATCATTTTTTGATAATAAATTGTTATTTATTGGTTGTTTTCTTCGGCAGGGTTAATTTCGAGTAATTCTACTTCAAAAATTAGAGGTGAAAAAGGAGGTATTACATTTCCGGCTCCTTGTGCTCCATAGGCAAGTTCGTATGGAATATAAAATTTATATTTTGAACCTACTGACATTAAACAAAGTCCTTCACTCCAGCCTGGAATTACCTGATTTAAAGCAAAAACTATAGGTTCTCCTCGATCAATGGAGCTATCGAACTTAGTGCCATCTATTAAAAAACCTTCATAATTGACTTTTACTTTGTCAGTATCAGCAGGTTTAGGTCCTTCCGTAGCTTTTAAAATTTCATATTGTAAGCCGCTTTCTGTAGTTATTATTCCTTCTTTTTTCTTGTTTTGTTCCATAAAGATAATAGCTGCAGTTTTTCTTTCCTCAGAATCTTTGGTTTGAGCTGCAGTAAAATAATTTCTCAAATAGTTGTTGGCAGAATCAAGAGGTATAATGGCTGAATCGCCTTTCATTGAAGTAGCAAATCCTTTGATTATTAAATCTACATTAGTTTTACCACCTGGAATGGTTTTTATATTTTTTAAAAAATCATTCCCCACTAAAAGACCTAAGGCATAACTCATTGAATCTACATTATTTGTAAAAATTATATCTGATTGATTTTTCGTCTCAGTTTTCTTAGGTTTTTTTGCTTCAGCGGATATAATCAATAATGTGATAGAAAAAAATAAAATAATGGTTTTCTTCATTGATAAAAAATCTAAATGTTTTTATACATGTTAACTTGAAATGAACAAGTGATTTATAAGCGGTGCAAAGATAGTTAATTTATTACACAATAACATGTTAATTTTTCAAAATTATCGTAGTGAGACTACAATGGGAATTTTTTCTTGTTTTTTTATTCCTAAGCCGGGTTGAATCATTTCAAAATAAAGAACATAAATGCCTGGATTGGCAATTTTGCCATCGCTTGTTTTGCCGTCCCAGAGAAAAAATCCTTCGGAAGCAAGCAGTACATTTGAAAGCAATTGACATACTTTTACACCAACAGCATTAAAAATTGTTGCAGTAGCTACAAAACCATTCGTCGCTGTTTTGTAATGAATAAGACACACATCTTCCACACCATCATTGTCAGGTGAAAAAGCTTCTGGATCAGCCCATATAAATCTTTCAGGTTCCATTGAAATATCAATTTCTCTATATTGAGAATTTTTATAACCTGGTGTTCCATAATTTACTTCAAAAGCTGCTGAATGCCACGATTGTGGATCGTGGGAAGGAAGGGAGGGATTAATTTTTTCTAATGAAACACCTTGGGGATTTTTTATCATAATGTGATGCCATTTTACACTATAGGTTAATTCATCATAAATTGTATCTTTGTTATTATTGGTTAACACTACAATAGCACTTTCGTTGTTAAGGCTTGACCAGCTTGTGGTAACAACATAACTTTCAGGTGGATAATGGTAATAATTTAGCAATGAATCAGCATTGGGACAAACAGCTAAGTAACCAGCAGGTTTTAAAAGCGTTCCTTTAGGAATTTCATGTCCTGTATTAAGATTCCCATCTTTTTTTCGAGTAGTAAATACTATACCTGAAACGTCCAGCAATTTTTCAGAACGATTGAAAATTTCAATATATTCTGTTGAATTTGGAGGATTATCAAACATGATTTCATTGAAAACCAGATCACTCATTTCAATTGGCTCAGTTATACCTGTTATTTTTGTTGCGTTTAAAAGAGGATTTCCTGATAAATCAGTTGCTTCGTTAATTTCCAGGATATAGATTTTACCACGTTGAAATTCATTTTCAAAAGTGAGCATTACAACAATTTTGTCAGCAGATATTTCAATATTAGAAGGAGTTCCCATTTCTTCATTTAAGATAAAAGTTGCCTGCGAAAAATCCATCGGCTCAGAAAACTGTAATTTTAACTGATTAGGAGGCAAAAGAGTAAGTTGTTCACATTGAGGTGATTCCGTATCAAGAGCTTTATTACCAGTAACCAAAATATCATCAAAATAATAAGCTGAACCGGTTGTACTGGTATTAGCATACATTAATCCGAAATAAAGACTTTGTTTGATAGCTAAATTCTGAATGGTTCCTTCCAAAAAGTAGTCATTTTCTGGTGGCAATTTGCTGTATAGTGAAAAATTACCATTTTCGTCGCGAGTGACTTTAATTTTTATTTCAACAAGATTTCCTTCTGTACGTTTTTCAACTCCATCAATTAATTTAGTCTTTTTTGTTCCTTCTTGCAGCCATAATGAAACATTATCTTTGGTATCTCCAATTTTAACAAAATAGCCATTACAACCATTGGTCACATCATTGGTACTTGAAACAATATAAACACTTGCATAGTTGGAAGAAGAAGTAGTATAAGTGATTTTAACCCATACTTCCCAAACAGCGTCATCTATGGCTTCAGAAGGCGTGAACAAAAAAGAAGTAGAAGTTGTTGGAGCTTTAGATTGAAGTTGGAAAGAATTATTGACAAAAAAATTAGAAACATTTCCTGTCCATGTTGGATTGTCGGTAAAATCGCCATCAGAAAAATTTTCGATTAACTGACCAAAACTTAAAAGAGGAGAAAAAAGAATAAAAAGCAAGCTTAATTTTCTCATTTTTTAGTATATTTCAACGAAATGGACTATTTTTGTAGTCAAAATCTATAAAGATAAATCAAACAAAAATAATAAATTATCTAATCAATTCAAGAAAGTTTTCAGAAAAATAAAAAATTTAAAATGATGAAAGTAGCGATTGTTGGTGCCAGTGGTGCCGTTGGACAAGAATTTTTGCGTGTGTTGTCAGAACGCAATTTCCCTGTTACAGAATTATTCCTTTTTGGTTCTCACCGAAGTGCAGGGAAAGAATATGAATTTAAAGGCGAAAAAATTCCTGTCAAAGAATTGAAACATGGTGATGATTTTAAAAATATAGATTTGGCTTTTACTTCTGCTGGAGCAAGCGTTTCTAAAGAATTTGCAAAAGATATTACAAAATTTGGCACCGTAATGATTGATAATTCTTCTGCCTTTAGAATGGATGAGGATGTCCCTTTAGTAGTGCCAGAAGTAAATGCCAGTGATGCAAAAAACCGTCCCAGAGGAATTATTGCAAACCCAAACTGTACTACTATTCAAATGGTTGTAACTTTAAAAGCAATAGAAGATATTTCTCATATCAAAAGAGTACATGTTTCTACTTATCAGGCTGCAAGTGGAGCAGGTGCTGCTGCTATGGCTGAGTTGGAATTACAATACAGACAGATTTTGGCTGGCGAAACACCAACAGTCAATAAATTTCCTTATCAATTAGCATTTAATGTAATTCCACAAGTTGATATATTTACTGATAATGGTTATACTAAAGAAGAAATGAAAATGTATAACGAAACACGTAAAATTATGCATTCTGACGTTGAGGTAAGTGCTATGTGTGTAAGAGTTCCAACCTTAAGAGCTCATTCTGAAAGCATTTGGGTAGAAACAGAACGTCCAATTAGCGTAGAAGAAGCCCGTAAAGCTTTTGAAAATGCTAAAGGAGTGATTGTAATGGATAATCCTGAGGGAAAAGTATATCCTATGCCAGCATTTCTTTCTGGAAAAGATGAAGTATTTGTAGGACGCATTCGTAAAGATTTAAGTTGCCCAAATGGAATCGCTTTTTGGTGTGTTTCCGATCAAATAAGAAAAGGTGCTGCATTGAATGCGGTACAAATAGCTGAATATCTGATTAATGAACATGATATTTAATTCTTAACTTCGCAAAATTTACATAACAGAGGGTTCCAATTTTTTCAAAAAGTTAGCTATTTTTCTTGGTAATTTCAGCGGCATATCATTTAGGTGTTGATTTTCACTCGTTTTATTTTGGTTAAGAAACTAATCAAATCCTTAGGTGAAAATTTTGTGATACTGTCCAAAAAGTGTGTAAAGTTCAAAATTTGACCTATAAGTCAAAATTTCACATGGAATTGTTTCCGTCGAGGCATTATATATGGCCTTTCGAAAAAAAATTTCATTTTTCATCTCATTATTGTCATTGTGTAATAAAAATTAGGATTGTACCGAACTCAAACACAGAGAGGATATCAAAACAATCTAAACCTCTTTTATCCTATAGAAATACCGAAATCATTCTTTATTTCAAATTGAGGATGGTCATTATTATCCCTAACAAAATAAAAATGACGCCGACTACTTTACCCAAAATTTGTTCATTTACACGATTAGCAAAACGCGCACCTGTTATACCGCTTACTACCGAACTTAAACCAATAATAAGTGCCGGTATCACTCTGACATTGCCCTGCAAACCATATCCAATTGTTCCTGAACAAGCAGTAATTGTCATTAAAAAAGCAGAAGTTCCTATGGCTAAATGCAATGGAAAATTCAGTACAAAAATCAAAATAATCAATATCATTCCACCACCGCCTGCTCCAAAAATTCCTGTCATGATTCCCACAAATAAACCCAACCCAAGCGAGGCGAATATTTTTTGTTTGGAAGTTTGTAATTTAAAGATCCCTCTGGTTTGTTCAGCTATTGCCTGACTATTAATTCCTTTCCACCAAATTAAAATTCCCATCACTATCATAAATATAGCAAAAGCAATGCCCAATCCCATACTTTTTATTCCCGCAGCAAAAAAGCTTCCTACTTGTGAACCTAAAATAGAACCAACAGCAATCCAAATACCTGCTTTCAATTCAATATTACCATGTTTATAATAAACATACGATATTGCCGCTGCTGTTATAATATTTATCATCAAACTCGTTCCTATTGCTTCATGAATAGAAAAATCGGATAAAATAGTAAGACACGGTACCACTACCATCACACCAGAAGCACCTGTTAAACCAGTAACAATACCAGTAAACAAACCAATAAAAATCATGATAATAATCTGACTAATAGACATTTCAATCACCTTTTTAAATATTTCGTAAATAAGAACTTACAAATTATATACCATCTTTAAAATCTGACAAAATTTAAAAACTTTGCAAAAAAATCAAAATGTTAAACCCAAACCCTCCAAAATTAGGTAATGTAATTTCAAAAAAAGCGAAATAATCGGGTAAATAGTTTGTTTATTTGATCTTTTTTGTTGTTTCTTTGTATTACCTAAATAAGTAATATATGGAAGCAAAACAAA
>DAOOVG010000070.1:0-12088 GCA_035369865.1 Paludibacteraceae bacterium | reverse complement strand
TTCAGTATTTTAATCAGATAATTTCTAATAATAGGTAGTTTTGCGGAGAATCAAAATTTTATTATTAACTGTTTTCATTTCAATGAATTATTTTTCTGTTCCAGAATAAATCTCCAGGGCTTGTTTATCCATTCTTCGCCAGCATAGTTTATTCCTATACGTGGAGCTGTTCTGAAAATGATTTTCTTCTCATTATTTTCGATCCAGATTCTGTCTGAAGTGATAAGGTTTTCGCCGTAAAAAGTTCTGTCGAGTTTCAGTTCGCGTCCTACTTTCCCTGAACCGATTATGTCATTTAAACCTCGAATCAATACTGCTTCTGGATGATTTTCTGGACCTGTCACCACATTGAACATCCAGTACATTCCATAAATAAAGTAAACATAAACATGTCCACCTGAAGCATACATAATTTCTGTTCGTGCGGTTCTTCCTTTGTTGGCATGACAGGCTTTGTCTTCTTCACCAAAATAGGCTTCTGTCTCAGTGATGATATATCGTGAAAAAGAACCATCTTCCCATCGACGAACCAGAATTTTACTTAATAAATTTTCAGCTACTGTAACAGCATTTTTAGCATAGAATGTAAAATCTAATCGAGACATAATTATATAAATCGAAAAAATGAAATTGATTCATTAAAAAAACTCCTACAAAAGGCAAAATTAATATTTTTCTTTCTCTTTTTTAAAGAAAATATTTGATGATTGTTTTGTCAATCCAAAGAAAAACAGTATTTTTGCAGTCCATTTATTTCTTTCTTCGAATAAGAATAGAAAGTTGATTTTTTATTTTAAGTGATTCATTTTTAGTTGAAGAAAGAAAATAAATTAATTAAATAAGGAAACTGAGTTAAATTACAAAAAAAATTTTATAAAGTGGATACCTTAAGTTATAAAACCATTTCAGCCAATAAAGCAACTGTACAAAAGGAATGGGTTTTAATTGATGCTACAGATATGGTGTTAGGCAGAATGGGTTCTAAAGTTGCAAAACTTTTAAGAGGGAAATATAAACCTAATTTCACGCCTCATGTAGATTGTGGTGATAATGTGATTATTATCAATGCGAGAAAGGTAAAATTAACTGGAGATAAATGGACAGATCGGGTGTATTTACGATATACCGGATATCCAAGCGGTCAGCGTGAAACTACGCCAGCAAAGATTATGGAAAAGGATCCAGAAAAATTAATCCGAAAAGTAGTCAAGGGAATGTTGCCCAAAAATCGTTTAGGGGCACAATTGCTGAAAAATCTGTATATTTTCCCTGACGAAGAACACAATATGCAGGCACAAAAACCAAAACAAATTGATTTAAACTCACTTAAATAATAAGTATGGAAGTAATAAATGCTTTAGGTCGTAGAAAAACAGCAGTTGCCCGTATTTTTGTTAGCGAAGGAAGCGGTAAGATTACTATTAATAAGCAAGATCTTTCACAGTACTTTCCTTCTCCACTTTTACAATATATTGTAAAGCAACCGCTTAATAAATTAAATGTGACTGAGAAATATGATATTAAGGTGAATCTCAATGGCGGTGGTTTCAAAGGGCAGGCAGAAGCATTACGTTTAGCAATTGCTCGTTCATTAGTAAAAATTAATCCTGAAGATAAGAAACTTTTAAAATCAGAAGGCTTTTTAACTCGTGATCCACGTATTGTAGAGCGTAAAAAACCTGGACGTCCCAAAGCACGGAAGAGATTTCAATTTTCAAAACGTTAATTTCAAATTTTATATCTATTCTTTTTGCATGATATTTTTTTACAGAAAAGTTTTCATGCTAAGAAATTAAAAAGTAGTTTAGTATCTAAATTGGCAAGACTCTTTTATGGAAAAAGGCTACTTGTCGATTGATTTTAATAGAAGGTAAACAATTAAAAACAAAAAAATGTCAAGAACAAATTTTGAAGAGTTATTAGAAGCAGGTTGCCATTTTGGTCACTTGAAAAGAAAATGGAATCCAGCAATGGCTCCTTATATTTTTATGGAGCGAAATGGTATTCATATTATTGATTTATATAAAACCATTGCAAAAATTGATGAAGCAGCAGAAGCTTTAAAGCAAATTGCAAAATCTGGAAGAAAAATTTTATTTGTTGCTACAAAAAAACAAGCAAAAGAAATCGTTGCTGAAAAAGCAAAAGCTATAGGAATGCCTTATATTACTGAGCGTTGGCCAGGAGGAATGTTAACTAACTTCCCGACTATACGTAAAGCTATTAAAAAAATGACTACTATCGATAAGATGATGACCGATGGAACGTTTGATAATATTTCCAAACGTGAAAAGTTACAAATTACTCGTGAACG
The DNA here is from genome assembly GCA_035369865.1 of Paludibacteraceae bacterium. GTDB lineage: Bacteria > Bacteroidota > Bacteroidia > Bacteroidales > Paludibacteraceae > MVYY01. The sequence goes on along the minus strand of DAOOVG010000070.1, from coordinate 9,774 downwards.
AGAAAAATTAGAAAAAAATCTGGGTTCGATAGCTGATTTAACGCGACTTCCTGCTGCTATTTTTGTGGTGGATGTAATGAAAGAACACATTGCTGTAAAGGAAGCCCAGCGATTGGAAATTCCCATTTTTGCAATTGTTGATACTAATTCTGATCCAACAGGTATTGATTATGTTATTCCAGCCAATGACGATGCAACAAAATCTATTGAGGTGATTTTAAATGCATTGGTCGGAGCAATACAAGAAGGTCTGGATGAACGTAAATTGATTAAAGTTGAAGCTGAAGCTTCGGAAGCACCAGTTGTGAAAGAAAAGAAATCAAGGATTAATCGGCGACCAAGAACTCAAAAGGAAGACGAAGAAGCTTTGAAGGCAAATGTATTAAATAAATTTATCAAAGACGAAGAAGAATAAGCTTAATGATAATTTAAACAAATCCTCTTTAAACGAGTTACAGGTTATCATTATTTCATAGCTTTGTGACTCGTTTTTAAATTAAATAACCATTTATTTTAAATTAGTATTTTAGAAAGGAGAATATGGAGAACTATGACAGTAACAATGAATGATATTACAAAATTGCGTGCTATGACAGGTGCCGGTTTAATGGATTGTAAGCAAGCACTTATTGAAGCGAATAATGATTTTGAAAAAGCTATTGAAATCGTTAGAAAAAAAGGACAAGCTATAGCAGCCAAGCGTAGCAGTCGTGAAGCATTAGAAGGTTGCGTATTAGCAGAGGCAAAGAATGATTTTGCAGTTGCTTTGTCTTTAAAGTGTGAAACTGATTTTGTTGCAAGAAATGCTGATTTTATAGCATTAACAAAAACAATATTGCAAGCAGCTTTAGAAAATAGACCCGCAACTAAAGAAGAACTTTTGGCTTTAAAAATTAATGAACGAACCATAGCCGATTTGGTTATAGAACGTTCAGCCGTTACAGGAGAAAAAGTTGAATTAGAAGATTATGTTTTCGTTAAAGGTGGTACTACCGCAGCCTACACTCATTTTGGGAATCGTTTGGCTTCCATTGTAGCCTTTAAAGAAAAAGATGTTGATCCCAAAGTTGCTCACGAAATTGCCATGCAAATTGCTTCAATGAATCCTATTGCTATTGATCGGGCTTCGGTGCCTCAAAAAATGATTGAGACAGAACTGGAAATTGCAAAAGAAAAAGCTCGTGAGGAAGGGAAACCTGAAAATATGATCGATAAAATAGCTAAAGGTCGCTTAAATAAATTTTTCCAGGAAGCTGTTTTACTGGAACAAACTTCTATCATGGACAATAAAACAATTATTGGCGATTATTTGAAAACTCATAATGCAACAGTGATTGATTTTAAACGTATAAGTTTAAATCAGGAATAAAAATCTATTTTCCCCTCTTTTTAGGAAAAACCGCTGGATTTTACCAGCGGTTTTTTTATTACAAATCTCATCTTACAATATCTGATAATAAAAATTCCATCGATATAAAATAATAATGGAAAATAATTCAAATTATTTGATTTTCAAAAAATAGTGTTTTGAAAGTTTTTCTTGCCAAAAAACATGAAATCATTTTTTATATCAAACTTATTCGTCATTAAAGCTACCTCCATAAGGAGGGAGGGCTATTTGCTTACGACGACCATCGCTGTAAAAATGGCTGACTTTTTTATTGATAATCAGGGTGGATGGGATATTGTCAAGTTGCTTTTTATCGATTTCTAAGAGCTTGTTCCATGTCTGGTAACTAATCAGCATGAAACTGTATTTTGAAAAAGTATTGGAATTTATTTTGTTTTGTTTGACGATTTTTATTGCATTAGGGAATTGTTTTTCTAATTCGTTAAGGTATTGAGCAACGCTTTCATTATTGTCTATTACTTTGTTTATATCCATAATGTGAACTGTAACATTGCTGTTGTTTTTTAAAATGCGACGTGCATAACGTAACAGAAATTCATCTTCTTTATCATAAAGCAAAACTATTGTTGAGTTAATATCAGTAAAACCTCTGTTTACAAAGACCCCTACATTACAATTGCTTTGTTCGATAAAATATTTGGTTTTATCCTTTATTAAATTTCCAGGATAGAAAACGACTCGTTGCTGAGAAACTTTATTAATGAACTTATTGAGCCATTTTATTCTCCTGAAAGCATTTTTTTCCTTAAAAAAGGGGGTTCCTGATAAAGAAGGACCAGCTCCTACCAATAAAAAATCAAAAATCTCCTGATTGACGAGTCGCACAATTCCAGATTCAATATTATCAGTGACTTTATAAATTGTTTCGATAGGAAGTTGAAGGATTTCTGCTTCTTCCTTTATCGCCTTGAAACTTTCTTCAGCAAACTGTTCTCCATAAATAGGATTGGTATCGGTGCTTGGAGTAATATGTAAAACGGTAATAGACAAAGTATTTTTAACTCCTTCTAAAACCTTTTTTGCAACTCGGAGTAATATTTTCCCATTTTCTGGATTACCTACTGCAATAAGAACTTTGTAAATTCCTTGTGCTTGTTGTCGTTTGTATTCTTCAATAATATTTTTTTCAGGGAAGAGCCGATTAATTAAATTTAAAACAGGAGTAGTCATAAAAGTGGTTACTAAAGCCATAATTACTAGCATTACAAATATGGTAGGGGGAAGAATATGCATTTCATAACCAATGTTTAATACAATCAGTTCCATTAATCCCCGTGTATTCATTAAGATACCTAATGACAAGCTATCGTGCCACGATTCTCCCATAAATCGTGCCGTGAAAGCTCCACCTGCAAATTTCCCAATAATAGCAACCAAAATAAAAATCATGCAAATTCCCCACAAGTAAGGCGTATTTAATAAGCCAATTTCAGTACGTAAACCTGTATAAACAAAAAATAAAGGTAAAAAAAGTGAAACGGAAACATCCTCAATCTTTTCGATCATCAGTTTCCTGAAATTAGGAATGGGGGGCATCACTACGCCTGCCAGAAAAGCTCCAAATAATGCATGAATGCCAATGAATTGAGTGATAAAAGCAGAAGAGAGTAACATTAAAAACAAAAAACCTACTATGTTTTTATTAAACGTTTCAATGTTTTGATAAATCTGGCCTACACGTTGTAAAAATGGTTTAACTATCAACAACATAAATAATATATAGGCTATGGCTAACAAAATGGTATAAAGAGCACTAAAAAAATTGCCTGTTTTGGAAATAGCAATGACTACTGCCAAAATACACCATGCCGTTACATCATCAATAGCGGCACTGGCTATAGAAATTCCTCCCAAATGTGTTTTCGTCAATCCTTTTTCTTGCACAATGCGAGCTAATACAGGGAAAGCAGTGATACTCATCGAAACACCAATAAAAAGAGCAAAAGGCAGGAATCGCGTATGAGCAATCGCAAATTTTTCATAAAAATAATAAGCCAACAACATCCCCAGAAAATAAGGAATCAAAATACTGGCATGGCTGATAACAATAATTTGGCTTGTTCTATTTTTTATAGCATTGATATTCAATTCCATTCCTATAATAAACATAAACAATATAAGACCTACCTGGCTCAAAAAGTAAAGATTAGTCAATGAGTGGATTGGAAATAAAAATTGATAAGCAGCAGGAAAGAAATGCCCTAACAAAGAAGGTCCTAATACTATTCCTGCCAGAATTTCTCCAATGACAGTGGGTTGATTGATTTTACTGAAAAGGTAACCGAAAAAACGTGAGACAAGAAGAATGGCAATAATCTGCAACAATAAAAGAGTGATAGATTCGCCTAAATTTTGATTGATTGACAGTTTAAAATTTTCCCACGTAGAAAAATGTTGAGTTTGAGAAACAGTATCCTGAATTTTGTGTGCAGTTTGATATTGTGCTTCAATGGCGTTCCCTTTTTGAATAAGAAAATAAACGAACACACAAAACAATATAAGCATCAAGGCATAATAAAACCAAGTTTTAAAGTTTTCTTTTTTTGACATAAATGCCCTCAAATTTTAAGAATTCTGTCAGTAATAATATTCCTACTTCAAAATTCTTATGCTTTTCTTTTTGCAAATTTAATGATAAATTTAGAATGGACGACAAAAAGGAATTGAAAAAATTAAATAAAAACCATCCTAAATACTCAATTTAATTTTAAAATATGGAGGGTTGATTGAAATATTTGCATTTGAAATAACATCCTATTAATCTGCCAATATATGTAATACACGATTTTTGGCAGTTTATTATATATCAGGATTTATTCAAACAACTTTTGAAAAAATTATCTTCTTGATATTCAAGTTTGCCTTGTCTATAAACCGGATAAATATTTTTTATTGATTATCAGACAAGTAGTCTTAAAAAACGAATAAAAAAGGTTATTTTAAGCAGTATAAAACTATTTTGCTGAAAACTTATAAATACACCATTCATCGTATTTTTCTCCCGGTCGTAATATTGGACTGGGGAAAAAGGGAATGTTAGCAGAATTGGGGAAGCCTTGTGTTTCAAGACATATGGCATGTTGACTTTCGTAGGTCTTACCACTTTTCCCTTTTTGTTTTTCAATCCAGTTACCTGAATAAACTTGCATGCCGGGTTGTGTTGTAAATACTTCCATTTTCCTTCCCGATTGGGGTTCATAAATATAACCAGCTAAAGCTAATTCACCCATATGATGTTTACGAATAGCCCAATTATTATCCAAACCTTTGCCAGCAGCAAATGCTTTATCATCAATGTGTTGTTCAATCAAAGTTGGTTGACGAAAGTCAAAGGCTGAATTTTTTACTGGACGAATTTCCCCCGTTGGTGCAAAAGAATCATCTAATACGGTATAAAAATCAGCATTGATTTGCAAAATGTGATCTCTTATCGTTCCGTTCCCAGCACCTTTCAAATTAAAATAAGAATGATTTGTCAAATTTATAATTGTCGGCTTATCAGTCGTTGCTTCATAATGAATTTTCAATTCGTTATTGTCTGAAAGAAAATAAGTTACCTTAACTATCAAATTTCCGGGATAGCCTTCTTCTCCATCGACTGAAAGATATTCTAATACAATTTCTTGATTCCCAGCAAATTTCACTTCCCATATTTTTTCATTGAAACCATGAATACCACCATGAAGAGAATTGGTTCCGTTGTTAATAGGCAAGTGATACTCAACGCCATCGAGTACAAATTTCCCATCTTTTATTCTGTTCGCAAATCGCCCACAAATTGCTCCAAAATAAGGTTCTTTTTCAAAATATTCTTCCAGCGTATCAAACCCTAGTACCACATCATCAAACTTTCCGTCCTTATCAGGAACAAAAAGTTTCATAATTTTTGCTCCGTAATTGGTAATTTCGCATGACATTCCATTTTTATTCTCAAGAGTAAAAACCAATACCTGCTTTTCTTTTATATTAGATTTTCCTGTCATTATTTATCATTTAAGTTAAAACAATTTCTTTAAAAATATTATTACTATCAACCTTCTAAATTACAAGCACCATCTCCAATTTCAGCAATATAAAATTCTGGTTTTATACCGGTTTTTTCTTCATAAGCTTTTCTAACATTTTTTATAAAAGTATCAATAGCTTCTTCTTTCACCAAAGAAACGGTGCAACCCCCAAAACCACCACCTGTCATTCTCGAACCAATGACACCATCAATTTTCCACGCTTCCTCTACCATTGTATCCAATTCGAAACCAGTAACTTCATAATCATCTCGCAAAGAAATATGCGAAGCATTCATTAATTTCCCAAACTGAATAATATCACCTGCCTTTAAAGCTTTCACTGCATCTTTTGTCCGTTGTACTTCACTTACCACATGACGGGCACGTTTTCTTGCCGTTTCGTCAGTAATAGCGTGTTCTACTTTTTTAAATTCTTCTTCCGATAATTCAGCCAGAAATTTTATTGGCCGTACTTTATTGATTTGTTCTACTGCCAGTTTACATTCTGCAACGCGTTGATTGTAAGCACCTGCATCTAATTTATGAGGACTGTGAGTATTAGAAATAATAACTTTTATCCCTTCTAATTTGATAGGAACAAGTTCGTATTCTAATGTGTCGCAATTTAAAAAAATAGCATGATCTTTTTTACCAAGAGCAGCAGTAAATTGATCCATAATTCCACAATTTACCAGAGCAAATTCATGCTCAGCTTTCTGACTCATTTTAGCTAATTCTATTCGATCAAAATTTGTTTTCAACTGGTCGTTCAATGCATATGCCGTAGCTACTTCTAACGAAGCAGAAGATGACAAACCAGCGCCAACGGGCACATCACCCCAAATTAAAATATCAAAACCTTCAGTAATATTAACACCTTTTTTAATAAACTGAGCAAAAACTCCTACTAAGTAATTTGCCCATGAATTTTCTAAACGAGTGGTTAATTTCTCAAGTGGTACTTCTACTGCATCTGGTTGATTTAATGAACGAAAATGAACCACTTTCTGTCCATTATTTTTAATTAGTAAATAGGTACCAAAACTAAGGGCACACGGGAAGACATAACCTCCATTGTAATCTGTATGTTCTCCTATCAAATTCACACGACCAGGTGAAAAATAAATTGCTTGTGCAGGTTGCCCATAAATTTTTTTATAAGCAGATTTCAGTTCTTCGATTCTCATAAAAAGCTATTTTTATAGTTATAAATTTATCATGTTATTTAAACTTTTTCACATTATAAAGTAAAATATATTGCAAAGAAAAAAATGGGGAAGAGTAATCTAAATAAAAAAATCGATCAACTTTTAAAAAATTGTGAAATCAAAAAATATGAAACAAGTTTATCATCCGAATGCAATGACAAATATACACATTCGCTAGGAAATTAAAAATATCTTCGACAAATTTTGAGTTGATGCAAATTTTTTATTCCTATTTGAATTGAAATTATATTAGGTACGCCATTTTTTATTCCATAAATTTTGGCTTAAATAAAAGTATACCAATATTAACGCCAAAATTCCAATGACTAGTTCCTGAGCTATAATAGTTTACAAAAGCTGAAGCTGTAGCTTTTTTGAAACTTACGACCAATGAACTTTCAGCCATAAATTGTGCTGAAGAAAAAGTTGAAGAATATACTGCTGATCCATCTGATTGGGAATAAATTTTTTTATATGGTACAAAACAATACATTTCCGTACGAAAATGAATTTGATCATTGAATTCATAAATAGGTTTTAAACCCAAAGCTCCAAACTGATTAGCTCTAAAAGCCTCATTAAAAATAACAAGACTATGAAGTGTTGGTTGAAACGCAGGAGCTTGCATAATGGTTGCTGTATAGGTTGGCAATAAGTTACGGGTTGAAAATACGATTTCTCCGTAAGTTCCTAAAACAACTTTTTTGGAAAGGGGGAAATATTGGTCATATTTTCCTTGAAATTGTCCCCAAAGTTGACTGTTTTCCATATTATAACGTAATGGATCAGCAAATGTGAAACTTTCATCTCCCCCTAATACTTGAAAAGAAGCAAAATAATGATAGCCTTTTGTTGGGTAAGTGGGGCGGGTAAAAGTATTGGTTTCTGCCCGTACAAAAGCATTTCCTAATAAAAATTTACTTTTATCATTCTTTTTTTGAGAGGAAGTAGAAAATTTATCCTGCAAATAATTGTCGGTTAAATTTCCAAACCCTATCCCTAATTCCATTCGTCCTTTCTGTGTTAAAGGAAAACCAATTTTTATTTTCCCAAACATTTCACTTTGGCTGAAAAAGGCTTGTCTATTATCCAAATAAAATAATTTATTTCCTTCAAAATAGTCAAATCTATGTAAGATGATATCCATTTTTAAGTAAAAATCTTTTTTTAAAGAAGCATCCCATCGTGTCCCAATGTTCAATGAATTATAAATTTTTCCAAACTGAGCCTCTAAATAAGCTGTTTGTGCATATTCTTTCAAATTCTGATAAGAAGCTCCTACATAAGCCTGATTACTTACACTTGATGAGATATTTACACCCATCGTTACTTTTAAATGGTCTTCTGTTTTAACTTTTAAATGTAAATCAAAACAATCATTTTTTTGATTATAATGAGCAGAGGGAGTAATTTCAGATATTTGATTGTCAGATAATAATTTAAAATAATTTATTTTAAATTGGTTTAAATCAAACACTTCATTTTTATTATGAAATTCCCTTTCGATATAAATTTTTTGAAGTGAATCTACTCCTTCAATGATAATATTCTGAAATTTTAAATCTGGAAAATTCCCACGAAATTCTTTACGCCGTTTATTGACTTCTTCCAAAGGAACACGACGAACTATTCTGCTTTTTATCTCTTCAATTCTTGGCATTACGGAGTCATATCCCATTTTAAATAATAAATCAGCCTTATTGAAGTCAAACATATTCATATTTTTTAGATCAAACTGAAATAAGACACCTTCTTCTGGAGGAATTGTATAATCTGTTTTAGCCATCACCATGTTTTCCAATTGCAATATTATATCTTCTTCAGTTGGTTTTTGAGGATTCTTAGTTACTACACTACCAATCATAATATCAGGATGAAAATCATCACGCATAACATCCACGGGAAAATTATTATAAATACCTCCATCAAATAATAAACAACTATCAATTGTCACTGGCTTAAACACAAGGGGAAAACTCATTGAGGCTCTTACAGCATCGCCTAACGATCCTTTTGAAAAAATCACCGGCTCTTTTTTATAAATATCAGAAGCTACGCAACGGAAGGGAACAAATAAACGATTAAAATCACCTTTTGAAGCTGCTGTGGGTTGTGAAAACAAAGATAGGAAGGCATAATTCATTTGATGAGAAGGAACCAAATGAGTAGGTAAAAATTTAGTTTTAATTTTTGCTGTATCTTGTTTAGGGAGGCGAAAGCTAAATTCCATTAACGGAGGAGTTAAATCACTTTTGCGATAATAAAAAATATATTCGGGCTCTTCTTCGCCTCGCAACCAATATTTAAAATCTTCTGAGGTAATAATTTCCATCATTTCATCCGGTGTAAAACCCATGGCATACATACTACCTACAATAGCTCCCATAGAGGTTCCTGCAACATAATCAATCGGAATGCCATTTTCTTCTAATGCCTTGATTACACCAATGTGAGTAACACCTTTTGCTCCTCCACCACTTAATACTAGCCCAACTTTTTGAGCTGAAAGTGAAAAAGTACTTATAAATAAAAATAATAAAATTAATCTATCTTTCATTCAGTCATCTTTTGTTCTTATATTTAATTCTTTTATTCAAAAAATAAAATTTTTTTGAATTTTCAAAGTAATATATAAATTCAAGTAATTAATGCAACTTTTTAGTTAGACAAATTTCGTAATAAAAATTCATTTGGTGTTAAGAAATTTAATTTTTTTTTCTTGATCTGTTATTCAAAATATCTTTTTCTCACTTTATATCCTGCTAAGAGATATTATCAAAAGAGATTTTCTTAGGGAAATACTGACGAATAACTCCATTTGTATTTTTCATTTGCTTCTCTTTCCCAAGAATGATAAGGTCTGGCAAAAATAGAAATTCACTTTCAACTCCGAACTGATCATTTTATGTTCGGCAAACTCTTTGCCGTTATCGGAGGTGATCGTCGATTATCACATTTTCGGCTCAGTTCACGTTATATAACCGATTTATCTTTTCCGATAGCCAATACTATATCTTTTTGTTTCAATCCTTGTTGTATTATTACCCTAATTGTATCTTTGTTCGACGGTTAAATGTTTCATCTTTGTAACTTTTTTAAGGGAAAGAGACCAAGGTAAAGCATTTATTCCATCAGGGCAAAGGGGAAA
>DAOOVG010000069.1:0-12133 GCA_035369865.1 Paludibacteraceae bacterium | reverse complement strand
TCATTTTTTTCAACTTAACAAGTGGTCTAATTTTTGGGGAGTACTATAGACGTTTTTCTAAATTTTTTGCCTTGTTTGTCCAAAATGCAAGCAAATACACTATTTTTGTGAACGTCAAGGATACACGTTTTTTCTATAAAATTTGCCGTATTAAATTGTTAAACAATTAGTTAATTTTGCTAGTTGTCAAAAAAAATACCTTACAAAGGTAATATTTGTACTTAGAGCACCGTCCTGTAGCTGTTAAAATTATGTTGCCATAGATTTTTATTCTCCCACATTTGGAAATACTTCAATTTTCGTATATTTTTGTAATTAAGTAAAAATAAAAACTTCACAAATGAAAAGAACAATATTAATTACAGGCGGAACAGGTTTTATAGGTTCGCACGTTGTCAGGCTATTCGTCAATAAATATCCTGAATATCAAATTGTTAACTTAGATGCTTTAACTTATGCTGGTAATCTTGAGAATTTAAAGGATGTATCGAGTGCACCCAATTATACATTTATCAAAGGAGATATTCGGGATAGGAAACTGATACCTGAATTATTTACTACCTATCATTTTGATGGAGTTATTCATTTAGCTGCCGAATCACACGTAGATCGCTCTATAAGTGATCCTTTTGCATTTTTGGAAACGAACATTTTTGGTACCGTCAATCTTCTTGATGCAACCAAAAAAGCATGGAAAAACGATATGGAAGGAAAACTTTTTTATCATATTTCCACCGACGAAGTATATGGTTCATTAGATGAAAACGGATATTTTTATGAAGGAACTGCTTATGACCCTCACAGTCCATATTCTGCTTCAAAAGCAAGTTCCGATCATTTTGTTTCTGCTTATTATCATACGTATGGTTTACCAGTAATCATTTCTCACTGTTCCAACAATTATGGAGCAAATCAATTCCCTGAAAAATTGATTCCTCTTTGCATCAACAACATCAAAAACAAAAAATCAATTCCAATTTACGGAAAAGGTGAAAATGTGCGTGATTGGCTTTGGGTTAACGATCATGCTGCTGCCATTGATCTCATTTTTCATAAAGGAAAAATCGGAGAAATTTACAACATTGGAGGAAATAACGAATGGAAAAATATTGATTTAATAAAAAAATTATGTGAAATAATGGACCGTAAATTGGGGCAAGTTGAAGGAGAATCTGCCAAATTAATTACCTTCATAAAAGACCGTCCAGGACACGATTTGCGTTATGCAATTGATTCTTCTAAACTACAAAAAGAATTGGGGTGGAAACCTTCTGTAAATTTTGAAGAAGGATTGGAAAAGACAGTGGAATGGTATCTGGAAAATGAAGAATGGCTCAACAATGTCATCAACGGCGATTATTTGAAATATTATGAGGAACAATATCAAAATCAAGAAAATGAGAAATGAATTTATTTCTTTTGAAAATGATTTTTTGAATCTCCTCTTAAAATCTCATTTTTCAAAAGGAATATTAATTTTTTTGTTGTCTTGATATGTCGTTGGATAATAGTAACCTAATTGTCTCAGCTATACAATTCCTCTTGGGAAATGTCTTGCAGTTTTTGTCTCAAAAGAGAAGTTCTCATATTTTAAAAATTAAAGTAGCGATATTTGCCATTCTCTGCCTTCCTGGTAATAATTCGCAGTACTCTGAATAAGTTCACCAGAAGAAGAAAATAAATTTAATTGCTTTTCGGTTTCTGACTTTCTAAACATTTTTATCTTATTTATTTCACTAAATTACTGAAATATAATAATATATGAAAACTTTCAGAGAATTTTTTATGTGTCTTTATACTTTTTATAACATTCAATTAAAATTTATTTTTTCAAATTATTTTTGCTATGGAAAAGGTAGTAAAACGAATTTCTTTGCTTCGGCAATTAATGCATGAAAATAAAATTAAGGCTTATATGATACCCAGCACCGATCCACATGCAAGTGAATATGTGGCTGATTATTGGAAAGAACGTGAATGGATAAGTGGTTTTGATGGCTCTGCTGGCACAGTGGTAATTACAATGGACAAAGCTGCCTTATGGACGGATTCGCGTTATTTTTTACAAGCGGAAGAACAATTAAAAGGAACAGGAATTGAATTGATGAGAGAAGGTTTAACCGAAACTCCGGGAATAATAACCTGGATAATTTCTCAACTTGGTAACAATGAGAAAGTTGGAATAAACGCGCAAATAATTTCCTGCAATGCTTATTCATCAATGAAGGAAGAATTAAAAATGAATAATATTGAATTGGTTTCGGTGGATTTAATAAGTAAAATTTGGACAGATAGACCTTCCCTTCCTATAGATCCTTTTTATGAATATGATATAAAGTTCGCAGGAAAATCAGCCACGAATAAAATAAACTCTGTAAGACAGCAAATGAAACAAATCAATGCCGAAGTTTTTCTTCTTTCAGCTCTGGATGAAATTGCGTGGTTGTTTAATATTCGAGGGAATGATGTTGCTTACAATCCTGTAGTAATAGCTTATGGAATAATAGAATTGGATCGTGCCATTTTGTTTGTTAACCCTTTGAAAGTAACTACCAAATCATCAAAGTATTTACAAAGTGAAGGAATAATTGTCGAACCTTATGAAGAAATCTATTCTTATTTGAAACAATTAGCTCCTCAACAAGCTATCTGGATAGATGGCGCAAAATTGAATCAATCTGTTTATGAAGCTATTCCTGCTCATTGTAAAATAATCAATAAAACTTCTCCTGTAATTTACATGAAAAGTATAAAAAATGAAACGGAAATAGCAGGCATCAAGCAAGCTATGATAAAAGATGGAATTGCTTTAGTACGCTTTTTTAAATGGTTAGAAGAAAATGTTGGAGAAAATTATCTTACCGAACTTTCTGTTTCGGAACAATTACATAATTTCAGAAAAGGACAGGAAAATTTTAGGGGAGAAAGTTTCGAAACAATAGTGGGTTATGCTTCTCATGGGGCTATTGTGCATTATCAACCAACCACAGAAACAAATTTTTCGATAAAACAGGAAAATTTATTACTGATTGATTCGGGTGGTCAATATCTGGAGGGAACGACGGATATTACACGAACCATTTCTTTAGGAAATCCTACGAATCAACAAAAAAAGGATTTTACGCTGGTTTTGAAAGGACATATTGCATTGGCTCAAGTAAAGTTTCCAAAAGGTACACGAGGCTCACAAATAGATATTATGGCTCGACAGTTTCTTTGGGAAGAAGGAATAAATTACGGACACGGAACAGGTCATGGAGTAGGACATTTTTTGTGTGTACACGAAGGTCCTCAAAATATCCGAATGGATGAAAATCCTACCACATTAGAGCCAGGAATGATAATTTCGAACGAACCAGGCGTTTATCGGGCAGGTGAATATGGAATCCGAACAGAAAATTTGGTGCTTGTTACTTTTGCTGAAAAAACTGATTTCGGCGAATTTTATCAGTTTGAAACATTGAGTCTTTGTCCAATTGATAAATCATTGATTGACAAAGATATGCTAACTGGAAATGAAATGAATTGGTTGAATAATTATCATCAAAAAGTGGTTAATGCTTTATCTCCTTATTTAAAGGAAGAAGAAAGAAAATGGTTACAACAGAAATGTCAACCTTTGTAAATTATTGATTTGATAAAGAGCTTGTTATGGTATCTGATTTGAATGATTCTTTTTTAGGGAAAAAACTTCCCATTGTTGAAAATTATGATCCTTTTCTGTTGTTTAAAATTCCTCGTTCAATCAATCGGGAGAAATATAATATTTCTAGTGAAAATTTACCTTTTGTCGGAGCAGATGTATGGAATTGTTATGAAGTTTCTTTTTTGACAAAAAATGGTTTACCAATTTCTCGTGTAATGAAATTGATATATTCAGCCAACAGTATTTATTTGGTCGAATCTAAGTCACTTAAATTGTATTTGAACTCCTTTAACATGGAAAAATTTGGTGAAACGGTTGAGGAATCTGAAGAAATGGTGACAGAAAGAATTAAAAATGATCTCAGTAATTTAATTGGTGAAGAAGTAACAATAGCTTTATTTTCAGCGAAAGATAAAGCCGTAAAACCATTTTCAGCATTTTATTCTTATGATTTGCTTCAATTTATTCCTTCAGAAAAATTAGCCAATTTACATTTTGATTGTTTTAATGAAAATCCCAATTTGCTTCGAAGTCAATTAACAGAAACAATTCAGGAGTATGTCTTTTATTCTGATGTTTTACGTTCTAATTGTCCAGTGACGCATCAACCTGATTGGGGAGATGTGTTCGTAAAAATGACCACGAAACATGAAATTGATTTTTCTTCTATTTTGCAGTATCTGGTTTCATTCAGAAAAGAAGCCCATTTTCACGAAGAAATTGTAGAAATTATTTATAAACGTTTTTTGGAACATTTTCAGCCGGAAAAACTGATGGTATGTGCAATGTATACTCGAAGAGGAGGAATTGATATTAATCCCATTCGAGCATCGGAAAATAGTTTGTTGAATGAAGATTTATTGAGTACGCAATATCGGATAGAAAGAAATTTCAGGTAAATTCTAATCATCATTAAAAATCTAATCATTATCGGAATTGTTTGGAAAACAAGAGGGAAAGATTTTTTTGTAAAAAGATTTAAGAAATAAATTTTGCGGTTGTGGCGTAATTACTATCCGCACCATCTGTTTCCCCTACTTTTTTACAATTCCTTATAACTATTTGAATATCAATAATACTTTTGTAATTTGGGTGTTGTAAAATTTTTTATCATGTTTATCCGAAAAATTAAAAATCGATCTGGAAGTCAATCTGTACAAGTAAATACAGAAGTTTCGAGGTGCATATAAAGTAGAAACTATTGGTTGCGCCATCGAGTAGCAAGAAATTATATAGATTCTAATTTGTAAATGCACAAACTTTTTTGAAAGGAATAAAACCTCTCGAATATTATGACATTTTCTAATCTTTTTTAAAAAAGGATAACCATTTGTCCAATCAATTCTTACTCCATTTTGCAGCCAACTATCGTTAATTTGTTGAAATCAGTGGGATTGATTTTTTTGAATTCAGATTTGTGTAATACATATTTTCGTTTGACGAATGAATAATTTTTGTATCCTAATTCCTGATAGATAGTTTTCACTTTTTCATTATCAATGCACCCGCCTAACATAAATAGTTTCATCAAAAGTGCTTTTCCCCGTTGCAGGATTTCTGCATATGACTGATTTGAAATACACAACCAGACAAAGATAAATTATTCTTTCTGTTAAAAACAACTCCCATCTGTGTACTACAAAAGTCTTTGACTGCCTTAAAAATCGTCTAAATTTTTATTCTCTGTACTTTCCATACTGAAAAAACTCAAAAATAAAAACACTCTTTTCACTCAAATTTTACGATCATTAATCGTATTTTAACATAAAAACCCAAAAAGATGCAAAATGGGTCAACATTTTAATTTCTAATGAGCTTCCAGCCAGTTATTGCCTATGCCACAATCCACAATCAGCGGTACGTTTAATTGAAAAGCATGTTCCATTTCGTAAACCACAAGTTCACGCATCGTTTCAACTTCTTCTTTTGGTACGGTAAAGTCTAATTCATCGTGTACCTGAATAATCATTTTTGCTTGTAAATTTTCTTTCTCAAGTCGGTGCTGAATGTTGACCATGGCTATTTTAATAATATCAGCAGCAGATCCTTGAATAGGAGCATTTATAGCATTCCGCTCAGCAAATCCTCTTACTACACTGTTTTGGGAATTGATGTCGGGTAAAAATCGTTTCCTTCCCAGCAAGGTTTCTACATAACCTTTTTCTCTGGCTTTTTGAATAATATTATCTATATAACTTTTTACTCCAGGATAAGTATTAAAATATTCATCGATAAAATTTTTAGCTTCTGTCCGTGAAATACCTAATCGTTCAGCCAGACCAAAAGCTGATATTCCATAAATAATACCAAAATTGGCAGTCTTTGCGTTTCGCCTCATTTCAGCAGTAACTTTTTCAATAGGGACTTTGTAAATTTTCGATGCTGTGGCGGTATGAATATCCTGACCTTTTTTAAAAGCCTCTACCATTGCTTCATCATTGCTTAAATGAGCCATGATGCGTAATTCAATTTGTGAATAGTCAGCACTGAAAAAAAGGCTATTTTCTTCCGGAATGAATGCTCTTCTAATTTCTTTACCAATATCATCACGAATAGGAATATTTTGCAAATTGGGATTGCTGGAACTTAGCCTGCCAGTAGCTGTATTAATTTGATTATAAGTAGTATGTATTTTACCTGTTTGAGGGTTGATTAATTTGGGAAGAGCGTCGATATAAGTACTTAACAGTTTTTTAATGTTTCTGTATTCCAATATCTTACCTACTACTGGATGCTTACCACGTAATTTTTCAAGTATATCTTCAGAAGTAGAATATTGACCTGTCTTTGTTTTTTTGGCATTATCATCCAAATGCAAATGTTCAAACAGCACTTCTCCAACTTGACTGGGTGAACTAACATTAAATTCAAAACCCACCATCTGATAAATTTCTTTTTCTATTTTCAACATTTCATTGGTTAGAATTTTTGAACTTTGCTGTAACACTTCTGTATCAATACGAACACCTGTTTGTTCCATAATAGCAAGAACTCGCATCAAAGGCATTTCAATGTCGTAAAAAAGTTTTTCCAGACCATTTTCTGAAATTTCTTTTTCTAAAATCTGTTTCAACCGAAAAGTAATATCTGCATCTTCGCAAGCATATTCACAAAGTTTGGCTATTTCAATACTTCGAATATCTGCTTGATTTTTTCCTTTCGGTCCCACTAAATCTTCATAATGAATAGTACGATAATGCAGATAAATTTCAGCAAGATAATCCATACTGTGGCGTAATTCTGGTTGCAGAAGGTAATGAGCAATCATGGTATCGAAAAGCTTTCCTTTCAGCTCGATATTATACATGGAAAGCATTAAATAATCAAACTTTAAGTTCTGTCCGATTTTTTCTATTTGTTCACTCTGGAAAAAAGCTTTAAATTCCTTTAAAATGATTGCCGCTTCTTTTCTGTCAGAAGGTAAAGCAACAAAATAAGCCTCCCCTTCCTTGAAACAGAAAGAAAAGCCTACCAAATCAGCATTAAACACATCAAGACTGGTAGTTTCTGTATCAAAGCAAACTGATTTTTGTGTAAAAAGTTGAGAGATAAGATAAGCACGCTTAACTTTGGTATCAACCAATTGATAACGATGAGGAACATTCCTGCATGTCAGATAGCCATCCGGACTAATTTCTTCACCAACAGAAATCTTTTCATTTTCAGATTTTTCCTTTCTTTCGGAAAGAGTTTGCGGGGTTTCTGTACCAAACAAAAACATTTGCTGACCCTCCTTATTCTTCTTCGTTTCGTCAACATTTTTTGCAGACGCATCAGTCGGGAATAAAATAGTGGAATTACCAAATTTATTAGCTAACAGCGTACGAAATTCAAGTTCTTTAAATAAAGCTCGCAATTTGGTTTCATTTACGGGAGAAATTTTAAATTTTTCTTCATCAAAAGAAACAGGAACATCTGTTTTGATAGTTGCTAAAAATCTTGAAAAAAGAATAAGATCTTTATTTTCTTCAATTTTCTGTCGCAAAGCACCTTTCAATTTGTCTGTATTTTTCAATAAATTATCAATACTGCCAAATTCCTGGAGCAATTTTATGGCGGTTTTTTCACCAACACCCGGACAACCCGGAATATTATCTGAGCTATCGCCCATCAATCCTAACAAATCTATTACTTGTTCCTGACTATTAAGCTGATATTTTGCCTTAATTTCTTCGGGTCCAAGTATTTCAAAGCCCCCATTGTGATGAGGACGATACATAAATATGTGGTCAGAAACCAATTGCCCAAAATCTTTATCACCTGTGAGTAAATAAACATCATAACCAGCTTTTTCTGCTTGTTTTGCAATGGTTCCTATTACATCATCAGCTTCATAACCAGGAACTTCCAGAATGGGAATATTGTATGCATCCACCAATTCCTTTACAATAGGTACTGCTTTCCGAACATCTTCCGGCGTCATTTCACGCTGTGCTTTGTATTGCTCAAAAGCTTCGTGACGAAATGTTTTACCTTCAGGATCGAAAGCCACTGCCATATGAGTAGGTTGCTCTTTTTTAAAGACTTCTTCCAAGGTATTTACAAAACCAAAAATTGCTGAAGTATTCTGACCTTTTGAATTAATACGTGGATTGCGAATAAAAGCATAATACGAACGATAAATAAGAGCATGAGCATCGACTAAAAAAAGTTTTTTCTTTTCCATTGATATTCAAATATTGAAAATATAACATTTCTTGAAAAGCAAATGCTAATAAAAATTGCTTTTTGATGATTCATTTTGTTTGTAAAATTAATTAAAAAAATCTCAGAAATGAATATTTTATGGTAAAACAGACATTGAAATTCATTATTTTTGTAAACATTTCAATAAATTACTCCCATGAATGTAATAGAAACTATTAAAAAACCTATTCTTGTAGAGCTGCAGACATTTGAAAAAGCACTTGTTGATGAATTAAAGACGGATAATCCCTTGTTGACAAGCATTGGTGAATTTATTCAGCAAGGGAGAGGAAAACAACTACGTCCTATTTTGGTATTTTTATCAGCAAAATTATGTGGTACTATCAATTATCAAACAGTTATGTCGGCAGTTTCAATAGAGCTGTTGCATACTGCAAGTTTAATTCACGATGATGTAGTTGATAGTGCTTATAAGCGACGTGGAAGACCATCTGTAAATGCTCGGTGGAATAATAAAATTGCGATTTTAGCGGGTGATTATCTGTTATCAAAATCATTGAATTGTGCTGTAAAAGCCAATAATCTGGAAATTTTAAATGTTATTGCCAAAATCGGTATGGAATTAACCGACGGCGAATTATTACAATTAGAGAATATACAAAAAATTAAGATCACAGAAAATGATTATTATAAAATAATTCGAAAAAAAACTGCTCTTTTATTTTCTTCTTGCTGCATAATTGGAGGTTTATCAGTAAATGCTAACCAAACGCTCTTAAAAAAATTAAAAAATTTTGGAGAATACGTAGGAATTTGTTTCCAAATTAAAGATGATATTTTTGACTACTCTGATAGCAAGAACATTGGTAAGCCAAGAAGGAATGATATTAGAGAAGGAAAAATAACCCTTCCCTTAATTTATGCTTTACAACAAGCCGACGAAAAGAAAAAAGAAAAAATTATCAACTGGATAAAGAAGAAAAAAATTTCTGAAAAGAACATAGAAAAAATTACGAATTTTGTTTATAAAAACGGTGGCATTGAGTATGCTACTTCAAAACTGATTGAATTTAAGAATAAAGCTGTCAATGAACTTGATAGCTTTGAAGAAAGTGAAATAAAACAATCATTGAAATATTTTGCTGAATATATGGTTACACGTGAGGAATAATTAAAAGTATTTTATTTCTTTTCCTTCTATGGAGCTGAGCAATTGATTGGCTAAACGGCTTGCTCCAAAACGAAACCATTGATTATTAAGCCATTCGTCGCCAAGAATATGTTTTACGAGCGTAAAATGTTTCACAGCTTCTTCTGTAGTTGAAATTCCGCCTGCTGGTTTGTAACCTACTTTACTTCCGGTTTTTTGGTACCATTCCTTAATCGCATGGCAAATAGTATAAGTGGCTTCGAGTGTAGCTGAAACCTGAATTTTCCCTGTGGAAGTTTTAACAAAATCAGCTCCAGATGCCATCGCTAATAAAGCAGCCTTTTTTATATTCGTACAATTCTGTAAAGCCCCTGTTTCAAGAATCACTTTTAAATGAGCATCCCCACAGGTTGCTTTTATTTCTGATAACTCATCGTAAACTTCTTCATATTTTTCTTCCAGAAATTTTCCTACAGAAATTACCACATCTATTTCGTTTGCACCTGCTTGAACTGCCATTGAAGCTTCAGCAATTTTCACCTCAAGAAAAGTTTGAGAAGCAGGAAATCCACCAGCCACTGATGCTATTTTCACTTTTTGATCATTCAAATGCTTTTTTACGACAGGTACTAATGCTGGATAAACACAAATGGCAGCCATATTGGATAAATGCGGAAAAACATTTTTAAAATTATTTACTTTCTCTGTCAACGAAGCAATTTCACTTTCGGTATCAGTACAATTTAATGAAGTCAAATCTATCAGATTTAAACATTGACTATAAACTTCCTTATTAGCATTTTCAGCAAAATGTTCAGCCAATATTTTATCAATTTCAATTTTTATAACTTCATCATTGACTTCACAATGATAAAAATCAAATAATTCCAAATACCTGTCTTTCATAATAAATTGATTTTTAAATATTTAATACAATTTTTTATTTTGTTGATGCCGTTGAGCATCTCTTTCGGTTTTCTTTTTAATATTTTTTTCAAAAGCCTCAGTAAGGTCAGTTCCTGTTTGATTGGCTAAACAAATTAATACCCATAATACATCTGCCATTTCATCAGATAGATTTGTTTTTTCTTCTTCGGCTTTCGATGATTGTTCACCATAAGTACGAGCGATAATACGAGCAAGTTCCCCTACTTCTTCGGTTAGAATCACCATGTTGGTTAGTTCGCTAAAATAACGAACGCCATATTTTTTTATCCAATTATCAACTTGCTGTTGAGCTTCCTTGATTGTCATCTTTATTTTCTTTTAAACGAGCAATAATTGTTTCATTTCCTGTGGTTTTTTCTCCCACCTTTACAAATATTTCCGAATCCAGAGGTAAAAATAAATCTACCCGTGAACCAAATTTTATAAATCCCAAATGTTCATTGATATGACACTCTTTCCCAGGATAAGCATAAGTAACAATTCGCTGAGCCAAAGCACCAGCCACCTGTCTCACCAAAATTTGGGTTTTTAATGGAGTTTCTATTACAATAGATGCTTGTTCATTTTCTTTACTCGATTTTGGTAAATAAGCTGCCAAATGACGACCCCCGCGATGCGATGTTTTAATTACTTTCCCTGAAACAGGATACCAATTGGCATGTACATTGAAAATAGACATAAAAATAGAAATTTGCATCCTTTCATCGCCAAAATATTCTGTTTCCAAAGTAGGTTCTATTACCACCACCGTTCCATCAGCCGGAGCAACTACCAAACTTGGATCATCAATTTCAAATATACGCTTCGGACTTCGAAAAAAAAATGTAAAGAAACACAAAACCAATGCTGAAAGAATGGTATTAATGGCAACAACTGTTACTGGAAATTCCAGATAAATAACAACATTAATGCAAAAAATCAACAGTAATAGTCCCGATAAAATAAAACGTCCTTCCTTGTGGATATTAATGCGTTTCATTCAGAATAAGTGAAAATTTCTAAATCTCAATAAATTTTTACAATTAAAAATTGTAAAAATAGAGCCTACAAAAGTAATGAAAAAGACGCTTGGGTGCAAGGCAAAAATAAAACTTTCCTTATTAAACAGAATTGATTAACTTTCCTCTATAAATCATAGGTTAATCATTAAAAGTATATAGATCTATTATTTTTGATCCATAATCCATACAAAAAGGACAAAACAAAAATATCCAGCTTTATTTTTGAAAACCGCGAACATGAAAAAATAAAATATTTCCTCTGCTATCTTTCCTGTCTCAAGTGTAATTTCATTGTCGACAAAATCTATTGTTCGTTTTGTGTATACGGGATAATATTTTTCAATATTTCGACCCAAAGAAAAGAGCTTAAAAAAATGCCGATTCCTTGTAAATACACTATCGGAGAAAAAATGCCCTTTGTCAAATCCTTCTAAAGACATTCCGCTATCCACTTTGTATGCTTTACGTCGCTTTTTCGACCAGGTAACTGTTTAATAAAGGAATTAGTCAATTTTAACGAAAATCCAATGCAGGAACTTGCCATAATAGGTGTCTAATAAATGCTGGTGCTCTTCATCGCTACATTTCCACAATTTTCTTCTACCAACGCCTCACACAAAGCTATCAAATTTGGAGTGAATGGTTCCAAACGTTTTCTAAATTTTTTGCCTTGTTTGTCCAAAATACAAGCAAATACACTATTTTTCTGAATGTCAAGGATACACGTTTTTTCTATAAAAT
>DAOOVG010000068.1:0-12301 GCA_035369865.1 Paludibacteraceae bacterium | reverse complement strand
AAATATACCATAATTTATCCCTCTTAAAGTAGGATACTTTGCGGATAATCATAAAACTTTTCTTTTTTAAAGATAAAATTAATATGACTCATTTGCTTTCAAACAAATGATTATATATTTTTTAGAAAAATTTGTTTGCAGAGAAAAAATAAAAAAGCAAAAAAATTAATCGGAGAATTCCATCAAATAAGCTTTGATAAAATCATCAATATCGCCATCCATTACTGCCTGCACATTGGAAGTTTGATAATTAGTGCGATGGTCTTTTACTCTCCTGTCGTCAAAAACATAACTTCTAATTTGTGAGCCCCATTCAATTTTTTTCTTGTTTGCTTCTAATTTTGCTTGTTCCGCACGTCTTCGTTCCAATTCAAGTTCGTATAATTGTGATTTCAATAATCGAATAGCATTTTCTTTATTATCGAATTGAGAACGGCTTTCTGTATTTTCAATTACGATTTCGCTCATTTCGCCAGTAAGTGGGTGTTTAAAAGTGTAGTGTAACCTTACCCCCGTTTCTACTTTGTTTACATTTTGACCACCAGCACCTGAAGAGCGAAAAGTATCCCAGGTAAGATTGGCTGGATTGATTTCAATTTCGATGCTATCATCAATTAAAGGAACCACAAAGACGGAAGCAAAAGAAGTCATTCGTTTACCTTGAGCATTATAAGGCGAAACGCGAACCAATCTGTGAACACCATTTTCACTTTTCAAATAACCGTAAGCCTTATCGCCTTCAATTTGTAAAGTTACCGATTTCATTCCTGCTTCTTCGCCAGGTTGGAAAGAAGCAATTTCCCATTTGTAGCCTTTGCGCTCACACCATCGCTGATACATCCGCAAAAGCATTTCTGCCCAATCCTGAGCTTCTGTTCCGCCTGCTCCAGCTACAATTTTTATCACAGCTCCCAGTTGATCTTCTTCGTGCGAAAGCATATTTTTCATTTCCAGATTTTCAACCAGGTTCAAAGCACGCTGATAAGTCTCGTCGAGTTCTTTTTCACTAATAGCTTCTTCATTGAAAAAATCAAAAGCCAATTTTAATTCATCCACTGCATCTTTAACTTCATTATAATCTGTCAACCAGTTTCTTAATTCCTTTACTTTTCGCAATTGGTTTTCTGCAGCTTTAGAATCATCCCAGAAGTCAGGCGCTTGAGTTCGTAGCTCTTCTTCTTCCAACTGGATTTCCTTATTTTCTATGTCAAAGATACCTCCTCAACGCCTCCTGGCGCTCTGATAAATCTTTTAATTGTTCAATAGTAACCATAATTTAGTTCCTAATTATTGATTTTTTTTATAAATGTTGTTTTTTATTTTTATTGCTGAATCATTATCTTTTAAATTCAACAGTTTTTCTATTTTTGTTTTAAAATCAGTATTTTCCATAAAACCTGTAAAATTTTCTGCACCGGGACCGAAAGCAAAAACAGGGACTGGAACTCCTGAATGATTTTTTGTACTGAATTCAGCTTTTAATGAATCTGAACCAAATTTTCCGTCCAGTAATGTCATCCCGCCCGTTTCATGATCAGCAGTTATAATTACCAATGTATTACCTTTTTCTTTAGCATAATTTAAAACCTGCTGAATGGTTTGATCAAAATCGAGCATTTCTTTAATGATTTGCTTGGTATTATTATCATGAGCAGCCCAATCAATCTGAGAACCCTCCACCATCAGGAAAAATCCTTTTGGATTATTGTCCAGGATGTCGATGGCAGCCATTGTCGCTTCAGGAAGCATATTTCCTCTTTCAGGCATGGAAAAAGGATGATCTTCATACAACAAGCCTGCCAATTTACCTGATTTGATTTTTTTTACCTCTTCCAGTGTATAGGCAAGTTGATAGTTTTTGTTTTTTAGTTCATTTAAAAGGTTGCGTTTATCTTTGCGTTTTTCGAAATATTGACGTCCTCCGCCAATAAAGATGTCAATGTCTGTTTTAAGAAAATCGGCAGCTATTTCTTCATACATATCTCGATCAACTTGATGAGCAATAAAAGACGCCGGTGTAGCGTGGGTCACAGCACAAGCCACTACAATGCCCGTCGAAAGTTGATTTTGTTCAGAAATTTCGAGTATAGAAGTTGCTTTTACGGAATCAGGTCCCATACCGATCATTCCATTTTTTGTTTTAATACCACAGGCAATGGCAGTTCCACCTGCTCCTGAATCGGTAGTAAAACGATTGGCAGAATAAGTTTTTGAAAAACCAGAATAAGTACAACTTTCCAGTGCCAAGTGATTATTATTAGCAACCATAGCCGCATAAATTTGTGATA
Organism: Paludibacteraceae bacterium; assembly: GCA_035369865.1. Classification (GTDB taxonomy): domain Bacteria; phylum Bacteroidota; class Bacteroidia; order Bacteroidales; family Paludibacteraceae; genus MVYY01. The sequence continues at coordinate 10,013 of DAOOVG010000068.1, read as the reverse complement.
GCCCCATTCCATCACCAATCATAATAATAACATTCTTTGGTCTCTGTTGACCAAATACCGATGAATTTATCACCAAAAAGATAAATATCATCATTCCAATACTAATAATTTTTTTCATTTTCCAAAATGATTAATCGTTTAAAGCTTGTATAATTTTTAATAATTCGTTTCGTATGCCTTTTAAACGTTCAAGGAGTTCCTGTTGTTTTGCTACTTCATCTTTTTTTTGAGATAATTTTAATCTTGCCCCTTCCAGTGTTAATTTCTGCTCATCAACTAAATATTTGATTTGCTTAATGGTCTGGATATCTTTTTGGGAATAAAAGCGTGTTCCCTTTTCATTCCGTTTTGGTCGAAGTTGAGTGAATTCTTTTTCCCAGAAGCGTAAATTGGAAGGCGTTACGTCTAACATTTCGGCTACTTCAGATATTGAATAATAAAGTTTTTCCATATTATGGGTTACTTTATTTGATAATTTTCAGTCGTTGTCCCGGCTTTATTAGAGTTCCTCTAATGTTATTCCATTTTTTTAATTTGGAAACTGATACTCCATATTTAGCTGCAATTCCACCTAAGGTTTCACCTTTTCTTACTTTATGATAAGTAACTTTCCCCGAACCACCCAGCGATGGTGAAGAAGCCTTCATAATAGTTATTTCATTTCTTCTGTTATTAATTAACTCGTCGGCTCTATAAGCTGTAATTTCCTCAAATTTATCTATAAAAGCACTGGAATAATTTAATGGTAAAGTAATAGTGTAAGGTTTAATATCACCAGGTACTATGTCTTTACGATATTGTGGATTCAGCCAACGAAGTTCTTCAATTGGAATATGCAAAACAGAAGCAATTTGTTCAAAATGAATTCGTTGATGAATGGTAAAAGTATCTGTTATGGCTGGAATATCCACAATAGCAGGACATAAGTTATGTTCAGCAGCATAATGGAATGAATAAGTGGCAGCAATAAAAATAGGTAAATATCCCCTTGTTTCTGTAGGCAAATAAGGATAAATTGTCCAATAATCTGTTTTTCCTCCAGCTCTTCGAATGGCTTTGTTTACATTACCTGGTCCACAATTATAAGCAGCAATCACAAGATTCCAGTCTCCATAAATATCATATAAATCCTTTAAAAAACGTGCTGCAGCTTTGGTAGATTTCACAGGGTCTAAGCGTTCGTCAATCAACGTATTTATTTCTAAACCATACATTTTACCGGTAGAAATCATAAATTGCCACAATCCAGCCGCTCCCATTCGAGATATTGCAATTGGATTCAATGCAGATTCAATAATAGGAAGATATTTTAATTCTAAAGGTAATTTATTAGCATCCAAAATTTGCTCAAAAATGGGAAAGTAATAATTACTCATTCCCAACATATATTCCATTAAAGTACGCTTTTGAACAGTATATAATTCTATAAAAGAGCGTACAATGGGATGGAAAGGCATTTCTATTAAACAAGGCATTTGCGATAAACGCACTTTATAAATGGAATCATTAACAAGAGGAATTTCTTCATTGGCTGAACAACTTGTGTCAATTCTTTGTAAAGCCCATGAATGTAGCAATTGATCTAAATTTGAAATAAATCCAAAGGGTATAATAATGCTTGTGTCATTCTCATTATATTGTGAAATATCTGTACTATCAGTGGATATTTTTTCAAGATTTTGCGTTTTGGATTGCCAAAAGAACAACAATAAAAAAACACCTATAAAAATTATTGGTTTAAAATTCATTTTTGGAAAATATTTTTATAACTCATTTCAAATGGAAACAAAGTTGCATCCCTAATGTTCTTTGTGCTTCTGAATTATCAATCAAAAGAGTTGGTCCGAAACCCATTGATAACTCAGGGGTAATGTCAAAATCATATAATTGAGCATCTACAAAAGCATCTACCAGGGTCAAGGCATAAAAACCTACTGTAACAATAACACTTAAATCGCGATAGCGACGGAACTGATCATGCTTGGTTTTTAAGATAGTGGTGTATCTGCTGATACCACCGATAGATTCAATTGTATAGCCTTGTGGTAAAATATCCATAAAACTGTTGGTAGTTGGATCGCTATCTATGATGTCAAAATAAGCACGACGATAGTCATTATATTTACCTGAATTCCACGAATAAGCATAAGCACAACCTAAAAAACCTCCATATACAATAGGCAATTTCCAGTATTTTCGGTTTACAATTTGTCCTAAGCCAGGTATTACTGCTCCGTACCATACTACTTTGTTTGGATCAGGTTTAAACTCTTTCTTTATAATGGTATCATTTTTTGAAAACAGGGTATCATTTTTTATGGTATCATTTAAGTCGTTTGAACGTTTTTGAGCATTGATGTTTGCTAAAAAAATTGAAAAGAAACACAACAATATCACGAAATATTTTGGCACTGTTAAATTTCAATTTAAATTTTATCAAATAATTCCATAATACGCGATAATTCTTCATCGTTGGAAAAAGGAATGGTAATTTTCCCTTTCCCTTTTGAATTACATGAAAAATTTACTTTCGTACCAAAGAGATGATTTAAACGATTTTTTAACTCATTATATTCGATTAATTCCTCAATTGGATTTTCTTTAATATTTTGTTTATTCTTTCCGTCAAAGTTGCCGCTTTTTAAATATTTTCTCACCATTTCTTCTACTTTGCGAACAGAATAATTATTTTTCAGAATTGCTTCATAAAGATACAATTGAATCGCTGGATCTTCTAAACTAACTAATGCACGAGCATGTCCCATGTCAATTTTTTTATCCTTAATACCTACTTGAATTTCAGCAGGTAAACGTAATAGTCGTAAATAATTGGCAACCGTAGCCCGTTTTTTCCCTACCCGTTCACTTAATTGTTCTTGAGTAAGTTGATACTCTTCTATCAAGCGATAAAAAGCCAGTGCAATTTCGATGGCATTTAAGTCTTCACGCTGGATATTTTCTATCAGAGCCATTTCCACTATCTCTTCATCGGCAGCCGTTTTAATGTATGCAGGAATAGTTTTCAATCCTATCATCTTTGCTGCTCTATATCGTCGTTCTCCTGCTATCATTAAATAAGTGCCATCGTCGTTTTTTTTCAATGTGATGGGTGAAATAACACCTAATTCCCGAATGGAAGTTGCTAACTCTGAAAGCGAATCTTCGTCAAAGTAAGAACGTGGTTGATTGGGATTAGGTAAAATTAAATCAATATCGACTTCGTTTATCGACGACGAACCGCTTGTATAAATATTTTCAGTGTCAATTAAGGCATCCAGACCTCTTCCTAATACTGATTTTTTTACCATAACTTTTTTCTGTGGAACGATTTTTTTATCTCTTTATTATTTTAAACTGATTAAAGTTTTACTTTTTGCTTGGCAATCAATTCTTTAGCTAAATTGTGATAATTAATAGCTCCTTTCGATTCTGGATCGTACATCATGACAGGCTTACCATAGCTTGGGGCTTCACTTAGACGAACATTGCGAGCAATAACGGTATCAAAAACCATTTCCTGGAAATGTTTTTTTACTTCAGCATATACTTGATTGGCTAAACGTAGTCTGTTATCATGCATCGTAAGTAAAAAACCTTCAATTTCCAAAGAAGGATTCAATTTGCTTTTTATAATTTTAATGGTATTTAAAAGTTTACTAATTCCTTCCAGGGCAAAATATTCGCATTGAACAGGAATGATTACAGAATCAGAAGCAGTAAGTGAATTTACTGTGATAAGTCCTAAAGAAGGAGAACAATCAATCAAAATATAGTTGTAATAAGGTTTTAAAGGTCGAAGCAAATTTTGCATTACTTTTTCTCGATGGTCTAAATTCAACATTTCAATTTCAGCCCCAACTAAATCAATATGAGAAGGAAGAATAAACAGATTTTCAATTTCTGTTGGCAAAATGGCATCTTTAGGTTCAACTCCATCTATTAAGCATTCATAAATGGTAAATTGCAATGATTGAACATTGATACCTAACCCTGAAGAAGCATTTGCTTGCGGATCAGCATCTACTAATAAAACTTTTTCACCAAGGGTTGCTAATGAAGCAGCTAAGTTAATAGCTGTTGTTGTTTTACCAACTCCTCCTTTTTGATTGGCTAATGATATTATTTTTCCCATAAATTATTAATAATCAATTTATCAATAACTTAATAAAATTGATAGGTAGTTTCTTATCCATCAGGATTTTTCAGATTTATATAAAATATGATACGGACAAAGATAATAAAATAAATTTACCAGTTCAATAAATTAGTTGCTCAGCAGAATAGAAATAAGATTTTTTATTAATCTGTAACACGTCAAAATATTTACTTTAAAAACTTGTTTTTCATGTTTATAGTTTTAAATTTTTTACAGAAAAATAATATGAAATTTGCAAACAAATAATATGCTTAAATTTAAGTTATTTACATAGGTTAGTTTCCAAAATGAAATTTATGCAAGTAAGTTTATTTTGTTTTTAATCTCTCTTTTGAATTAATTATCTTTGCAAGAGAATTCTTTATTTTCTTGAACCGAAGGAATTTTTTTTGTCGTAAATTATTTATATTTTTTTCAATGAGCTACATCCATCTCTGGAAAAATAAAAAAGGAATTTTCATTTTAATTTTTTTAGTCATTCTTGTCTTTATTTTAATTTTTCCGTTCAGATTAGATCTTACTTCTGACAAACGATACACGCTTTCGCCAATTTCAAAAAAGTTAATGCAACAACTTGACGATCCACTCAAAGCGACTCTTTATCTTGAAGGAGATTTGAATCCTGGTTTCTTGAGGATGAAAAAATCAACGATTCAAATGCTGGAGGAATTATCTGCCTATTCAAAAAAAGGAATAGAAATAAAGACTATAAATCCTTCGCTGGCAAAAAGTTCGACAGAAAGAGAAGAAAATTATTTAAAATTGAGTTCGCATGGCTTGACCCCAACAGCAGTTTATGAGCGTGATAAAGAAGGAAAAGCCATTCAAAAAATTATTTTTCCCTGGCTTGAAATTGAATATAAAGGGAATAAAACATTGGTAAATTTATTGAAGAATTTACCAGGTAATTCTGGTGAGCAGAACATCAATATTTCCATAGAAAATCTCGAATTTGAAATTACAGATGCTATTCGCCGATTGACAAGTACCCAAGTAAATAAAATTGCTTTTCTCGAGGGTCATGGCGAACTCTCAGAAGCAGAAACTTATGATATCAGTAAAGCTTTAAGTCGATATTTTCAAATTGATCGAGGTATAATTGGCACAGATGCTTCGATATTAGATGATTATAAAGTTTTGATTGTTGCAAAGCCAATGTTTCCTTTCAGTGAAAAAGATAAATTCATTATAGATCAATACATTATGAAAGGAGGTCGTATTCTTTGGTTGATTGACGGAGTGCAACTTTTAAAAGAAAATCTTTCAACTGTTGGATTTTCTCCTGCATGGGCATTGGATATAAATTTAAACGATCAACTATTTAGATATGGTGTTCGTGTCAATCCTGTTCTATTGCAAGATGTACAATGTGTCTTAGTGCCTGTAAATGTTGCTTCTCAAAACCAATCTCCTCACTTCGAACCAATGCCTTGGTATTTTGCACCTTTGCTTCTTACTTCATATCAACATCCTATTACCAGAAATATAACAGAAATTAAAACAGATTTTTGTTCTAGTGTTGACGCAGTAGGTGACAATCCACATACAAAATCAACGGTATTGCTTGCTACTTCTAATAATACTCATATTATTCCTACACCTTCTACCATTGATTTAAGGGCATTACCAAAAGCCAATGATAAGGAATATTTCAATTTAGGGTATGTGCCAGTAGCTATTCTGGTGGAAGGAAGTTTTGAATCGGTTTTCAGGAACAGAATGCTTCCTGCGGGTTTGATAAATATAAATAAGGTTCAATATCAAAGCAAACCAACTCGTCAGATTTTTGTAGCAGATGGGGACATCATTAGAAACGAAACTTCTGGGCTGGCAAGCGATAGTACAACATTACCCTTAGGTTTTGACAGATATATGAATCAACAATTTGGTAATAAAGATTTTATTCAAAATGCAGTGTTATATTTAGCCGATGAGGAAGGTTGGATGCAATTACGTACCAAAACTTTTAAGTTGCGTTTACTAAATAAAAATGCTGTACGTGATAAAAAAAATATTTGTCAAGTAATCAATATCTCACTTCCAATAATTTTATTAGCTCTTTTTGGAATTATCTATCAGTGGATAAGGAAAAGAAAATATAGCAAATAAAGGGGAAAATAATAAAGAAAACCATAAATAAAATAAAGATTGAATGCCATAAGTTTGAAAAAGGCGCCTTTGGATTTTTTGCCACTGTTCATAACAACAATCATTGATAATAAAAAAATTGTAACTCCCTCCATTATTGTGGTTATTATTATTCTTAGGTGATTGATTTTTAAATAATTCCCTTTATTGGAACTCTTTTTTGGTAATTTTTTATCCGAACCACAAGTATTTTTTTCATTTTATTATTTTTTAAAAAACCAGGAAACTTTTTTATTTTTGAAGTTTTTTAATTAACTTTTTATTTGATTGATTATCAATTATTTATAAATCATTCAGTAATTATTAACTATTAATAAATGATTTTTTGATTTTTGGAATAAGTTTTTTTCTAATTTTGCCAAACTTTCTAATTATACATGAAAGACATACGAGAGTCCATATTACTTGAAGCAAGTTTTCTATTTCATCAATTAGGTATAAAAAATATATCTATTGATGAGATATGTAGTAATTTGCGTATTTCAAAAAAAACCTTTTATTCTTACTTTGATCAAAAGCAAGATTTGGTAGATGCTGTGCTTTTCTATCAAGAAGAATTTTATTTGAAAAAGCTCGAGGGTATTCTAAAAAATAAAAATGCTATTGAGTTTCTAATTTTATCATTGAAAGAAATCAAAAAAAGAGCAAATTGTGAGCCAACACTCATGTGGAATGATATAAAAAAATATTATCCTGAAGTTTTTAAAAAGCATATTTTGATAAGACAAGATTTTCTGAAAAAACTTTTTGAAACAAATTTAAAACGTGGTGTTGAAGAAGGTTTTTATAGAAAAGATTTAGATATAATTTTGATTTCGATTCTTTATTCCGAACACTTAAAAAATATTTTTAATACCTTGAATAAATATTCAAAAAAATATTCAAAGAAAAGATTGATAGACTTTTTTATTGACGTGATTATTCATGTAATTGCTAATGAGGAAGGATTACAATATGTTCAGGAGAATTATAAAGGTGTGGAAGAGAATCCAGTAGAAATGAAAAAGAATGAAAATATTTTAAATAATTATAGATCAGAATCAAAGGGAGTTTTTAATTAAATTTTAGTTGAATTGAATAATTTAAAAGTATAAAATATGAATAAAAAACATTTGAAAAGAATTTTTTTTGTTGTGATAAGTTTATTATTGATTAATAGTAAGTTATATGCTCAAGATACACTTATCGTAACTTTATCAGATGCCATTGAAATTGCCCTGAGCGAAAGCCCTACTATTAAAATAGCTGATAAGGAAATTGAACGGGTAGATTATTCAAAGAAAGAAAAACGGGGTGCTTTATTTCCTTCCATAAATGCTGTGGGAAATTATTCGAGAGCAATAAAAAAACAGAAGTTGTTTTTCTCTTTACCTGGTATGCCACCACGACCTGAAGGAGTAGAAGTGGGACAAGACAATACCTTTAGTGGCGGTATTTCAGCTTCTCTCCCTATTATTGCTCCTACTTTGTGGGCAACCATTCAAATGTCAGAGCTGGATGCTGAATTAGCACTCGAATCCGCTCGTTCTTCAAAACTTTCTTTAATTAATGAAGTGTCAAAGTCTTATTATGCTACTTTATTAGCTCAGGATTCTTATGATGTGTTCAAAAAAAGTTATGATATTGCTATTGAAAATGCAAAAGTTATAGAAAACAAGTATAAACAAGGAGTAGTATCTGAATTTGAATGGATAAGAGCAGATGTACAGGTGAAAAGTGCAAGTACTAACCTCGTTTCAGCAGAAAATGCCGTCACTCTCAGTATTTTGAAATTAAAAATGCTTATGGGTATTGACATGTTTACAGGACTGAAAGTAAAAGGGAATTTAGCAGATTATGAAGCTACAAAATATTCGGATGTATTGGCTATCGATACTACTACCTTGCAAGCCAACTCTGATTTAAAGCAATTCGATATTAAAACCCAACAACTTCAACAAACTTTAAAAATTCAGAAAAGCACTTTAATGCCAACTCTTTCAGCTTCTTTTAATTATCAATACATGACAATGGCAAATGATTCTGTGGCTTTTTCAAATTATCATTGGTTCCCAACCTCTACAGGAGCAATTACACTTGCCATTCCTCTTTTTCAAGGTGGGGAAAAAATAAATAAACAAAAGCAAATAAAAGTTCAATTGGATGAAATGAAATATCAACGCGATAACTTAAGGCGAGGCTTGGAATTACAAGCAATGTCGTATTTAGATAATATCAATCAAGCAATTAAGACAATTGAAACCAATAAAGAAGGATTACGTCAGGCTGAAAAGGCATTGCTTATATCGCAAAAAATGTATGAAGTGGGAGCTTCTACTTATCTTGATTTGTCAAATGCAGAATTAGTCTATACGCAAGCTGGTTTAGCTTATAATCAGTCTATTTATAATTATTTGTCAGCAAAAGCTGATTTAGAAAAACTTTTAGGAAAATAAAATATAAAGAATTAATTAGATTTTTAAACAATTAAATAATCAATATTCAAAATGAAAAGGACAATAGAATTTGGTATTCTGTTTTTAGCAATAGTATTTGGATTTACTTCATGCGGAAAATCAGGACAAAAGAAAACCAAAATTGAAAGTGAAATTCCAAATGTTCGTATTCAGCAGGTGTCATTGCGGGATGTTGAACGATATGCCAACTTAACAGCAACTATCTTGCCTGAAGTCAAAAATAATGTTGCTCCTGCCGCACCAGGTCGAATCCGAAAAATATTCGTCGAAGTAGGTGATCATGTTTCAAAAGGGCAAAAATTAGTTCAGATGGATGATGCAAATTTATCAAATTTAGAAAATCAAGTTGCTAATTATCAGCGGATTTATAATCGTGTTTTAGAACTTTTTAATGTGGGTGGTGCTTCTCAGCAGGAATTGGATAATGCAAAATTGCAACTTGATGTAGCAACGACCAATTTGCAAAATTTGGCCGAAAACACTTATTTGTTAAGTCCTACCAACGGAGTTGTTACTGCTCGAAATTATGATAATGGAGATATTTATAGTGCTCAATTTCCTGTGTTAGTTGTTATGCAGATAAATCCGGTAAGGGCAATTGTAAATGTTTCTGAAACAAATTATTCAGATGTAAAATTAGGAATGCCTGCTCAAGTAACATTCGATATTTTAAAAAATGAATTTTTTACTGGGAAAGTGAACTTAATTTATCCTACTATTGATGAAAGAACCAGAACTTTTTCTGTTGAAATCAAATTAAATAACAATGATTACAAAATTCGTCCTGGTATGTTTGCAAGGGTAAAATTAAATTTTGGCACAGTAAAATCTATTGTAGTTCCTGATCAGGCAGTAATTAAGCAAAGCGGTTCAGGTGAATATTTCGTTTATATTTATAAAGATGGGAAAGTGACCTATCAAAAGGTAGAATTAGGGCAGAAAATTGGAAATGAATATGAAATTATTTCCGGTATAGAAGATGGGGCACAAGTAGTTGTTGCAGGACAAGCTCGCCTTGCTGATGGAGTAAAAGTAAATGTAGTCAAATAATGATTATTGAAAAAATAAACTGAGCAAAGTTTTTTAAATAACGAAGTTCTAAATTTAAAATTATGAGTTTATACGAAAGTTCTGTTAAAAGACCTATTATGACTTCTCTGATTTTTATTGGAGTAGTTATTTTAGGGCTGTTTTCTTTAAGTAATTTACCTATTGATTTATTGCCAGATGTAGAACCAAATATCTTAATGGTA